>CAZSVT010000216.1:0-4231 GCA_964610365.1 uncultured Isosphaeraceae bacterium
ATCGAAGCGTGCTCGCCTCGCGCATCGAGCTCGATCCGGCGAAGTTCAAGCCCTGGGGCGGACACGCCTACTCGTATCCGGGCATCTGGTTCGGCCTCGGCGACGGCGAGCGCTCGATCCGCAGCGGCATCGTCCTCTACGAGGATGGCGTGGAGATGCCCAAGGCGCGCTCCCTGCACGCGGAGATCCGCGACCGCGGCGCCGGCGCGTGGAGCCACTGGAATCGCGTGATCCTGCTGAGCGCGGGCGACAACTCCGATCCGCGCACCGGGGCCCATCGGTACAGCGCGATGGGGCTGACGCTCCCCGTGCGGATCACCTCGATCGTGATCGCCCTCTTCGCCGCGTTCATGGCCCTCCGCGCCATGTGGCGACAGCTGCGCGGGAGCGCCGCGAACGCCGCGGCCCTTCGGGCGACGGGCGCCACCGGCGCCTCGCCGGCGCGCCCGGGCGCGTCCGCCGCGATCGGCTCGGCCGTGGCTGCGACCGGCGCGACGGGGAGCGGCGCGACGGGCGCCATCGAGGCCGACGCGGTCGCGGGGCCCAACGACCCGGCGCCTCCGGCGCCGCGCGGGCGACGCTGGCTCCTCGGCGCCGCCTCCGCGGGCGTGAGCCTGCTGCTGGTCCTCCTCCTCCTCGTGGCCGTCGAGGTGGTCCTTCGCTGGCGGGCGCCGCCGCCCGCGCCGACCACGCTGGTGCTGGCGGACGGACTCGGATGGACGCGCTTCGGCGCGCGCTGCCGACCGATCCCCGATCCGCAGCCGACCTCGCCGGACGCCTTCCGCGTGCTCTTCGTGGGCGACTCCTTCTCGCATGCGCGGAGCTGGGGCGATCGCACCATCGCCGCCCTGCGCGCGCGTGGTATCGACGCGATCGGATGGGAGTGCGGCGTCTCGGGCTACGGCACCGTGCAGGAGCTCATGCTGCTCCGATCGCTCCTGCCGGAACTGCGACCCGACGCGGTGGTGCTGCAGGTCTATCTCTGGAACGATCCGCGCGACAACTGGGCCTATCCGGGCATCTGCTACAACGCGCGCATGACGCAGCGTCCGTTCATGGACGAGGACGGCGTCGTGCACGAACCGGCCTCATGGCTCATTGCCCTGCGCCGACTGGAGATCTGGAAGCAGCTCCTGGAGCCGGTCCTCGATCCGATGCGGCTCTCGGCGGCGCGCGATCGCCTGGACGCCGTGGGCGTCGACGGCCTGGCGGAGCGCCGGGAGCGCCTGGCCATCGACTACTCCACGCTCGATACCTGGGCCCCGCTCTACCAGCCGTCGCGCCAGTCCGGCGCGTACATGCAGGGCGCATGGCGCATCACCGGGAAGGCGCTGGAGGCGATCCGCGATCTCTGCCGCGAGCACGGCGTGGCGCTCTCCATCCTGGCCCTCGACCAGGCGTTCACCGTGGAGGAAGCCACGGCGAAGGCCTCGGTGCCCGAGGCGCTGCGGACCAGCACCGACTGGGATCCCGAGCTGCCGATGCGCCGCCTGACGGAGGTGGTCCGCCCGCTGGACATCCCGCTCTTCGACGTGATGCCGGCGCTGCGCCGACGCCATCGGGAGACCGGCGCGCCGGTCTACGACGGCGAGGGCATGGGCGCGCACCTCCTGCCGGAGGCGGAGTCCGTGCTCGCCGAATCCGTGCGGTCCTGGCTGGAAGGCGTGGCCCTGGAGCGTCAGCGGCGCCGGTAGCGACCCTTCAGGCCCCGACTGCCGTTGCTCTCGAGGATCGGCTTCACTTCCTTGCCGTCGGCGCCCGTGTAGCCCTCCATGAGGCGCTTCCACGCCGCCACCACCTGCGCCGGCTTGTACCCTGCGGCCTTGCAGAGGGCGTCCTTCGTCACCCATTCCTTGCCGGCCTTCGCCGCGAGCGCCGCATACTGCTTCTGCACCGCCGCCGCGCTGGTCCGGAAGCGCTTGCCGCCCTTCCCGCGCCGCGCCGCGCCGGTTCGGGCGCCGGCGCCCGAGCCGCGGGGCCGCCCGGGGGCGCGGCCGACGGTGGCGCCGGTGGCCTTCGCCACCAGTTTCGCCAGGTGCGCGTAGTCGCTGGTCAGCCGGGCATGGGCGGTGCGCAGTGCACGGAGTTCGGAGAGTTCCTTCACCATCGCCTGGAGGCGATGCTGCAACGAAGTGGTTGATGGGGGCATGAGGCGCAGCATACACGAGATGGGATGGCTTCAACATGCTTCGTAGAACCGTTGACTATCTCGTGATGCCCATAGGCTTGTCCATTACTCTTGCGTTGGCGGCGCTCGTTCTCTTCATCATCGTGCGAAATCGGAAGGGACCGTGGGGAAAGCGTGCAGCGTGGTCGCTTGGCGCGCTGGCCGTCCTGATCCTCTATGTCGCCTCGATCCGACCCACCGCCGACCTCCTCACGGCGTGGGCGGAGCGCTCGTACGAGGTCCGCCCGGTCGAGACGATGGAGCCGGTGGACGCGGTGATGGTGCTGGGCGGCGCCACGGTGGTCTCGCGGCGGCGCTCCGGCGAGGTCTATCTCCAGCCCGGTCCGCGCTTCGAAGCGGCCATGGAACTCTTCCAGGCGGGGCGCGTCGGAACGATCGTGCTCTCGGGCTGCGGTTCGCAGATTCCCGGCGACCCGCGCCGCGAGGGCGATCATCTGCGCGACGAGGCGCTGCGCCGGGGCGTGGACGCGTCGCGCCTGGTGATCTCGCCGTTCGTGCAGACCACGGGCGACGAGACGCGCGTGCTCGCCGAGATCGCGAAGGAGCGCGGATGGACGCGCGTGGCCATCGCCACCGAGGCCGGACACATGTGGCGCGCCATCCCGATGGCGAAGGCCTGCGGCCTCGACGCGATTCCGTTCACCACCGATCAGCAGCCCCCGCTTCCCGCCCAGCCGCCCCTCCTCCGCTGGCTTCCCAACGCGCAATGCCTCCAACGCAGCACGCGCGCCTGGCACGAGATCCTGGGACGACTGGCTAGCTGAGCGGCGCGCCGCCGTCGGCGCGGTCGTCCCCGTAGAGGGCGATCGTCTCGTCGATCATGCGCTCCAGGCCGAAGCGCGACGCCACCCACCCGGGTCCCGCCTCCGACATCCGCGCCCGCAGCGCGGAATCCTCGAAGAGTCGGATCACCGCCTCGGCGAGGCCCGCCTCGTCGCCGATCGGCCGCACGAACCCCGTGACGCCCTCCTGCACGGCGTCACCCGCGCCGCCCGCGGCGGTGGTGACGGGCGGGCAACCCAGGTGCTGCGCTTCGAGCAGGACATTGGGCGTGCCCTCCGCCTTCGAGGTGAGGAGGAACGCATGGGCCTCCGCGAGGATCACGGGCACATCGCTGCGCCGCCCCAGGTGGTGCAGGCGCCGCGCGTGGCGCGATCGCCGCATGCTCCGGCGGATCTCCCGCTCCAATCGCCCGGTGCCCGCGAGCAGGACCTGGGCGTCGGCGACGCGATCGAGCACGCGCTCCGCGGCGCGGACGAAGACCTGCGGCTGCTTCTCGTCGGCCATGCGGAAGACGCCCACCAGCAGCCGGGCGCCCTCCGGCAAACCGAGCGAGGCGCGCAGTCCGGCCCGCGCCGCCGGGTCCACGCGCAGGTGGGTGAAGTCGACGCCGTTGAGGACGACCCGGAAGCGCTCCACGGGGAGCCCGAGCCACTCGGCGTAGTCGGCGGCGCCGGCGCGGGAGTTGTTCACCAGGATCACGCCCGGCATCGCCGCGAGCGCCCGGTACCACTCCTCGAACCACGGCTCGCGGAGGTGCGGCATGTGCACGGGGCTCACGTTGCGCGTGCTGAGGATGATGCGAGGCACGCCCACCAGCGCCGCCGCGGCGCCGCCCCAGAGGTTCGTGTGATCGAGCCAGCAATGGAGGATGTCGGGCCGCCGGACCAGGAGTTCGCCCGCCAGGTCGCTCACGCGCGGCCGCAGCGCGTACGGGATCGATCGGATGCGGTCGGCGAGACCGGGCCGCGCCGCGAGCGCCGCGTGGAACGACGGATCGAGCGTGGCGCCGGCCACCGAGACCGGCACGCCGGCGCGCTCGAGCGAGGCGCGGTAGTGACCCAGGGGACCCTCGAGCCCTTCGGTCACCATGAGCTCGGCGCGATCGAAGCCTCGCCGTCGCAGCCCTTCCAGGGTGTAGACCACCTGGCGCTCGGCGCCGCCGGCCTGCAGGCTGCCGATGAGATGGAGGATGCGACGCGCGGCGGGCGGCACCGTCGACGGCGCGGCCCTCGCCGCCGCTGCCGCGGGCGCCGCACGCGT
>CAZSVT010000217.1:0-4223 GCA_964610365.1 uncultured Isosphaeraceae bacterium
CTGCATCCAGTCGAGCGAATCCCATCGCGGCAGCTTCGCGCCGCCGTAGAACTCCTGCCCGTCCGGCCACGGCGTCAGCTGCGCGTTGGCCGGCATGATGCCCAGCCGCTTCTGGTTGGCGAAGATCGTCTCGCGCAGCTTCTCCCAGCCGTCGTCGAAGAGGTGCATGTCGCTGATCTTCTTGATCCACTCCGGCGTCGGGTGGTGCGGTGCATGCACGGCGCCCGGCACGTAGTAGACGAAGAAGGGCTTCTCCGGCGCCAGCGCCTTCGACTGCTTCATGTACTGGATGGCCTCGTCGGCCATCGCCGTCTCCAGGTTCCAGGTCGGGTTGCCCTGGAAGGGGAAGATCGGCGTGGTGTTGCGGAAGAGGTTCGGCTGCCACTGGCTGGCATCGCCGCCGACGAAGCCGTAGAAGTATTCGAAGCCCATGCCGTTGGGCCACTGGCGGAATGGTCCGGCCTGGCTGTTCGCGAAGAACGGCGTGTTGTGGTTCTTGCCGAACCACGCCGTGGCGTAGCCGTTGTCCCTCAGGATCGTGCCGACGGTGCCCTTGTCGAGCGGGATGATCGAGTCGTAGCCAGGAAAGCCGGTGGCGATCTCGCCGACCACGCCGAAGCCCACCGAGTGATGGTTGCGACCCGTGATGAGCGCCGCGCGGGTGGGCGAGCAGAGCGAAGTGGAGTGGAAGTTCGTGTAGCGAAGTCCGCTCTTCGCGAGACGGTCGAGCGCGGGCGTGGGGATCACGCCGCCGAAGGTGCTCGGCGAGCCGAAGCCGTCGTCGTCGGTCATGATGAGGAGCACATTGGGTGCGCCCTTCGGCGGCACGATCCGCGGCGGCCACCACGCCGTCGAGTCGGAGGCTTTCTGCTTGATGACGCCCCCGAACTTCGGATCGGGCGCGGGGAGCTGGTTGCCCGGGATCGGGCTCGTCGAGTTGGCGGAGCCGGGCGTTCCGCCCCCGCCGGGGGGTGTGGCCGCGGGCGGCTGCTGGGCGGAGGCGCCGATGGAGAGGATGGCCGTGGCGATCACGGCTGCAAGAGCGGTGCGGGTGGTGTGCATGTCGGAGGCCTCGTGACCGGCGCGCGTTGCCAAGGTCAGGGCGACGAGGGGCGCGAGCCGACGAGGTGTCGCTGCGATCGTCGCCGTAGCAGTGCCTGCAGCCTACTTCCGCGCGGCCTTCGATGGTGGATGCCGGATCCCTCCGCCGCGAGCGTCCCGGGCACGGATCAGGCTTCGGGCGCGCACGCCACGACTCGGAATCGCAACAACGACTCAGAATCGCAGCGACGCGAAGAGGCCGAGCAGCGGCGACGGATCCGCGTCGCTCGCCGTGATGCGATTCCCCGAGGAATCGTCCAGCGTGACGCGGTTGAGGACCGAGACACCCGCCACCAGGTCCACGCGGAACGCCGGATGCGGCCGGCAGGTGAGACGGGCGAAGAGCGGCACATCGCTGTCGCCGCCGATTCCTCCCGGAACAGGGCCGGTGTTGTTCAGCCGGAAGCGACGCGTCACATAGGCGGCGCCTGCCGCCACCTCCCACCCGGCGTCCAGCGTCTTGACCACCTCGAGACCGGTGAAGGGATTGGCCTCGGGGCCTCGCACATTGCTGATGCTCCACCCGTCGCCGAGGCTCCAGTCCACCAGCGGCAGAGGAAGGACGAGCGGATCGTCCTCGAACTGCGTCAGGACGAGCACCCCGAGCCCGAGCACATGCTCGCGGTCGAACGCGTAGCGCACCGCGCCGACACCGCCCCACTGGATGGAGTCGCCGATGTCGGCGCCGCGCTCGCCCGAGAAGTCGATCACCGGACCCGCCGTGATCGACCACTGTTCCGTGAGCACCACGGAGAGCCGCGGCGCGAATCCGACGGAGTAGACCTCGCTCCAGGGCGCCGACTCGAAGGCGCCTTCGCCGCGGAATCGGTAGTTGCTGTACTCGAAACCGACGGGGATCCGGAGGTCGAGCGTCTCCGAGAGCCGGAGATTCGCTCCGGCCGTCGCGTAGGCGCGGGTGGCGCCGTAGCGGCCCCCGTTGTCGAGCGAGGAATTGAACTGCTCCAGCACGCCCGCGCCGACTCGAAACGACGGAAGGCCGGCGCGGGCCCCCGGAGCGGGAGCCGTGCCGCCGGGAGTTCCATCGGCGGAAGCACCGGTGGCGGAGGCATCCGCGGCGGGTGCATTCGCGGCAGGCGCGTCCGCGGTGGAGGGATCCCGCGCCGAGGGCTCCATCAACTGCCCCGCCGCCGTCGAATGCAACATCAGCGCGAGGGCCGGAACGATCGCCGCACATGAAGTCCTGCTCATGAGTCCGCGAGTGTATGGCTGCCCGGAGACGCCAGGCGAGTCGGATTCGACGGACTCGTCACTCCCGCTTCGCGCGTCCGCGGCCCTTCACCCGGTCCTCGATGGCGTCGCAGATCGTGGCGAGCACCTCGATCCGCGCCGAGAGCTTGTCGTCCGCCGCGATCAGGTTCCACGGCGCGTGCGTCGTGGAGGTGCGCTCCACCATGTCGCAGACGGCCTGCTCGTACGCCGGCCACTTCTCGCGGTTGCGCCAATCCTCGTCGCTGAGCTTGAAGCGCTTGAACGGCGTCGCGTCGCGCGCCTGGAAGCGGCGGAGCTGTTCCTCGAGCGTCACCGAGAGCCAGAACTTGACGACGATCGCGCCGGCCTCGCCGAGCTGCGCCTCGAAGTCGTTGATCTCCTCGTAGGCGCGCATCCAGTCCGCCTCGGAGCAGAAGCCCTCCACGCGCTCCACCAGCACGCGCCCGTACCAGGAGCGATCGAAGATCACGCAGTGCCCGAGCTGCGGGATGTGGCGCCAGAAGCGCCAGAGGTACGGCTGGGCGCGCTCTTCGTCGCTGGGCGCCGCCACCGGAACGACGCGGTAGTACCGGGCATCCATGGCGCGCGTCACCCGTCGGATGGTGCTCCCCTTCCCCGCCGCGTCCATGCCCTCGAAGACGAGGACGAGGGAGCGCCGACGCATGGCCTCGTGGCGCATGAGCCCGTTGAGCCGCGCCTGGAGATCCTTCAGCCGCTCATCGCCGTCGGTGGGCGCCTGCGGTCGCCGCGCATGGAGCGCTCGCAGCAGGTTTCGCCCGTCCAGCGGCGGGCGCGGAGGCACCGCGCCGGCGGCCGGCACCGCGCGTCGACCCTCCAGCTCCTGCGTCATCGCCTCCAGGATCAGCGTTCCCGCCGTGAGGGATCGGTAGCGGGCATCCGCGCCCTCGATGATGTTCCAGGGCCCGTGGCCGGTGCTCGTGCGCCGCAGCGCTTCCTCGCAGACCTCCACGAATTCGTCGTAGTGCTTGAAGCGCTCCCAGTCGTCGGGCGCCACCTTCCAGGCCGTGCTCGCGTGCGCGGAGAGGCGTCGGAGCCGCTTCTTCTGCGCCTTCTTCGAGAGATGGAACCAGAGCTTCACCAGCACGGTGCCTTCCGCCACCAGCATGTGCTCGAAGTGGCGGATGCGTTCGAGCCGGCGCTCGAACACGGCGCGCTTGTCGTGGCCCATCACGCGCTCCAGGATCGGATCCGTGTACCAGGATCCGAAGAGGATCCCGATCCGGCCCCGGGGCGGGAGCGCCCGCCAGAAGCGCCACATCTCGGGACGGGCGCGCTCTTCGTCGCTGCGGGCGCCGAAGGCGCTCGTCAGGATGTGGCGCGGGTCCATCCACTCGTTGACGAGATTGACGGTCTCGCCCTTGCCGGCGCCGTCCACGCCGTTCACCAGGATCACCACCGGCGTCTTCGCTCGTCGGAGCAGATCGTACTGGGCGGCCAGAAGCGCCTCCCGGAGCGCCGGCTCCCGCCGCGCGTACTCCTCCTTCGGAATCGCGTGACCGATCTCGGCGGATTCGAACATGCGCGGCGCCCGCTCCCGGCGCCTACGGACACCCGCCCCAGGCGCCGAGCAGCGTCCCGAGGTCGTCGCCGTCCACCACGCCGTCGCCGTTGAAGTCGGCCGAGCAGCCCGGGCACGCGCCCCAGCTTCCCAGCAGCGTGCCGAGGTCGTCGCCGTCGATCGCGCCGTCGTCGTTGAAATCGGCGGGGCACGCGGGCGGCGGCGGAAGCTGCACTTCGTAGGCCCCCATGTCCACGATGGGCGCCGTGCCGCTGCCGCCGTCCGGCGCGGTGGGGATGTCGACGAACCGTGCGTTGCCGTCGAGGTCGGTGGTCGTGCCCGCGGGGACCGCGGGATTGCTGCCGACATCGAT
>CAZSVT010000218.1:0-955 GCA_964610365.1 uncultured Isosphaeraceae bacterium
CGCCGAGAAGACGCTGCGCGACTGCACCACCAGCGTGCTGGCCGTCCGGCCCGCTCCGTAGCCGCGTCCCGCAGCGGTCCGGAGGAGATCGAAGCCTTGGCACCCACGGGCCTTTCGGCTACGATCCGCGACCCGGCCCGGCGAAGGCCAGGAAGGAATCGAGATGAAGAAGGAAGGGCATCCCAGGTACTACCACGACTGCAAGGTCTTCTACCGAGGCCAGGTGGTCATGACCGTCGGCGCCACGGTGCCGGAACTGCATGTCGAGGTCTGGAGCGGCTCCCATCCGTTCTTCACCGGCCAGAAGGTCTTCGTGGACACCGCCGGCCGCGTGGAGCGATTCCAGCGCAAGTTCGCCGGCGGATACTTCAAGGGCAAGGAGAAGGGCGCCGAGGCGCCCGCGAAGAAGTAGCCCGGGTTTCGCCCGATGATCGTCAGCCGCGCTCCTGCGAGCGCGGCTGTTTCGTTTCCATGGCGCGCGATCGCCGACTCGACCGGTGCCCCCATTGACCGATCCTTCGCCGAATCTCCTTCGCACGCTGGACGGGCTCCTGGCCGAGGACGACCGCCTCGCCCGTGAGCTCGCCGATCCGGAGATCCTTGCAGACCACCGCCAGGTGCGTTCGCGATCGATCCGCCGCGCGGCGATCGAGTCGCTCGTGGAGCGCTATCGGCGCTGGCGCGGCCTGGGCGAGGAGCTCCGCGAGTTCGAGTCGGCCGCCGCGGGCGCAGACCGCGAGCTCGCCGCCCTGGCGTCGGAGGAGGTCCCGAGGCTGCGGTCGGAGCGGGAACGGCTGCTCCGCGAACTGGAGCTGGAACTGGTCACCGCCGACGATCGATCGATCGGCAGCGTGATCCTGGAAGTGCGCGCCGGGGTGGGCGGCGACGAGGCGGCGCTCTGGGCGGGCGACCTGCTGGAGATGGCCGAGATGGCCGACCCTGAGGCCCGCCTTGT
>CAZSVT010000218.1:965-4216 GCA_964610365.1 uncultured Isosphaeraceae bacterium
ATCGCCGCTACGCCCAGCGGCGCGGCTGGCGCTTCGAGGAGCTGGAGGTCTCCGGCGGCGACGCCGGCGGCGTGACGCGGGCCATCGTGGGCGTGCGCGGCGAAGGCGTCTGGAGCGCGCTCGGGTACGAGGGCGGCACCCACCAGGTGAAGCGCGTGCCCGCCACGGAGGCGCAGGGGCGCGTGCACACCTCCACCGCCACCGTCGCCGTCCTGCCCGAGCCCGAGGAGATCGACCGCGAGGTGGACGCCGCCGAAGTGCGCGAGATCCTCACCACGGCGCAGGGTCCCGGCGGCCAGAACGTGAACAAGGTGGCCACGGCCGTGCACCTGGTGCACCAGCCGACCGGCATCGAGGTGCACATGCAGGAGACGCGCAGCCAGGCGCAGAACCGCGAGAAGGCGTGGCGGCTCCTCCGCGCCCGAGTCCACGAGCGCCGCGAGCGCGAGGCGCACGAGGCGCGGCGCGAGCAGCGCCGCACCATGATCGGCACCGGCGATCGTGCGGAGAAGATCCGCACCTATCGCTGGAAGGAGAACGTGGTCTCGGACCAGCGCGTCGATCCGTCCTTCCGGCTCGACGCGATGCTGGCGGGCGACCTGGACGGCGTGGTGCAGGCGCTGGCGGCGAAGGATCTCGCGGACCGCATCGCCGGGCTCTGACGCGGAGCTCGAGGCGAGCGCTCCCCCGCCCGGGCGCGGGCGCGAATCGGCGCTACTTGAAGTGGACGGCGCGAAGGTAGGCGTCGAGCCAGCGGCGCGCGAACTCGTCGGCCGCCGCCTCGGTCTGCGCCGGCCCCTCGCCCCAGAGGGCCACGCGCGGATCGACGAACTCCGGATCCATCCGGATCTCCCACGCGTGGTCGACGATCACCGCCCGCGGGAGTCGGTTCGCATAGAAGGCGCTGGCGGCGTTGACTCCCGGCTCGCCGATCACGATCGCCGGCCGTTCCAGGAGGGCCGGCTCGTTAAGGTACCACATGTCGGTGCAGACCAGCGGCAGGAGCGGCTCGTCGAGATCGTCGAGCGACTCCGACTGCCAGTCGCGGATCTGCCGCACCAGCCGGTCGGCGAGCGGACGATCGCCCACTTCCGCCCGCAGGTGCGCGCCCACCACCACCAGCAGCAGCCGATCGACCTCGACGGGCGCATCGGCGCGGAGCGCGGCGCGGCGCTCGGCGAACGCGGGATCGGGCTGCGGCTGCCAGTGGCCCATCGGGCGGGACTGTACCCCGCCGACCGCGTCAGTGCGGGAGCGGGAAGCGTGTGCAGAAGTCGCGGATCTCGTGGCGCACCGCGGACGCCGTGGCTTCGTCGCCGCGCGACGCCATGACGCGGTCCAGCCAGCCGGCCACCTGCACCATCTCGCGCTCCCCGAGTCCGCGCGTGGTGAGCGCCGGCGTGCCGAGGCGCAGACCGCTCGTCACCATGGGTGGACGCGGATCGTTGGGGATGCCGTTCTTGTTCACCACGATCGCGGCGCGCTCGAGCCACTTCTCCGCGTCGGCGCCGGTGAGCTCGGCGTCGCGCGGCCGCAGGTCCACCAGCATGAGGTGGTTGTCCGTTCCGCCGGTGCAGAGGCGGTATCCCTTCTGCGTCAGCGACTCGGCGAGCGCCCTGGCGTTCGCCACCACCTGCCGGCAGTACTGCGCGAATCCGGGCTTGAGCGCCTCGCCGAAGGCCACCGCCTTGGCCGCGATGATGTGCATGAGCGGACCGCCCTGGCTTCCGGGGAAGACCTTGCGATCGATCTTCGTGGCCATCGCCTCGTCGTCGGTGAGGACGAGGCCGCCGCGCGGCCCGCGGAGCGTCTTGTGCGTGGTGGTGGTCACCACGTGGGCGTGCGGGAAGGGCGACGGATGCACGCCGGTGGCCACCAGCCCCGCGATGTGGGCGATGTCGGCCATGAGGAACGCGCCCACGGAGTCGGCGATGGCGCGGAATCGCGCGAAGTCGATGACCCGGCTGTACGCCGAGTAGCCGCAGATGATCATCTTCGGCCGGTGCTCCCGGGCGAGGCGCTCGATGGCGTCGTAGTCCAGTCGCTCGGTCTCCGGGTGCAGGCCGTAGTCCACCACCTTGTAGAAGGTGCCGCTGAAGTTGACCTTCAGGCCGTGCGAGAGGTGGCCGCCGCTCTTGATCGGGAGCGACAGGATCGTGTCGCCCGGATCGCACAGCGCCATGAAGGCGGCGATGTTGGCGTTCGCGCCGCAGTGGGGCTGCACGTTGGCGAAGCGGCACTTGAAGAGCTTCTTCGCCCGCTCGCGGGCGAGATCCTCGATCTGGTCGTGGAACTCGCAGCCGCCGTAGTAGCGCTTTCCCGGGTAGCCCTCGGCGTACTTGTTGGTGAGCCACGAGCCCATCGCGTGCATCACGGCGGGCGAGACATGGTTCTCGCTGGCGATGAGTTCGAGCGTCTCCGCCTGTCGGCGAGCCTCCGCCGCCATCGGCACCGCGGCCTCCGGATCGCACTCGAAGAGCATCTCCAGCAGCGACCGCGATCGCTCGTCGAGGGAGGCGGGAATGTCGGCCGCGGTCATGCCCGGCGCGGCGCTCGCGCCGGGCGCCGCCGGCGCGGATCGGGAGAGGGTCATGCGGCCATCGTAGCGGCCGGGAGGATCAGACCCACGGGGCGTGGAGGAGCCACCGCCAGAGATCAGTCGGCATCAGCACGACATGCAGCGCACCACCCGCCACCGAGCCGACCGCGGTCACGCTCAACGCCACGGGCAGCGGCCGCTCCAGGCGCAGGTACCAGCGCGACGCCGACCACCACCAGACCAGGAGCAGCACCGGGACGATTCCGATCTCCCACGGGAGCGCCCGGTGGTGAGCCCCGAACTCGAAGCGGATACCTGAGTCCAGTTGCAACAACCAGAGGGCGTCGGCCGCCCAGCAGAGCGCTGCCACCACCGGAGCGATCCCCAGACCGTAGATGCCCGCGCGGTGGATGTGCAGCCATCGAACCTTCGCCCGCGAGCGCACGATCGGCAGCACCACGAAGGTCGCCACGGAGCACGCCCACCCGGTCAGTGCCCATTGAACCACGGGTCGTGCGGAGTCCCATGCGGCACCGGCGATCTGACGCGGGGACTGCAGGCTGGCGCGGCGATATCCCCAGCCGAAGCGCCCCGGCCTCACGACGGGGCCGCTCAGAGACCAGCCGGGGATCCACCCGTCCATGATCTCGTCGATGCTCCCCGCGGCGAATGGGGCCAGCACCGGGAGCAGCATGCATGCCAGCACCGCCTC
>CAZSVT010000219.1:0-4206 GCA_964610365.1 uncultured Isosphaeraceae bacterium
GCGGCGAGCCCCGCGGCCGCGCCGTCGAATTCGAATCGATCCACCTCGCCGTACCGGGCCCGCAGCGCCTCGACGAGCTGGCGGGTGTGCGCGATCCGCAGCCACGACTCCTTCCCGTGCAGGACGACGATGCGCATCGAGTCGTCCGGTCCGCGACCCTTCCCCCGCGCCGGTCGATCCGGCTCCTCGCCGCGAGTGCCCTTCGTCCCTGATGGGGCCCTGGCCATGCGCGGAGTCTACGGTGCGCCGCACCGTTACACTTCCGCGCGTGCCGGAGCTGAATCTCGACGGGCTCGTCGGACCCACGCACAACTACGCGGGACTGAGCTTCGGCAACGTGGCCAGCGGCACGAACCAGGGGTCCACGAGCCGACCTCGGCAGGCCGCGCTCCAGGGGCTGGCGAAGATGGAGGCGCTGGCGGCGCTGGGCGTTCCGCAGGGAGTGCTGCCGCCGCACGAACGACCGCACCTTCCCACGCTGCGCCGGCTCGGCTACTCCGGGACGGACGAAGCCATCGTGGAGCGCGTGGCGCGCGACGACGCCTCCCTGCTCGCCGCCGTCTCCAGCGCCAGCGCCATGTGGACGGCGAACGCCGCCACCGTCACGCCCTCCGTCGATGCCGCCGACGGGCGCGTCCACTTCACGCCCGCCAACCTGCGGTCGATGTTCCACCGCAGCCTCGAACCGGCCACCACCGCGGCCGCCCTCCGCGCCGCGTTCCCCGACCGCCGCCGCTTCGAGATCCACGATCCGCTGCCTTCGACGGGCCCCTTCGGCGACGAGGGCGCCGCCAACCACACCCGGCTCGTGGGCGGATCCGGCTCCGACGCCTCCCTCCGCCCCGGGGTCCACCTGCTGGTCTACGGCGCCCCCGTCGATCCGCGCGCCGCGCGGCCCGCCCGCTTCCCCGCGCGGCAGGACGAGCACGCCTCGCGCGCCGTGGCGCGGAGGCATGGTCTCGACGCGTCGCGCGCCCTCTTCGCGCAGCAGCTTCCCGCGTCCATCGATCGCGGCGTCTTCCACAACGACGTGATCGCGGTGGGACACGAACGGCTGCTGCTGGTCCACGAGGACGCCTTCCTCGACCAGGCGGCGGTGCTCCAGGCCCTCCGGCGCGCCGTGGGCGAATCGCTGCGCGTGGTGGAGGTGCGTCGGGACGAACTCTCCGTCGACGACGCCGTCAGGACCTACCTCTTCAACAGCCAGCTGGTGACCGCGCCGTCCGGCGGCCTGGTGCTCATCGCGCCCTCCGAGTGCCGCGAACACGCCGGCGCCTCGGCGCTCCTCGATCGCCTCGTGGCCGACCCCGCCGTCCCCATCGAGCGCGCCGTGGTCCTGGATGTCCGTGAGAGCATGCGCAACGGCGGAGGACCCGCGTGCCTGCGCCTTCGAGTACCGCTCTCGCCGGACGAGCTCGAGGCGATGAACCCCGCGATGCGCGCCACGCCCGCGCAGCTCGCCGCGCTGCGGGCATGGGTGGAGCGGTCCTACCCGGAGTCGCTGGCGCCGTCCGAGCTCGCGGATCCGCAGCGCCTGCGGAGCGGTCGGGCGGCGCTCGACGAACTCACGCGGATCCTCGGCCTGGGGTCGATCTACTCATTCCAGCGGGCGTGAGCGCGGCGCCGCGGCGGCCGCATCGCTCAGGTCCACGATGGCGCGCCAGCAGTCGTCGATCTCGGGCCAGAGCTCGGTGCCCGATCCGCCGCGCGCCAGGAGCACATCACAGGCCGGTGCATCGCCCTGCTCGCAGAGCGTCCGAAGTCGCAGGAGCGCCGCGTCGCGCAGCTCGGGGCACGCGGCGATCGCCGCCGCGCAGGCCGCGGCCCGGGGTTTCGCCGGATCCTCCGACTCGATCAGCGATCGGAGCCGCCCGCAGGCGTCGCCTCCTCCCGCCGCGCGCAGGGCCTCGAAGATCGATCCCGCGAGCGCCAGGCGCACCACCTTGCCCTTGCGCCAGAGACAGACCGCCACTTCGCCGCCCCAGGACTGGATCGCGGTGACGTCGTCGGCCGTCTCCCGGGCGATCGACGCGTCCAGCGGGCGGATGGCCCCCGCCACGGGCAGGCCGTGGACCGCGAGGAATCGAGGCGTCGCGAAGACCGGGTACCCGTCGCCGAAGAGCACGCCCGGCGCGCCGGGCTGCGATTCCGGCTGCCACGCCGACCCGGCGTCCGCGCGGACGAGCGCCAGGTGACCCACGGCGCCGTTGGGGCGAACGAAGCGGAGCCGCAGGTGGCGCTCGTCGGGGGACTCCGCCACGATCGACAGCGCCGTCGCCGCGCTTCCGTCCGACGCGGACGCACCGGCGATGCCGCGCCACCCGGCGCGGAGGGCCGGCCAGAGCGCCAGCATCACGGCGAGGCCGATGAGCCCGGCGCCGAGCAGGCGACTGGTCCGTCGATGCTTCATGCGCTCCGCACCGCCGGCGCAGCGTACGCTGCGGACATCCGATGGACCCCACGCACGGCTCCGGAGTGCCGCTGGATCGTGAATCCGTGGCGAGACTGCTCATCGCCCAGAAGGCGGTGATCCGTCGTCGTCTCTCGCGCATGATTCCCGGTTCGGCGCGCGCCCTCTTCGACACCGACGAGGTCTTCTCCACCATCTGCCGGCGCCTGGACCAGATGATGGCCTCGGGCCATGTCGAGTTCCGCTCGGAGGACGGTCCGCTCCGCATGGCCCAGGTGGTTGGACGGCGGATCGTCGCCTCCCGCTGGCGCGACTGGGTCACCTGGCTGCGGCATCGCGATCGACCCGCGCTGCGTCCGCGTCCCTTCGACGACGCCGACGCCGAGCCGCTCCCCGACGACGGGACGCACGGCGCCGTGCTCGGTGCCATGGGCGGCCTCTCCGAACAGGATCACGCGCTCCTCCAGGCTCGACTCGCCGGCGCCAGTTGGGAACAGGTGGCCACCATGCTGGGCATCAGTGCCGGGGCGGCGCGGCAGCGGCTCCAGGCGATCCGGCTGAAGCTGCTCGCGGCGATGACGAGCCGGCCATCGCCGCCGCCAGGCGATCGCGCGCCTCGCGCAGCAGGAGACGGATGACGCGCCGCTGATCGCCGGCGTTCTCGCGGATCGACGCGTCGAGCTCCACGAGCGCCTGCTCCGCGGAGGGAAGTCCCGGTCGGCCGCGCCCGGTGCGCCAGCCCTCCGCCACCGCGTTCGCCACCGCCGCGCGGCGCAGACCGGCGGCCATCACGCGCAGCGGATCGTCGGCGGGGAGCATCGCCTCCAGGTCGACGCCGCTGGCGAGGACCGGCATGGGATCCCGATCCTGCGCCACCAGCAGCGCCGCCAGGGCCACGCGCAGCGCCACCGCCTCCAGGCGCGCCGATTCGTCGTGGCGCCCCGCGATGATCTGGAGGCCGGAGAGGAGCGTGGCGAGCTGGGTTCCGGAGGGCCCGGCCATCCACTCGCGCAGCTCCGGCGCGGGTCCGGGCATGGTGCCCAGGATCGCGGGCACGCGGCCGAGCAGGGCCCGCGCCTCGTCGCGCTCCACGCGCAGCGAACGGTCGTAGCGGCTCATCCCGTAGGCCACCGCCCGGTCGGTGCGCGCCGCCATGAGCGTGTACTCCACGCCCGGCACCGGCGCCTCGATGCGCTCCAGGATGAGCGTCATCGCCCCCAGCGTCGCCAGCGCGGTCACGCCCGCGGTGAGGACCAGGGCGAGTCGCGGTCGACGACGGCCCCACGCCACCAGCCGATCGTGCCAGGGGAGACGGGATCGCGCGTCTTCGGCGAGCCACGCCTCGATCCGCCTGGCGAGGGCCGAGGCGTCCGGGGGTCGTCGCACCGGATCGAGTTCGATCGCGGAGCGCACCAGCCGCGCCAGCCCGCGCGGCGTCCCCGCGCGCGCCAGGGCCTCGGCGCGCCAGGCGCGCGGATCGCCCTGGCGGCGCAGCAGCCCGTCGATCTCGGCGCCGTCGCGGCCGTTGGCGCTGACGCCGGTGAGCATCCAGAAGAGCACCGCGCCCAGGGCATAGACATCCAGCGCGGGCGCCGCGGCGGCGCCGGGGTCGGCCTGTTCGGGCGCCATGAACCCCGGCGTGCCGCGCATCGTGCGCAGCGGAGGCGCCGAGCTCCCCGCGTGCATCGCCGATCCGAAGTCCACCAGTCGCGGACGATCCTCGTCGTCCACCAGGATGTTCGCGGGGCTCAGGTCGCAATGCACCACGCCCGCGCGGTGGACCATGCCCACGGCAT
>CAZSVT010000220.1:0-4204 GCA_964610365.1 uncultured Isosphaeraceae bacterium
CGGCGACGCGAAGCCGAGCAGGCGTCCGACGCGAGCGGGCTGCCGGGGCCGACGCACGGAGCGGCACGCACGCCGCCGCGAATCAGGCCGCCGGGGCCGACGCGCGGACCTGCGCGCACGCCGCCGCGTCACTCGCCCAGGTAGGCCTCCTGCACGCGCGGATTCTCCAGGAGCGCCGCGGCGCGATCGGCCGCCACCACGCGCCCGGTCTCCAGCACATAGCCGCGATCGGAGAGCCGCAGCGCCGCGCGGGCGTTCTGCTCCACGAGGAGGATCGTCATTCCCTCCTCCTTGAGACGACGGACCGCCTCGAAGATGCGGGCGACGAGGATCGGCGCGATCCCCATGCTCGGCTCGTCCATCATGAGGAGGCGAGGCCGGCTCATCAGGGCGCGGCCGATGGCCAGCATCTGCTGCTCGCCCCCGGAGAGGGTGCCGCCCGCCTGCGAGGTGCGTTCGCGGAGCACCGGGAAGAGGTCGTAGACATGGGAGAGGTCGCGGGCGATCCCGTCGCGGTCGCGGCGCAGGTAGGCGCCCATGTGCAGGTTCTCCAGCACCGTGAGGCGCGGAAAGATGCGCCGGCCCTCGGGGACTTGCGCCAGACCGAGGCCCACCACTTCCGCGGCCGGGACTCCCACCAGCGAACGGCCGTCGAAACGGATCTCGCCCGAGGCGATGCGGTTCACGCGCGAGATGCACATGAGCGTGGTGCTCTTGCCGGCGCCGTTGGCGCCGATGAGCGAGACGATCTCGCGCTCGTTGACCTCCAGCGAGAGGCCGTGCAGCACCTCCACCGCGCCGTAGCCGGCCACCAACCCCTGGACGGAGAGGAGCGCACTCATCCGAGCGCCTCCCGGCCGAGGTAGGCCTCGATGCACTGCGGATCGTTGCGGATCTGCTCCGGCGTTCCCTCGGCCAGCCGCTTGCCGAAGTTGAGCACCACGATCCGGTCGCTGACGCCCATCACCACGCGCATGTGGTGCTCGATGAGCACCACGGTGACTCCGGAAGTGCGGATCCGCCGGATGAGCTCCATGAGCTCCACCGTCTCCGTGGGATTCATCCCCGCCGCCGGTTCGTCCAGGAGCAGGAGCCGCGGTTCGGACGCCAGCGCGCGTGCGATCTCCAGGCGCCGCTGGAGGCCGTAGGGAAGCGCCCGCGCCTCCTCGCCCGCACGGGCCTGCAATCCCACGAAGCGGAGCAGTTCGAGCGCCCGCGCCTCGGCGAGGCGGCGCTCGGTGAAGAAGGCGGGAAGCCGCAGGAGGCTGCTCCAGAATCCGGTGTGCAGCCGCGAGTGCATGCCCACGAGGACATTGTCGAGCACCGTCATCTCGCCGAAGAGACGGATGTTCTGGAAAGTGCGGGCGATGCCGTGGCGCGCGATCAGATCGGGCGTGCGGCGGGCGTTGAACCAGAGCACCTGGTGCGCGCCGGCGCCGATGGCGAATCCCGCGAGCGGCACCAGCCAGCCCAGGCCCCCCAGCGTGCCGAGCAGTTCGCGGCCGAGCGTGCCCAGCGCGGTGAGCCACGGGAAGCGCTCGCCGTAGACCATGTGCTGATCGATCGTGGCCACCCAGAGCGGCGTGGCATGGACGGCCATCGTGGCCGCCAGCGCCGTCGCGGCGCCGACCAGGGCCGCGCGCAGCGCCACGCCCGCGGTGTACGGGTGCCTCACCGGATGCCCTTCGAAGCGGACATGCCCCTCGGTGGGCTGGTAGATCCCGGTGATGGCGTTGAAGAGCGTGGTCTTGCCCGCGCCGTTGGGGCCGATGATGGCGAAGATCTCGCCCGTCCGGACGGCGAAGGAGACCTCGGAGTTGGCCACGATGCCGCCGAAGCGCATCGTGAGCCGGTCGACCTCCAGGATGGGAGTCGCCGCCGCCGCGCTCACCGCGCACCTCGCGGTCGGATCGCCGCGCCGCCCCCGCCGCCGGCGGCGCCTCGCGGCAGCAGTCCATCGGGCCGGAACCGCATCATGAGCACCAGCACCAGCCCGAAGACGAGGTACTTCCAGTTGTTCGGATTGCCGAAGACGCTGGCCTGCGACACCCATCCGGCCTCCTGGAGCCAGCCGGTGGTCCGCGGCAGGAGCAGGTTGGCGAAGCCGATCATCGCCACCGCGCCGATCAGCACGCCGGTGATCGAGCCCATGCCGCCCACGATCACGATGCAGAGCGCCAGGATCGACACCTGGAAGTCGTAGTTCGCGGGCTCGCCGGTGGAGGTGAACATGCTCGCCCAGAGGGCGCCGGCGACGGCGGCGATGGCGGCGCCGATCGCGAACGCGAGCATCTTGAGGCGCACCACCGGGATCCCCATGCAGCGTGCCGCCAGCTCGTCGCCGCAGATCGCCAGCCAGGCGCGGCCCGGTCGAGACCGCTCCAGGTTTCTGCAGGCCACGACCACCACCACCAGGAAGCCCAGGTAGAGCCAGTACCAGGGCGTGGACTCCTCGCTGTTGAACTCGTAGCCGGCGATCACGGGCCCCGGCAGCGGATTGATCCCCTGCGTGCCCTGCGTGATCTCCTCCAGGTTCTTCAGCACATCCTGGGTGATCTCGCCGAATCCGAGCGTGACGATGGCCAGGTAGTCGCCGCGCAGGGACATCGTCGGCGCGCCGAGGAGGACGCCGGCGAAGACGCCCACGAGCGCCGTGCACCCCAGCGCCGACCAGAACGAGAGCTGGAATGGGTAGATGTCGCAGGTGAGGATGGCGTAGGCGTACGCGCCGATGGCCATGAAGGCCGCCATGCCCAGGTGCAGCATGCCGGTGAAGCCGGTGACGATGTTGAGTCCCAGCGCCAGGATCGCGAAGACGATCGCCTGGCGCAGCGGACTCGCCAGATCGAGCGACCGCCCCGACGGCGCCGCCGACCAGAGCCCCTCGATGGCGGGCCAGAAGCGGTCGAGCAGCGGGATGCACGCGGCCAGCAGCAGCAGCCACAGGTCGAGGCGCCGCCAGGGACGGCGGGCGGGAGTCGCGACGGCGCTCATGGCGTGGACTCCGTCACACCTTCTCCCGCAGTCGCGCGCCCAGCAGGCCGCTCGGCCGGAAGACGAGCACCAGGATGAGGACGGCGAAGACCACCGACGGCGTCCACCGCGCCTCGAGGTATCCCTCGCTGAAGGCGCGGAGCAGCCCGATGAGCAGTCCGCCGAGCACGGCGCCGGGGAGACTGCCGATGCCGCCCAGCACGGCCGCGGTGAAGGCGTCCATGCCGGTGCGGTAGCCCATCTGGAAGCTGATCGAGCCGTTGTAGAGCGCGTAGACCACGATGCCGAAGCCGCCCAGCGCCCCGCCGATGACGAACGCGGCGCCGATCACGCGGTCGACATCGATGCCCATGAGGCTCGCCGCCACGGGGTTCTGCGCCACGGCGCGCATGGAGGTGCCGAGGCGCGTGAAGCGCACCAGCCAGGTGAGGGCCACCATGAGCGGCAGCGTCACGCCCACCACCATCAGGTCGCGCGGCGTGATGGTCACCATCGACGACTCCCCGAGGAGGTTCGACGCCGGCACGAGCCCGGGGAAGTTCTTCGGCGCCGCCGCCTGGTTGCCGCCGCCGAAGGCGTCCATGGGAAGGCCGCCCCAGAAGAGCGCGAGGTTCACCAGGATGAAGCTCACGCCGATGGCGGTCACCAGGAGCGTCAGCTTCGGCGCGCGGCGCAGCGGCCGGTAGGCCACGCAGTCGATGCACCAGTTCAATCCGGCGCAGAAGCCCGCGGCGCCCACGAGCAGGAGGATCACGCCGGCCCAGGCGGCGGTGCCCTCCCACTGCTCCATCCCCAGCGCCCCGAGGAGGGTGAGAGCCAGGAACGCCCCGAGCGTGCAGAGGTCCCCGTGCGCGAAATTGATGAGCTCGATGATCCCGTACACCATCGTGTAGCCGATGGCGATGAGCGCGATGATCATCCCGTTGGCGAGCCCCACCACCAGGTAGTTCAGGAAGGTGGCGAACTCCGGACTCATCCCCACATCGCTCGCCATCGGCATGGGCTCAGCCGCCGAGCTTCTTCACGAAGACGAAGTCGCCGCCGCGCACGGCCTGACCGCTCATGACGCGGATCGTGGTGTCCCCGTTGGCGTCGAAGCTCCAGCGACCGAGCGCTCCGTCGAAGTCCTTCGTCGCCGAGACCGCCTCCAGCACGCCGGCGCGGTCCTTCGTGCCGGACCCCGAGATGGCGTCCAGCAGGACGCGCCCCC
>CAZSVT010000221.1:0-4204 GCA_964610365.1 uncultured Isosphaeraceae bacterium
CCAACGTACCGATCGCGCCCGGCGCGTTCGTCGTCGGTCCTAACGCCAACGTGCTGTTCGCTCCCGGTAAGCACGCCAACGAGGCGCTGGAGCGGCTGGCCGAGGACGGAAACTTCGAGCCGCTGCTCGAACAGATGAAGGCGCGCAAGGATTTGACCATGGCCGGCATGTTCGTGCCCGGCCAGTCCTTCACCGTGACGGCCAAGCCCGGCGATCGGCTCGGCTTCGCCGCCATGTTTGTGCAATCGAACGACCTGTTCTTCGCGCCGAAGGACGGCGGCATCCCGCTGTTCGACAAGGGTGGCCGGGCGACGATGGGCAACCGGACCAGCCTCGTCGAGCTGTACGACGCCGGCACCGAGGTGAACCAGGCTCCCGGGGTCGGGAGCGACCAGGCGCCGCGCCAGGCGAAGCCGAACACGGGCACGTCGGAGCACGAGCCCGTTGCCCCGGTCGCCAGCCGGCACGACGGCTTCAGCTACCCGGCCGTCTCGGCGGTGATCGAGCTCGAGATCAAGCCGGCTGCGGTCACCAAGCCGCAGAGCTGCACGGCCAGCACCACGCACGATCCGTCCCAGCCCGTCTCGCAGCAGAAGGGATCGGTGCCGCAGACGAGGTTGCAGCAGGCCGCGTCCATGCATCCCGGCGTCACGTGCTCCACCAGGCACGACTGGGTGGTGATGCCGCAGAAATCGATCGCTGCGCAGACGTGGGCCGCCTGGGTGAGGGCGCGATCGGCCGCCGTGCCCGCCACGCCGTCGTTGTTCACGTCGCGGCAGGTGTGGCCTCGCAGGCAGTCGAAGAGGGCGTTGTCCTCGGCGTCCACCACGCCGTCGAAGTTGAGGTCGCCCCGGCACGAACCGCAGCCGGCGCTGGTGGCGTCCAGGATGAAGTCGGCCACGATCGCCGCGATCTCGCTGGACGGGAGCGTGGTGACCGCGGTGCCTCCGCCCGTGCCCTGCGCGAGCGCGGTGGCGAGATCCACGACGCAGTCGATGGCCCCGGTGCCGACCAGGGTGGAGACGGCCACGCCCCTGGCGTTCGCCACGGCGATCGCGTTGGCGATGCTGTCCGCGTCGGCGAGATCGCACTCGTTGCCCAGGATGCCGCTGCCTTCGAACGGCGCCTCGTCGCTGATGGTGACCACCAGCCGCGCGGCCCCCGTGGTCCAGCCGTAGTTCCACGCCACCACCGCGGCGGCGTCACCCCAGCTCTCGGGATGGTCGAGGAGACGGATCGGAATGCCCGTCGAATCCGGGACGAACATGCCCAGCGTCGCCGCCACCGACGAGGTGAGGCAGCCGAAGTCGCCCCCCGGCGTCTCGGTGATGCCCAGGACCATCGGATTGACGAGCGCGCCCTGGTTCGAGATGGCGTTGATGACGTCGGGAATGGCCGAGCAGAGCGCGGCCGCCTCGTCGGCCATCGACTCGGAGGTGTCGACGACGAAGACCACGTCGACGACGCCGCGCGGGTAGTCGCACGCGCAGCCGCACTGGGCGTTGAAGAGCTGCGGGCTGTCGCCGGGCGTCAGTTCGGGCGCCTCGAAGAGGAGCGTCACCTGGCAGGAGGATCCGGCGCAGGCGGCCACGCTCCCCGAGGGGATGATCTGCAGCGGCAGGTTGCCGTTGTACCGGCAGAGCGTCTGGTTGACCAGGTCCATCGGCGCCGTGACGGTGATGGTGCCGCTGCCGCACGCCGGGAGTCCGCCGGCCACCGTTCCCACCAGCACGCCGTCGATGAGCACGCTGAGCGTGTGGGATGGATCCTCCATGTCCGCGTAGACGGTCATCTTGATCCGCATCGCCGAGCCCACCTCGCCCACGCCGAGGACGACCTTGTCGTAGGGGTTCGCGCCGTCGAAGGGCTCGGCGGAAGGCGCCGTCACCTGCTGGGAGCCGATGGTGCGCAGGCCGAACGCCTGCGTGCCGAGGCGCCAGTTCTGGTTGTTCGCGCAGCGCCAGGCATGCGAGGGGATGCCCCATTGCGCGGGGCCGACGCGCTGCACCGCGTAGGCGCGGTTCTCCGAGTCGAAGGTGGTGGACTCGAGGAAGGAGAGGCCGTCGACCACCTCCTGCCAGGGAGTGATGTCGAGCGCACCGTCGTTGTCCAGGTCGAGGTCGTAGGGAACCGGCGAGAAGCCGACCTGCGGATCCGTGCCGTCGTCGAAGATGCCGAAGTCGAAGTTGCGCACCAGCAGGTGCGTCTGCGTCGCGTCGTCCTCGAAGTCGAGCAGGGTGGTGAGGTTCGCCGAGAGCCCCTGGTACATCGGCGTGCCCACCTGGCGGACCGTGTAGCGGCCGTTGGCGCCGATGACGGCGCCGGAGGGGAACTTGAGCAGACCCACGATGACACCCGCGCCCCAGTACGGGATGCCGGAGATCGTCTGGATCGGCCGTCGCCCGAGCACCACGTAGGTGAGATCGCTGATGGAGGTCCCGGGCTGGCCGCGGAGTTCGAAGTACTCGGCCGGATCATCGTTGCCCGCGGTTCCGTCGTCGATGCGGATCTCCGCCATCATCACCTGCCCGTGCGCCGGCGCCGCCATGAGGAAGCACGACACGAGCAGGGCGGCGATGCAGGCGCAGAGTGGTCGCATGCGGGGGTTCCTCATCCGTGGAGTGACGACGGCGCTGGAGGTGCCCTTCCTCCGGTCGGGCACGGTAGGCAACTCTACACGACGCAGCCCACGGCACAATCGGAGTTCGCTCGATCGTGCGCGTGCAGTCCGGGAACGCCGCATGGTCTCATCGAAGGTCGGCCGGCAGCGGTCGCGACACCATCTGGAATCGGACCGAGTCGAACGCGACGCCGTCCGTGAGCGTGCCTCGCGCCACCCAACCCCAGGCGCCGGGGAACTGGATGCAGCTGGCGTCGGCGCGGGGCGGGAGGAAGAAGTAGGAGAGCGGGACCCGCGTGTTGAGCTCCTTGATCCGGCCGAGGCCGGTCCAGGCGCGATCGGGCGGGGCGCCGCCGTTGTTGGAGCCGCGCATGAGCGCCGGATCGAAGGGGACCCACCCCGAACCGGGAAGGAAGAACTCGCCCCAGATGACGAAGGTGGTCCTGACCGCCCGGTTGTTGGTGACGGGCGCCTCGTCGACGCCGATGACCGGTCGGGCCGGAATCCCCGCGGCCCTGAGCACCGCCACGCAGGCGCAGACCACGTCCGCCGCCGTGCCCTGCTCGGCCTGCATGGCCGCGGCGGCGCCCACCAGCCGCAGCCCGCGCACCTGGTTGTGGCGCCCGATCTCCACGCCCCGTCCATCGACGCCCCGGAACGCGGCGATGGTGGCGCGGATGAGCTGCTTGGCCGCCACGAAGACCGGCGTGTAGCGGAGCTTGTTCCCCATCGTCCGGTCCACGAACGCGGCGAAGCGCGGATCGTCGGACTCCACGAAGCGCTGCGGGGCGAGCCAGGGTCGCGCCTCCTCCGCCCATTCGGCGGGCCAGGGCACCGTCGCGGCCGCCGCGTCGTCCAGGTCGCTGCGCCAGGCCACCGCCGTGAAGGTCATGGTGGCGCGGAGGAGCTGACCGTTCGCGGCGCCGATCGGAAGCACGGCGATGGTCACGCCGCCGGCGGCGGAGCGATCCAGGCGGGCGGCGCCGCCGGCCCTCGGATCCGGCCGGTTGTTGCGGTCGAGCGTGAGCCGCAGCGAATCGATGTGGGTGCGGCTGAAGGTGGAGAGCGGCACCAGCGGGAAGAAGAACGATGCGTCCTCCAGCTTGAGCGGCGACGGATCGGTCTTGCTCTGCGGCACCACGTTGATGAGCAGTTCCCAGGTCACCTCGTAGCACTTGGGATTGCTGCGCTGGAGCGCGCCCTGCGGAGGTCGCCCGGCCGGAGGCGGAGGCGCGCCGCCGCCACCGCCGTCTCCCGGAGGCGGCGCGGCGCCCTGCAGCAGGAGCCACGAGAGTGCGATGGAGGAGATCATCCCTGGCCGCCGATCCTCGAACAGGCCGGGTGCGCCGGCCGCCGTCCAGTCCGCGACCCGCCGGGCCGCGGATCCGCCCGATCACCCGATGAGCGAACTCGGATCAGGATAGAGGAGCCGGGCGATGGTGTTGAGGAACTGGGCGAGGACCAGGTTGATGGCGATGATGGCGATGAAACTGGCCACGAAGGCGCTGGTGGCGGCCCGTCCCACCCCGGCCGCACCGGGTCCGCAGGTGAACCCCTCGAAGCACGCGATGATGCCGATCGCGC
>CAZSVT010000222.1:0-4184 GCA_964610365.1 uncultured Isosphaeraceae bacterium
CTCCTCTACCAGACGCTCCTCCCGGAGCTGGCCGAGTGGCTGCGAGAACATCCGGCGTCGGATGTGGACTGGGACGCGGCGCAGGAGCGCCTTCTCAAGGACCTCGCGCTCGACGCCATCCTCCATCGTCCCGGCGACTACGCGCAGCACGCGGCGGCGAATGTCCTGGGATCCGCGCACTGGTTCGGTCGCGGCGCCGCGTTCCTCCCCGGTCTCCGACAGGCGGGCGAGGGCTGCGCCAAGTGCGTGCAGGCGCTCTCGCCGCCGTCCCGCGCCCTCTTCGAGGGCTGGCTCGAACCGCCCCGGCTCCCCGAGCGATGGAACCGCAACTTGATCTGGGAGCGCCTGCGCCATCCGGTGGACGATCGGCCGCGCCTCTTCGCCACGCTCGCCTGCGCGGCCACGCTGCTGGGGATCGCGCTGGTGCCGTGGTCGGGCCGCCGCGTCGACGGGCGCGCGGGCCTCGCGTCGCGCCTCGCCGTCTCGCCGGGCACGAGGCTGCTCGGGGCGCTCGGCCTGATGGTCTGGGGATCGATCGTCCTGATCTCGATCTCGGCGACGGTGATCTTCCGCTACACCGACGCCCTCGACCCGCTGCTCTCCGCCGCGATCGTCATCGGCCTGGTGCAGGCATGGCGAGCGATCGCGCGTCGCTCGGCGCTCGCGCCGCCGAGGCCCGCGGAGGCTCCCGCAGCCGCCTGAGCCAGATGGAGAAGGTGACGAGCGAGAGCAGCCGCAGTCCGTGATCGCGCGTGCGCTCGCGGTGCTCGCGCACCAGGGTGTCGATCGAGCGCGGCTCGAACCACTCGCGCAGCGCGGGCTCCGCCAGGGCATCGGCCACGAACGAGGAGAGCGTGCCGTCGAACCATGAACTCACGGGGGCGTTGAAGCCCTTCTTGCGCCGATCGAGGACCTCGGCGGGGAGCCGTCCTCGCTGGCTCTCCTTGAGCAGGTGCTTCTTGCGTCGCCCGCGCATCTTGAGATCCGGCGGCAGCGAGGCCGCGAACTCCACCAGCCCCGAGTCGAGGAACGGCGCCCGGCTCTCCAGCGAGTGGGCCATGGCGGCGCGGTCCACCTTCACCAGGATGTCGTCGCACATCCAGGTCTTGATGTCCACGAACGACGCCTGGTCGAGCCAGTGGCACCCGTCGACCTCGGCGAAGTGGCGATCGAACTCGGCGAAGCCGTGCTCGGGAGTGACCGCGGCCGCATGGTCCGCTCGCAGGAGCGCCCGCATGGAGTCGGGGCCGAAGATGGTCCGCCACCACCAGTGGGCGCGGCGGAAGGGGAGCGACGCGCCGGCCAGGAACTGCCGCAGCTTGTAGTCGAGGCTCACCTTGCCGTGCGTGGTGGGGAGCAGGTGCTCCGCGCCCCAGCGCAGGGCGCCGAGCAGCGGCCGCGGGATGAAGCGCGCCCGGCGCTGCAGGGCATCGGCCGAGTAGGTTTCGTAGCCGGCGAAGAGCTCGTCTCCACCGTCGCCCGAAAGGCTCACCGTGACGAACTCGCGGGTGAACTGGGCCAGGAACCAGGTGGGCATGCAGCTCGAGTCGGCCAGGGGCTCGTCCGCCGCGGTGGTCAATGCCTGGAGCACGCTCTCGGCGTCGGCGCGCTGCGTGCGGTCGCGGTGATCCACGCCCAGGAGGGTGGCCACCTCGCGGGCCTCGGCCACCTCGTCGAAGCCCTTCTCCTCGAAGCCGATGGTGAAGGTCTTCACGCGAGAAGGGTCGCCGCCGCGGGCCATGGCCGCCACGATCGTGGAGCTGTCGACGCCGCCGGAGAGGAAGGCGCCCAGCGGCACATCGCTGATCATCCGGTCCTTCACCACCAGGTCGATGCGCTCGGCGAGTTCGTCCGCCGCCGCGCGCTCCTGCGCCGCGCTCCGGACCTCGCGCTTGGCGCGGAAGGCCGCGGCCAGATCCCAGTACCGCCAGATCCGCGGCGGCCCGCTCCGCTCGATCATCATGGCGTGCGCGGCGGGGAGGCGGCGCATCGCGGAGAGGAGCGTCCGATCGCCCACCGAGTAGTTGAGCGAGAGGAAGTCGCCCAGGCCGAGCGGATCGATCGTGCGCGGGAAGTCCGGATGCGCGAGCAGCGCCTTCGGCTCGCTGCCCCAGATGATGCCGCGCGCCGCGCCCGCGCTGCCATGCCCTCCGGAGCCCCCGCGATCGGCGCCGCGCGCGCCGCCGGGGAGTTCGGCCCAGAAGAGCGGCTTCTCGCCCAGTCGATCCCGCGCCAGGAAGAGCCGCTGCCCGGGCACATCCCAGAGCGCGAACGCGAACATGCCTTCCAGGCGCTCGAGGCACGCGGGCCCCCAGCGCTTCCACGCCTCGAGGATCACCTCCGTGTCGCCCTGGGTGCGGAAGCGATGGCCGAGCCCGGCCAGCTCGCTCTTCACGCGCTGGAAGTTGTAGATCTCGCAGTTCAACGAAAAAAACGCCACGCCCTCGTGATCCACCAGCGGCTGGTCGTTCGTGGCGGCGAGGTCGATGATCGAGAGGCGCCGATGACCGAGGACCACGGGTCCCAGCGCCTTCACCCCGCCCGCGTCCGGGCCGCGGTGGAGCAGCGCATCGCTCATGGTCCGGACCACGCCCTCGTCCGGCGGATGATCCCACTGCAGCCAGCCGCAGATGCCGCACATCGTCGGAGGAAGCGTAGCCGACGCGGGCCGCCGCCTACGCTTCCGCGGTGCCGAGGCGTACGGCACCGCGTCCGGGCCCCGTGGTCGTCCGGGCGGCGCCCGGTCGATCCCGAAAGGAGCGAGCCTCGTGTTCTACGCCATCCTCGGCGTCATCCGCCTCATCGAAGGTGGCGGAGGCGCGCGTCGGCGACGCCGGCGCTCCGGGGCGTCACCGCCGCCGCGTCAGTCGAGTTCGAACGCGCCCTTGTAATCCAGCTTGAGGGCCGGATCCTGATCCTCCTTGCGGAGGAAGCAGTTCTCCACCACCAGGGCCTCGATCTCGCAGCCCATGAAGCAGCGGAAGGCGTCCTCCGGCGTGCAGACGATGGGCTCGCCGCGGACATTGAAGCTGGTGTTCACCAGCACCGGGCAGCCGGTCCGGCGGTCGAATTCCGTCAGCAGCCGGTGGTAGCGCGGGTTGGTCTCGCGGTGCACCGTCTGCACGCGCGCCGAGTAGTCCACGTGGGTGATCGCGGGTACATCGCTCCGCGGCACGTTGAGCTTCTCGATGCCGAAGAGCTTCGCCTGCGCCTCGCTCATGGGGATGCGCCGCGACTTCACCACGTCGGCGACGAGCAGCATGTACGGGCTGTCGTCGTCCATCTCGAAGTAGTCGCGCACGCGCTCGCGGAGGACGCTGGGGGCGAAGGGCCGGAAGCTCTCGCGGTACTTCACGCGCAGGTTGAGCGTCTTCTGCATGGTGGGGCTGCGCGGATCGCCCAGGATCGATCGCGCCCCGAGCGCCCGCGGGCCGAACTCCATGCGCCCCTGGGCCCAGCCCACCGCCTTCTCCGACGCCAGCGCGTCCACCGTGCGCGAGATCAGCGCGTCGTCGTTCAGCACCTCGAACCGGGCGCCCGCGGCCTTCAACCGTCGCTCCACCTCCGCCTGCTCGAAGCGCGGACCGAGGTAGCTGCCCTGCATCGCGTCGAGCGACTTCGACACCGTGCGCGGCTGGTCCGCGTAGCCGTGGTACGCCGCCAGCGCCGCCCCCAGCGCGCCGCCGGCGTCGCCCGCGGCGGGCTGGATCCACAGGTTCCTGAACGGCCGTTCGCGCAGGATCTTCCCGTTGGCCACGCAGTTGAGGGCCACGCCGCCGGCCATGCAGAGGTTCGGGCAGTCGTACTCCTTCGACAGCGAGCGCGCCAGCCGCAGCATCGTCTCCTCGGTGACGATCTGCACCGCCGCCGCCAGGTCCATGTGGCGCTGCACCAGGAGTTCCTTGTCGGGCTTGCGCGGCGGGCCGCCGAAGAGGTCGTCGAAGGCTCCGTTGGTCATCGTGAGCCCGGTGCAGTAGTTGAAGTACTTCTGGTTGAGGCGGAAGGAGCCGTCGTCCTTGAGATCCATCACCTCGCGCAGGATGAGGTCGGCGTACGTCCGGGCCGCCGCGGGATCGCCGTACGGCGCCAGGCCCATCACCTTGTACTCGCCGGAATTGACCTTGAAGCCCGTGTAGTAGGTGAACGCCGAATACAGGAGCCCCAGCGAGTGCGGGAAGTGGAGC
>CAZSVT010000223.1:0-4152 GCA_964610365.1 uncultured Isosphaeraceae bacterium
GCAGACGCGCAAGATTCAGGTTCTTGTGGGGTAACACCCGTGCAGGTTCGATTCCTGTCATCCGCATGAAGAGGACGAGGGGGCGGTCGGCGAACCGGCCGCCCCCCACGCCCATCGCAGGCGCCTGAGCCGTGAGCACGAGCGATCGCCAGCCCGAGAGCCAGAACGCCGGCGCGGACCCGGCGCCCGCGCTGCGGAACCTGGAGGACCTGGTCTTCGTCTCCTTCAACGGGCGCGTCTTCGCCATCGACCGCTACGACGGCACGCAGGTCTGGCGCACCAAGCCGCCGAAGGGCTCCGGGTTCGTGGCGCTCCTGCTGGACGGCGATCGATTGATCGTCTCCGTCAGCGGCTACACCTACTGTCTCGACCCCTGGCGGGGCTCCATTCTCTGGACGCAGGAGTTCAGCGGCGAGGGCACGGGCATTCCCTGCCTGGCCTCCGTGCGGGGCGCGGCGATGCCCGCGGGGGGGGGGGGGGGGGGTCACTGGGGGCCCGGTTGGGGGGGGGGGGGGGCGCCGCCGCCCACTAGCATGGCGTGTCGGCACCGCCCCAGAGGGCCCTCCGTCCCGTGCGCCTGATCTACCTGGACAACAACGCCACCACCCAGCCCCTTCCCGAGGTGATCGCGGCGATGCGCGTAGGCCTGGAAGCGATCTGGGGCAATCCCTCCAGTATCCATCGCGCCGGCAACGAAGCGAAGCAGCGCGTGGAGCTGGCCCGCGAGCAGGTGGGCGCGCTGGTGGGGGCGCCTCCCCGGGACATCGTCTTCACCTCCGGCGGAACCGAGGGCTCGAACCTGGCCATCGTGGGCTCGCTGGCCTCCCAGAGGGATCGCGGCGTGCTGGTCACCACGCGCCTGGAACACAGCGCCGTGCGCGAACTGGCGCAGCAGCTCGCGGCCCGCGGCACGGAAGTGCTCTGGCTTCCGAACTCCGGCGACGGCGTGGTCGACGCGGACGCCCTGCGCCGGATCCTGCGCGAGCGCGCCCGGCAGATCGCGCTGGTGAGCGTGATGGCGGCGAACAACGAGACCGGCGTCATCCAGCCGTGGCGGGAGATCGCGCGGCTCTGCCGCGAGCACGAGGTGCGCTTCCACTGCGACGGGACGCAGTGGGCGGGTCGCATGCCCACCGATCTCACCGCCGAGCCGGTGGACCTCTTCAGCTTCGCTCCGCACAAGTTCCACGGCCCCAAGGGCATCGGCGCCATCGTGGTCCGCCAGGGGGTGCGGATGGGCCATCTCGTGGTCGGCGGTCCGCAGGAGCGGAAGCGGCGCGGCGGCACGGAGAACGTCCCGGCCATCATGGGCTTCGGCGCGGCGGCCACGGCCGCCAGGACCTGGATCGACGATCCCGCGAATCCCGCGGCGGTGGCCCGTCGTCGTGATCGGCTCGAGTCGCTCCTGCTGGACGCGGCGCCCGACGCGTGCGTCAACGGCGCGGGCGCCGCGCGCATCTGGAATACCACGAACATCGGCTTCCCCCGGCTGGAGGCGGAGGCCATGCTGCTCCTCCTCTCGGAGCGCGGCGTCGCCGCCAGCGCCGGATCGGCGTGTTCGTCGGGATCGCTCGAAGCGTCGCCGATCCTCCGCGCGATGAATGTCCCTCCCGACATCGCCCACGGCTCGCTTCGATTCAGCCTCAGTCGGTTCACCAGCGACGAGGAGATCACCGAGGCGGCGCGGATCGTGCTGGAGTGCGCCGCGAAGCTGCGGACGAGCTCGGCCGCCCTGGTGCGCTGAGCGCCGGCGGACGCGATCACTTCGACACGGAGCCTTCGAATCGCCGCCGGCGCCGGAGCGGCGCCGCACCGCGGGCAGGGGACCTCGAATCCCCGAGTCGAGTCAGCGGTCGCGCCAGGCGCGGTAGCGCTCCACCAGCGCCCGCGTGCTCGAGTCCACGGTGGGCGGGATCGCGGCGCCCTTCGCCAGCATCGGCGCCACGCGCTTCGCCAGCACCTTGCCGAGCTCGACGCCCCACTGGTCGAAGCTGTTGATGCCCCAGAGCACGCCCTGGGTGAAGACCTTGTGCTCGTAGAGGGCCACCAGCTTGCCGAGCATCGACGGCGTGAGCCGATCGCAGAGGATGGTGTTCGACGGGCGATTGCCCTCCATCTCCTTGTGGGGCGCGAGCCAGGCGGGCACGCCCTCGGCCTGGATCTCCTCGATCGTCTGTCCGAACGCCAGCGCCTGCGTCTGCGCGAAGACGTTCGCGTTCAGCAGGTCGTGATGGTCGCCGAGCGGATGGAGCGGCTGCGCGAAGGCGATGAAGTCGCACGGCACCCGCCTCGTTCCCTGGTGGATCATCTGATAGAAGGCGTGCTGACCGTTCGTTCCGGGCTGCCCCCAGATGACGGGGCATGTCGGCCACGACACGCGCTGGCCGGCGAGCGTGCGGTGCTTGCCGTTGCTCTCCATCTCCAGCTGCTGGAGGTACGCGCTGAAGCGGTCCAGGTACTGGCAGTACGGCAGGATGGCCACCGTCTCCGCGCCGAGGATGGTGTTGTTCCAGAATCCCACGAGCGCCAGCGTCACCGGCAGGTTCGAGGTCTCCGGCGCCTCCAGGAAGTGCTCGTCCATGGCGCGGAAACCCGCGAGCATCTCCTCGAACCGATCGCGGCCGAGCGCGATCATCGTGGAGAGGCCGATCGCCGAGTCCATCGAGTATCGCCCGCCCACCCAATCCCAGAAGCCGAACATGTTCGCGGTGTCGATGCCGAACGCCGAGACCTCCTTCGCGTTGGTCGAGACCGCGACGAAGTGCCTGGCCACCGCCTTCGCGTCGCCGCCGAACGCCCTCAGGCTCCACTCGCGCGCGGTGCGCGCGTTCGTCATCGTCTCGAGCGTGGTGAAGGTCTTGCTGGAGATGATGAAGAGCGTCTCGGCGGGATCGATCCCGCGCGTCTTCTCCACGAAGTCGTTGGCGTCGATGTTGCTCACGAAGCGGCCGTCGAGCTCGCTCGTGGCGTAGGTGCGCAGCGCGTCGTAGGCCATGGCGGGGCCGAGGTCGCTGCCGCCGATGCCGATGTTGATCACATGGCGGATGCGCTTCCCGGTGTGGCCCTTCCAGGCGCCGCTCCGCACGGACTCGGCGAAGACGCCCATCCGGTCGAGCACCTCGTGGACCAGCGGCACCACGTCGACGCCGTCCACCATCACGCGCCGGCCGCGCGGGGCCCGCAGCGCCGTGTGCAGGACCGCCCGCTGCTCGGTGATGTTGATCTTCTCGCCCGAGAACATCGCGGTGCGCCGGGCTCGAAATCCGCGAGCCTGCAGCAGCGCGTGGAGCTGGGCCCAGGTCGGCGCGTCGATCAGGTTCTTCGACCAGTCGAGATGGATGCCCAGCGCCTCGGTGGACATCGTGGAGCCGCGCGCCGGATCGGCCCGGAAGAGGTCGCGCAGGTGCACGGAACCGAGCGCCGCGGCCCGTTCGCGGAGCGTCTCGAACGCGGGCAGGCGGTCGAGCTCCGCTCCCGGCGCCGGCGCGGTGCTCGGGGTGAACGGAGTTCCGGAGATGGGCGTGGCGGGGCTGGGCATGCGGTGCTCCGTGGTTGGGCTGGGCGGTGCCGGGGTTATACTCGGCCGCATGAAGCCCACCGCACTCCTGTCGATCGCCGGCCAGAGCATCTGGCTGGACAACATCTCCCGGCGGCTCCTGACCAGCGGCACGCTGGAGCGGTACATCCAGGAGTACTCGGTGGTGGGCCTCACCAGCAATCCCACGATCTTCGAGAAGTCGATCGCCGCGTCGCGCGACTACGACGAGCAGATCCGCGAGCTCGTGGCCAAGGGGCTGGAGGACGAGGATCTCTTCTTCGAGCTGGCGATCACCGACCTGCGCCAGGCGGCCGACCTCTTCAAGCCGGTCCATGAGCGCACCGGCGGCGTCGACGGATGGGTGAGCCTCGAGGTGAGCCCCACCCTGGCCAACGACACGCAGGGCACCATCAAGCAGGCGGTCTCGCTCTTCGCCAAGGCGGCGCGGCCGAACCTGTTCATCAAGGTTCCGGGCACGCCGGAAGGTCTGCCGGCCATCGAGGAGCTCATCTATCGCGGCGTCCCCGTCAACGTGACGCTGCTCTTCTCCTCCGACCAGTACCTCGACGCCGCCGAGGCGTACCTGCGCGGGCTCGAGCGGCGCCATCGGGAGG
>CAZSVT010000224.1:0-4139 GCA_964610365.1 uncultured Isosphaeraceae bacterium
GGTCAGCGCGATGATGGGGATGGCCGCCGTGGCTCGGTCGGACCGGATCCTGCGAATGGCCTCCAGGCCGTCCAGCCCCGGCAGGTGGACGTCCATCAGGATCGCCCGCGGCAGGAGCTCCAGCACCCGGCCGATCCCGAAGATCGGGTGACGGACCGTGGTGCCCACCTTCATCCCGGCGAGCGACCCCTGGCTTCCGGCGGCGCCCGACGACGCCCTTCCGCCGGCCGCGCCACGCCAGGGACCGGCGGCGCTTCCGCGCCCGCGGCCGTCGCCTCGCGAGGAACCCGCGCCATGCCAATCCTCGCTCCGATCGACGCGGAAGACGCGCTCGTCGAAGGAGCCGGACGCGGACAACGCACCTCGTCCCATCGCCTCCCCGGCGAGGTCGATCCGGTCCGCGTGCTCGGCGGGGATCTCGCGCAGGAAGCGGCTCTCGATGCATGGCTGTCGAATGCCGTGGACCAGCCGCGAGGCCGAGTGCGCCATGATGAGCGTGCGTTCGGCGCGGGTCATGCCCACGAAGCAGAGTCGACGCTCTTCCTCCGCCTCTTCCGGATTCTCGAGGGCGCGCGAGTGCGGCAGCGTTCCCTCCTCCAGTCCCAGGATCGCCACGAGTGGATACTCCAGGCCCTTGGCGGCATGGAGCGTCATGAGGGTCACCGCGCCGCGCTCGGGATCGAGCGCATCCGCGTCCGCCACCAGCGCCACGCTCTCCAGCCAGGCGCGGAGCGCGTCGAGCGCCGATCGTCGCGGCGCATCCGCAGCGGGCGGTGCATCGGGCCGCGAACCGGGCGGTGAGCCCGGCGACGACTCGAGCGAGGACTCCGGCGACGAGCCGCGCAGGAGATCGCCGCCCGGCCCTGACTCGGTCTGCGGCGCAAGCGCCCGCGCCCGGTCCGACGCGTCGAGCAGATCGCCCTCGGCGAAGCGCTCCTCCAGGAAGTCGCTCGCGGCGTTCTCCAGTTCCAGGAGATTCGCGGCCCGATCCTCGCCCTCGGGATCAGCGTCGGTCGCGGCCGCCGCCATCGCCCGCAGTCCGCTCTCGTCGAGCACCGCGGCCACCAGGTCCTGCAGCGCCGACGCATCCGCCTGCGCCGCGAGCTCGCGCCAGCGCCGGAACTTCGACCCCAGCTCCGTGGCGCCCTTGGCGGCGCGGGCCGTGAGACCGGCGCCCGCCGCCGATTCGAGCACCTCCGAGACGGGCACGCCGCGCTGCCGCGCCGCCGCCTCCAGTCGTTCCAGGCTGGCGTCCCCCAGGCCGCGCGCGGGAACGTTGATGATGCGACGAAGGCTCAGCTCGTCCGATGGATTGGAGACGAGCCGCAGGTAGGCGAGCGCGTCCTTGATCTCGCGGCGCTCGAAGAAGGCCGTGCCGCGCACCACCTGGTAGGGAATCGACTCCCGGCGCAGCGCCTCCTCCATCACGCGGCTCAGGGCGTTGATGCGGTAGAGCACCGCCATGCCGCGCCACGGCAGCCCTTCCCGCTCCGCGGCGCGAAGTCGGCGGACGATTTCCTCCGCCTCGTGATGCTCGTCGACGCAGCGGAGGATTGCGGGCCTGGCGCCGTCGCCCAGCGAGGTGGTGAGGTCCTTGTGGCGACGGCGCCGGTTGTGCCGGATGAGTCCGCCGGCGGCCGCCACGATGTGCCCGGTGGAGCGGAAGTTCTCGCCGAGCGGAACCACCACCGCGCCGGGAAAGGCCTCCTCGAACTCCAGGATGTTCCGAAGATCCGCGCCGCGCCACCCGTAGATCGACTGATCCGGATCGCCGACGACCATGATGTTCCCGTGCTCGGCGATGTGCCGCGCGATCACGAACTGGGCGTGATTCGTGTCCTGGTACTCGTCCACCATCAGGTAGCGGAACCGCTCCACCAGCGCCCGCCGCACCTCCTGGTTTCCGCGCAGCAGCCGGGCCAGCACCAGGAGCAGGTCGTCGAAGTCCACCGCGTTGGAAGCCGCGAGTTCCCGCTGATAGCCCTCGTAGATCCGGGCGATCGCCCGGGCCCTGAAGTCACCCTGCCCCGCCGCGTCCTCCGGCGAGAGGAGCGCGTTCTTCAGCCGGCTCACCTCCGAGAGCGCGCCGGCCGGCGTCCAGCGCCCGGGGACGCCGGCGTCGGCGATGGCCCGCTTCATCGCTTCGCGCTGATCGGCGGTGTCGTGGATCACGAAGCCGGGGCGCAGTCCCGCGGCCTCCGCGTGGTGCCGCAGGATGGTGGCCGCGAAGGTGTGGAAGGTGGTCACCACCAGCCCGCGACGGCCCGGCGTCTCCGCCGGCACCAGGGCGTCCACGCGCGAGCGCATCTCGCCGGCGGCCTTGTTCGTGAAGGTGAGCGCCAGGATCTGCCACGCGGGAATGCCGAGCGAAATGAGCCGTGCGATGCGCCGCGTGATCACGCGCGTCTTGCCGGAACCGGGCCCGGCGAGCACCAGCATCGCGCCGTCCACATGGTCGACGGCGCGCCGCTGCGCTTCGGTGAGCGCCCCGTTCGTGACCGTCGAGGACATCGCGCGCGAGGGTAGCAGCCGCCCTGCCGACAGCCTGTCCACGCCGCGACTTCGAGGGCCGCTCCCCGGTCCCGCCGCGGCGAAGACCGCAAGCAGCGGAATCGGAACGGTTTGCAAACCGGATGCTCAATTCACACAAGATTTCGTGGTTCTGGGTCTTGCGTCCACAATCCGTAGGGGTATCTTGGCCCCGCCAACTCCGGATCGCCGACAACATCGTGGCATGGGAGTGCACTCGTGCACCGCACACCACGGCAAGGCCGGCCACCTGGGCGAGGCATGGTGGGTTCTGGCGGTGCGGAACCAAAAGTTCGGAATGTGTTCGGGTGGCCCCACGAGGCGCCTTTCGCGGTGAGCACGCGGAATCGGTGCGCGGCGATCCCATCGCCCCGCCGGGAGTCGAATGATGACCGTCCTCTGTGACACGCAGATTCGAGAGCTCGTCTCCATCGAGCCCTTCGCCGAGAACGAGCGGCGCCCGGGCATCGTCAGCTACGGCGTCTCCAGCTACGGCTACGACGTGCGCGTGGGCACCCGCTTCAAGATCTTCACCAACGCCACCAGCGGCGGCGTGGCGGTGGTGGATCCGAAGCGCTTCACGAACGATCTCTTCCTCACCATCGACACGCGCGACACGGGTCGCGATCACGTGATCATCCCGCCGAACTCCTTCGCGCTGGCGGAGACCATCGAGGTCTTCGACATCCCGCGCGATGTGCTGGCGATCTGCGTGGGCAAGAGTACCTACGCGCGCTGCGGCATTATCGTCAATGTGACGCCGCTGGAGCCGGAGTGGCGCGGACGCGTCACCATCGAGATCTCCAACACCACGCCGCTGCCGGCGAAGATCTACGCCAACGAGGGGATCGCCCAGATGATCTTCCTCAAGGCCGACCGCGTCTGCGCCATCAGTTATGCCGACAAGGGCGGGAAGTACCAGGACCAGTCCGGTCTCACGCTTCCCCGCGTCGACGGGCTCGACCGTTCAGAGTGAGGTTCGTTCATCTCCCGCTCCGCCCGCGAACGGCTTCGCGGCGCGGCTCCGATTCGTTTCCCCATCACGGAAGAGACAGGCCATGAGAATCGCACGACGCTTCACCCAGGCCGGCAAGGACGTCTTCGGCACCGTCGAGTGGGCGACCCGCCAGAGTCGCATCTCCAACGCCGACGGTTCGGTGGTCTTCGAGATGAACGACGCGCAGATTCCCGCGTCGTGGAGCCAGCTCGCCACCGACATCGTGGTGAGCAAGTACTTCCGCAAGGCGGGCGTGCCGCAGACCGACGCCTCGGGCGCGCCGCGCCGCAACGCCGACGGCTCGCCGGTGCTCGGTCCGGAGCGCTCGGTCCGCCAGGTGGTGCACCGGCTGGCCGGCTGCTGGCGCCACTGGGGCGAGACGCACGGCTACTTCAGCTCCGCCAAGGACGCGCAGGCCTTCTATGACGAGATCGCCTGGATGCTCCTCCACCAGGTGGCGGCCCCCAACAGCCCGCAGTGGTTCAACACCGGCCTGTCGTGGGCCTACGGCCTCTCCGGTCCGGCGCAGGGTCACTGGATCTCCGATCCGGTCACCGGCGCGTCGTCGCTGGCGTCGGATGCGTACAGCCATCCGCAGCCGCACGCCTGCTTC
>CAZSVT010000225.1:0-4122 GCA_964610365.1 uncultured Isosphaeraceae bacterium
GCGCCCGTGGCCGGTCGACGCCCTGGTGGGCCAGATCAACGGCAAGGCGATCTACGCCGACGACTTCCTGCGCGGCATGTCCGACCGTCTCATCCAGCTCGGCAAGGCCACCGATCGCGGCGCCGCCCGGCGCGAGATGATCCGGCTCGTCTCCGAGCGCTTCGAGGAAGAGGTCAACAACCGCCTCATCATCTCGGAGGCGGAGAGCAGCATTCCACCCGAGGCTCGCGACGGTCTCTTCGCCTGGCTCCGGCAGCTCCAGGAGCAGGAGATCGCGTCGCGCGGCGGCACCTACACCGGCGCCACCGCCAGCCTGCAGGAACAGTTCGACATGAGCGTGGAGGAGTTCATCGAGCGCCGCAAGAACGAGGCGCTGGCGCAGGACCTCATCCGCAAGCGCATCGAGCCGCGCACGATCGTGACCTGGAGGGACATCGAGCGCGCCTATGACAAGGCCCGCGAGTCCTACATGCCGGGGGCGACGATCACCATCGGGCGCATCCTGCTGCTCACGGACGACCAGAAGGCCGCGATCGAGGAGGTGAAGGCCCTCTTCGCCGCCGGGAAGACCTTCAGCGAGGTGGCCCAGGCCCTGAAGCTGAAGGACGACGGCGTCTGGCTCACCGAGAAGCTGGGGGACAAGGGCATCGACGGACTCAAGGATCTCCGACCCGAGGTGCGCGAGAAGCTCAAGGGCCTTGCGACCGGCCAGGTCAGCGAGCCGTTCGCGCTGGGCGCGGCCACCTACTGGGTCTGCGTCCTCGCGATCGACCAGCCGCCGGTCCGCTCGCTCTTCGATCCGGATGTGCAGCTCAAGATCCGCAACCAGCTCCAGAACCAGCGCCGGATCCAGGAGCAGATCAAGTACTTCGAGGCCCTGCGCAGCCGCTGGATCTCCGACGACATCGACCAGATGCGGATCCGCCTGCTGGACATCGCCCTGCAGCGATACCTGGAGTGAGCGGACGCGGCGCTCGTCGGCGCCGGGAGGCGCAAGGCCGCGCTCGAGGCCGCCCGCGCGGCGTCACCCCTCGTCCGCGGCGAAGGCTCGCCGCCAGTGGACGATCTCCGCTCCGCCCGGCCCCTCCGAGACGGCGATGACATCGAAGCGGAAGGAGGCGCCGCGCAGATCGCGGCGAAGGCTCAGCAGCTCCGCCGCCATGGAGAGGCTGCGCCGCTTGGCATGATCGACCCGATCCTCCGGCCGCTCGCCGGTGCGTGCCCGGCTCTTGACCTCCACGATGACCACCTCGCGCGACTCCGGATCCGTGGCGAGGATGTCGATCTCGTGGCGCCCGATGCGGAGATTGCGGGCGAGGAGCCCGAAGCCCAGCGACTCCAGGTGCGCCGCCGCCGCGTCCTCGCCGCTGCGCGCGGACCTGCGCCGCCGCTCGGCCGCCGCGCGCCCGGCCGCACCGACGCGTGCCGCCGCGCCGCGCCCGCCCGCGGCGCCGCATCCATCCGCAGTGTTCATCCCCGGATCCCCATCGCGCGGCATGCTACGCTTCGCCCACCATGTCGATCGTGATCGTGGAACATTCTCCGAACTTCGGCGCCGGCATCCTGGCGCGGACGCTGCGCGACTTTGGCCACCGCCTGCGGGTGATCCGCGCCGATCGCGGCGACGCGCTTCCGTCCGACCTGGACGGCGTGACTGGCGTGGTGAGCTGCGGCGGCCCGCAGTCGGCGTATGGCCAGGAGCCGTGGCTGGCCGTGGAAACCTCGTTCCTGCGCGACGCCCACGGCGCGGGGATTCCGGTGGTCGGGCTCTGTCTCGGGGCGCAGCTCCTGGCCCAGGCGCTGGGCGGCGAGGTGCGCAAGTCGTCCACGCCGGAGGTGGGCTGGTTCGACCTGCGGCTCTCCCCGGTGGGGCGCGAGGATCCTCTGCTGGCAGGCATCGCGTGGACGAGCACGCAGTTCTGCTGGCACTTCGACGAAGTGGCCGCGCCGCCTCCCGGGGCTCGCATCCTGGCGTCGAGCGAGCGCTGCAAGGTGCAGGCCTACGGCGTCGGCCTGACGAGCTACGGCTTCCAGTACCACTTCGAGTGGGACCGGGCGATCGTGCTCAAGGAGATCGAGCTCTGCGACGCGGAACTTCGCTCGGCGGGCACCGACGCGGGGACGATTCGCGCCGGTCTCGAGCGGCACATGGCCACCTCCGAGCGGCTGGCGCGGAGACTCTCGGAGTCGATCGCGCTCCTGCTCATGCCCGTCGACCGCGTGAACCGCGGCGTGGCCCGCGACCTCCATCACTAGCGCCGCCTTCCCGTCCGGAGGGCTTGACCCTCTTCGGTTTCGCGGCGGTCCTCGTGCGCGCGGGCGCCTCGCGCTCGGTGGGTGCAGCGCCCTTCCTGCCGGCCGTTCCCTCGCGTTTCGCCCGCAGCCACGCCCGGAGCCTCTGCGCGTCCCAGGCGTTGACGCAGAGGGAACGGGTGAGCCAGCCGCGACGGGAGGTCATCACGCCGTAGCGGAGCTGGTCGAAGTCCTCGCGACCGTGCACATCGCAATCGATGGCGATCGGCACGCCGGCGTCGACCGCCATGCGCACATGGACATCGCGCAGGTCGAGCCGCATGGAGTGGGCGTTCACTTCAAGCGCGGTGCCGCACTCCGCGGCAGCGGCGATGACCGCGGCCATGTCCGGCTCCAGGCCCGGGCGCCCGTTGATGATCCGGCCCGTCGGGTGGCCGATGATGTGGACCAGCGGATGGCGCACCGCCGCGATCAGCCGCGCCGTGGCCTTCGCCGGATCCTGTCGAAGCGCCGCGTGCGGACTGGCGATCACGATGTCGAGCAGGGCGAGGATCTCGTCCTCGTAGTCGAGCGAGCCGTCGGCGTGGATGTCCACCTCGCTGCCCGCGAGCACCTGGATGCCGCCGATCTTCTCCGCCGCCTCGCGGATCGCCTCGATGTGGCGGCGCAGGCGACGCTCGTCGAGGCCGTTGGCCTGGACGCTGGAGCGGCTGTGATCGGTGACCGCGATGGTGTGGAACCCGCGATCCTTCGCGGCGCGGATCAGCTCGGCGATGGAGAGCGAGCCGTCGCTGGCGCTGGTGTGGGCGTGGAGTTCCGCGCGGATGTCGTCGATCGAGATGAGATCGGGCGGAATCGTTCCGGTCATCTCGCCGCGATCCTCGCGCAGTTCCGGCGGGATCCACGGAAGGCCGAGGCGCTCGTAGATCTCCTCCTCGGTCCTGGACGCGATCGGCTTCACCCCGCGATCCTGCGGCGCGGGCTTGCCGTCGTCGGGGAAGAGGCCGTATTCGTTCAGGTGCATGCCCTGCGCGATGGCCCGCTCCCGCAGGCGCACATTGTGCTCCTTGCTCCCGGTGAAGTAGAGGAGGGCGGCGCCGAAGGCCTCCTTCGGGACCACGCGCAGGTCGGCCTGGATGCCGTTGGAGAGCCGCACCGAGGAGCGCGTTTCGCCGGAGGCGAGCACCTTGGTGACCGATGGCAGGCGGGCGCTCTCGGCGCGGGCCGGATCGCCGGGAGCGCCGGCCGCCCCGGGTCCGTGCCCCATCTCCTGGAACGCCCGGGCGATGGGCGCCGGCGTGCGGGCGGCCACGAGGATGTCGAGGTCGCCGATCGTCTCGCGGCCGCGGCGGAGGCTCCCGGCGAACGCCGCCTTCTCCACCCCCGGGAGCGACGCGAGCATCGACACGATCGCCTCGGCCACCGGCATCGCGTCGCCGAGCCGCGCCCGCCCGCCCGATTGCTCCATGAAGTCGAGGGACTCGCGGAGGTTGGCGATCGACTTGGGCCCCAGGCGCGGGAGGCCCTCGAGGTGTCCTGCGTCGAGCGCGGCGCGGAGCCCGGCGAGGTCCACGATTCCCGCGTCCTTCCAGAGCATGTGGACGGTCTTGGGCCCGAGTCCCTGGATGCGCAGGAGCGCCGGGAGTCCGGGGGGAACCTCCCCGAGCAGCTCGTCGTGCTCCTTGACGCGGCCGTGCTTGACGAACTCCACGATCTTCTTCGCGCTGCCCTCGCCGATCCCCTCGATCGCGGTGAGCTCCTCCGGATCGCGGGCCACGATGGCCGCCGCATCCTCGGGCAGTGACTCCAGCACCCGCGCCACGCGCCGGTGCGCGGCCACTCGGAAGGGGTTCGCGCCGGTGAGTTCCA
>CAZSVT010000226.1:0-4114 GCA_964610365.1 uncultured Isosphaeraceae bacterium
GTCACCGCGCGTCGGCGAGGGTGGCCCTCTTCCGCCGAGTTGACGGAGGTGACGCGGCGCCGCGCCGCGTCACCGGAGTGACTGTCTGAGGCGGAGAGGGCCACCGGAGCCGACGCGCGGTCGTGCCCAATCGCGGCTTCAACGAGGGCGGCCGAGGCCGACGCGGAGGCGGCGGCTCCGGCGGCGCCGCTCAGGCGCGGCTCTGGTACGAGCCGTCGGCGGTGCTGACCTTCACCTTCTCGCCGACGGTGATGAAGGGCGGCACGCGCGTCTTGAGTCCGGTCTCCAGCGTGGCTTCCTTGAGCTGGTTCGTGGCGGTGGCGCCCTTGATGCCCGGCGGCGTGTCGGTGACCTCCAGCTCCACGCTGCTGGGAAGCTCGATCGACATCGGCCGGCCGTCGCACCAGCAGACCACCACGGTGTTGTTGGGCTTGATGTAGAGCGGGAAGTCGCCCACGAACTCCTTGGTCAGCTCCGCCTGCTCGTAGTTCTCGTTGTCCATGAAGACGAAGGTGTCGCCCTGGGCGTAGAGGAACTCCATCGGTCGCCGATCGAGGTCCACCTGCTCCACTTCCTCGCCGGAGCGCAGCCGCTTGTCGACGAGCGAGCCGGAGCTGAGATCGCGCAGTTTCACCTGCACGAACGCCCGGAGATTGCCCGGGGTCACATGGGTGTACTCGGTGATCTGGAAGAGCTTGCCATCCATCTTGATGGCCATGCCGGGCCGAAGGTCGGTCGACTTCATGGGCGACTCCGCTGGAAACGGGGTTGGCGGATCGGACTCCGCGGGAAACAGGGGGCGGACAGTGTACCGGCGACACCCGGGACCGCGCACCGGTCCGCCGCGATCAGGCCAGGACGAGCGCCGCCTGCTGACGGGGATCGGTCCGGGCGATGATGTCGCTCACGCCCTGCTGATTGAAGCCCTTGAAGCCGTCGTTGCGCTCCAGGTTCTCCAGGTGGCTTCCCAGCGCCCCTTCGTGGCGGAAGACCGCCGCCTGCGCGGGCGTGACCAGGCCGCGCTCGAGCAGGCGTTGAAGCCGCTCCTCCGCCACGGGCCAGCGCTCGCCCTCGGTGAAGGCCTGGCGGAGCCACGCGAACGCGGTGAACGGCGCCATGGTGCGCACCTCGGCGCGATCGAGCTGCTCCACCAGCACATCGAAGTCGAAGGTCGCCTCGAGGTGGTGCATGCCCGCCTGGAGGACGCTGTCGCCGTGGAGCGCGCACCAGAGACCCACGGTGCCGAGTTCGCGGCGCGGCGCCAGCGGCGCGTGCGAGAAGTCGGCCATCAGCTCCTCGGGCGAGAGATCCACATCGTTGAAGGTGGTGATCCCGGTCACGGGATGCTCCATCACCTGCGCGCCCCAGCCCGCCTCGTGCCCGGCATAGAAGCGCTCGCGGGCGACGAAGCCGAGCTTCTCCCAGGTGGCCACCAGCGACGGGAAGTTGTCGCGCGAACTCCGGTAGGTGTGGTGATCGTGATTGGCCCAGCCCAGTCCGAGCCGGTCCTGGCGCGCCCACTGCACCTGCGCCGCGCGGTTGCGGCGCTGCCAGTGCTCGCGCTCGCAGCGGAAGAAGATGTCGCAGGTCCAGTCGCGGCCGATGTCGGCGATCGACTCGTCCAGCAGCTGGTGGAGCAGACGGACGCCCAGCTCATCCTCGGGGAAGTCGCGGCGTCGGCGGCGCAGGCGGTCGCGATGGGCCTCGGCCATCGCCGCCTTCACCGGGTCGAAGACCGGCGGCGAGAAGCCCAGCCATCCGTGCCGCTCGATGGCCCACACCTCGGCGTCGTCGCCGCGGCAGGCGCGGGTGGCGCGGAACTGCCCCAGCGCCTCGCCGATCACCGGCGAACTGAAGAGGCGGTGGGCCTGCACGAAATCGCCCACGGACTCCACCTTGATCCCCACCTTGAGAACGGGACCGTCGGAGAGGGCCACGCGCGGGAAGATGCCGCGCTCGTTGATCCAGCAGTCGGGCGCGCCCGCCATGGGCCGGGAGACCCAGCCGGTGGCGCGCAGCCGATCGCGGAGCTCGGGCGTTCGCGGCGCCTCGATGGAGTCGACCCAGTCGATGAATCGAGTTCCGGATTCCCGCAGCATCCGGTTGCTGAGCCGCTCCGCCTCCGGGCAGCGCGTGAGGAGCGTCTCCACCAGGTCGTTCACCAGCCCCTGCGCCGCGGGCTGGGGTTCCCAGGTGAATTGCGTGAGGGCGGCGAGTCCGGTGGTGGCGGGGGCGATGGTGCTCATGTCGGCCCTCGAAGGGGCCGAACAAGATAGCCGGGTCGCCCCCTCCGAGAGGCATGGTTTGCGCCGCTCGCGGTTCTCAGCCCCGCGTCCCCTGTGACCGCGGCATGACCAAGGAGGGCCGCGGCCGGAGTAGACTCGCCGATCTTCGGAGCCATCAACATGTTGACCACCCTCGGACCCGCCTTCCTGGCCCTCCTTGTTGCCCAGGCCGCACCTCCGCCCTCGCAGACTCCGCCTCCGGCGCCGCCGGCGTCGAAGCCGGGCGGGCTGCCCGCCGGTGGCGCGCCCGTGAGGGAAGGCACCGGACAGGATGTTCCGACCGGGCCCGTGGCGCCGTCGCGATCACGCACGCCTTCGGCGCGGCCCACGCCTCCCGCCGGCGGTCCCGCCGCCATGCCCACCACCAGGCCGGTGGCCACTCCCGCGCCCGCGGCTCCGGCCGCCGCGCCGGCGCAGACCGCGCCGCCCGTGGGCGAGGACGGGATGATCGACGGCCCGCCGCCCATCCAGGCGGAACCGCCGGTTCTCGACTTCGGCTTCATCACGCCCAAGAGCGAGAGCAAGGGCTCGTTCAAGCTCTGGAATCGCGGCACCACGCCGCTGACCATCCTGGCGGTGCAGCCGAGCTGCAAGTGCACCACCACCAACGACCTCGCCGACTCGGTGATCAAGCCGGGCGAGTTCGCGGAGCTCCAGGCGGCGCTGGACGGCGCGCCGCTCCCGGGTCCGCGCAAGGCGAACATCAAGGTGCTGGTGGACGGCTATTCGCGCGTGCTGGAGCTGGAGCTCAAGGGCGAGGTGGCGTATCCGCTCCGCGCTCCGCCGGGATACCTCAATGTCGTCAAGGGACAGGAGCAGAAGGGTCGGCTGCTCGTGGAGGCGATCGACAAGAAGCCCTTCCGCATCTGCAACATCCAGGGTGAGAAGCCCGAGTACATCGGCTTCGATCCCGAGCGCGACGAGCCCCGCTCGAGCTACCTGGTCCGCTGGGACATCTCCAAGTTCGGCGACAAGATCCCGCCCTACTGGATCATCGTCTCCGACCGCGACGACTGCCCGATCCTGCCGGTGCGCGTGCGACACGAGTCGACCATCCCCAAGCCGATCTTCCGGCTGAAGGAATACAGCGTCAATCTCGGCCGCATGGAGCCCGGCAAGCCCACCGAGGTGGAGATCCTCATGGAGGATCCGGGCGAGCCCATCATCGCCGCGGCTGTGGAGCACGAGAGCTTCCGGGCCGAGCTGGTGGGGAGCGAGATGGTGGAAGGCACCCTCCATGTGAAGGTCCGTGTCACGCCGCGCCCGGAGTTCGAGGGCCTGGCCACCTTCCCGCTGACGCTCTACTCCGGAACCAAGGAGATGAACATCGCGGCGTTCGGCCTTTCGCGGGCCTCCGGCAAGTCCAACTGCGGCTCGTAAGCTGGGCCGCATGAATCCTTCGCAGGCACGCAGGGCATGAGTCTCCTCCAGGGACGGCGCGGACTCGTCGTCGGCATCATCAACGACAACAGCTACGCCTGGCACATCGCCCAGCGGCTGCGCCAGCACGGAGCGGAACTGCTCTTCACCCACCTTCCCGGTGAGAAGATGCAGCGTCGCGTCCTCAAGGCGATCGAGGCGCTGGGCATCCAGCAGCCGTGGATGGAGCCGATGGACGCGGGCGTCGACGCCGATCTCGACCGGGTCTTCGCGAAGATCGGCGCCGACTTCGGCCGGCTCGACTTCCTGGTCCATTCCATCGCCTTCGCGGACAAGGACTGGCTGCGCGAGGGCGCGTTCACCGCCACGCCGCGCCAGGTGTTCACGCAGGCGATGGACATCTCCGCGTACACCTACGCCGCGATGGCCAACCGGGCGGCGCCGCTGAT
>CAZSVT010000227.1:0-2887 GCA_964610365.1 uncultured Isosphaeraceae bacterium
CCCTGCAGTTCGAAGATGCTCGAGCACTACCGCTCGCCCTTCGACGCGACGGTGGTGGAGCACCTTCTCCGCGCCGGCGCCGTGATCGTGGGGAAGACGAATCTCGACGAGTTCGCCATGGGCTCCTCCACCGAGCACTGCGCCTGGGGCGCGGTGGCGAATCCCTGGGATCCCTCGCGCGTGCCCGGAGGATCCAGCGGCGGCAGCGCCGCGGCCGTGGCGGCGGATCTCTGCGCCGTGGCGCTCGGATCGGACACCGGCGGCTCCATCCGCCAGCCGGCCGCACTGTGCGGCTGCGTGGGGCTGAAGCCGACCTACGGCCGGGTGAGCCGCTACGGGCTGGTGGCGTTCGGTTCGAGCCTGGACCAGATCGGCCCCTTCGCCCGTTCCGTGCGCGACGCGGCCCTCCTGCTGGAGACGATCTGCGGCGTCGATCCGCGCGACTCGACGAGCGCGGAGCGCCCGCCGGAATCCTTCACGGAGGGCCTCGACGACGCGCCGGCGTCGCTGCGCATCGGCGTGCCGCGCGAGTACCTGAGCGACGCCAACGATCCCGAGGTCAACCGCGTGGTGGAGGAGGCGCTCGACGCGTACCGCGCCGCCGGCGCCGAGGTGGTGTCCGTGGAACTGCCGCTCACCGACGTGGGGATCAGCACCTACTACGTGATCGCGCCCGCGGAGGCCAGCTCCAACCTGGCCCGCTTCGACGGCATCCGCTACGGCCATCGCACCGCGCCGCGCCCGGGCGACGAGCTCTTCGACCTCTACGCGCGGAGCCGCGCCGAGGGCTTCGGCGAGGAGGTGCAGCGGCGCATCATGCTGGGCACCTACGTGCTCAGCTCGGGCTACTACGACGCCTACTACGACCGCGCCCTGCGCGTGCGCCGGCTCATCAAGCGGGAGTTCGACGCGGCGTTCGAGCGGTGCGACGCCATCCTCGGTCCCACCAGCCCGATCCCGGCGTTCAAGGCCGGCGAGCTCGCCGACCCGCTGGCCATGTACCTCTGCGATGTCTACACGGTGAACACGAACATCGCGGGGATCTGCGGCGTCTCCCTCCCGGCGGGCTTCGCGCAGCGCGACGGCCGCGAGCTCCCCGTGGGCGTCCAGCTCCAGGCCCCGGCGTTCGAGGAACGAAGGCTCCTGCGCATCGCCCGCGTGCTGGAGCGCGCCAAGTCGGAGTGCTTCCGGACGGCGCCCGTCGGCGCCGGGTGACGACGATCGCGCGGGGCGCGCGGTCCGCCCCGCGAGCGCGACTCGCCCCTCGAGCGCGATGCGTCGCTCACGCGCGGCCTGGTGCGGAATCGGAGGGCGGCGCCGGCTCGTCGAACTCCACCGGCCGCGCCTTCGCCCCGAACATCCGCAGCGCCGCGTTCACCTCGCGGATGAGCCGCTCCTCCAGGTCGCGGCGATCGTCGAAGAGCCCGGCCACCGCGCGCAGCTCCAGCACCTGCGGCGGCGCCACGTGCTTCACGCGCAGCGTCACCGGATCATCGGCCACGGTGATGATCTCGAAGACCCAGGTGTCGCCGCCCTCGAGGCGCGAGGTGAGCACCGCCATCTCGGCGACGTTGCTGCCCCAGCGCACCGCGTCCTGCACATCGGCCCAGCGGATCCCGTAGCGCGCGGGCGCCAGCACGGTGCCCTCGCTCGGCACCGCTTCGCGCATCGCCGAGAGCAGCCGCGCATCGTCGTGCTCGGTGAGCACCAGCGTGGACTCGAAGAGGTCGTCCCTGGAGGGCCTGTTATAGGTCGCCCCCGGCGGTTCCTGCGCCTTGCACGAGACGAGCCATGGCGACGCGCCGATCGCGATCACCGCGGCGGCGAACGCGATAACGCCCTCGGTCACCGCTCGGCGCGAGCGCTCGTGCAGACCGTTCCGCATCGGTCCGATGCTACACTCCGCCGCTTCACGCGGGAGTGACCGCCTTCATCGGCCGGACCTCCGACTCCTCCAACCCATGGCCAGCGACGAGACCTCAAGCCGACCCGAGGGCCCCGTGAGCCGTCGGAGCGAACTCAGGCGAAAGCACCGCCCGGAGCGTCCGTGGGTGCGCAGCCCGGCGGCCGTGCAGACCACCGCCCTCGCCGCGATCTTCGCCATCCTCACCTGGGTGGTCTGCGACTGGTCGAGGCACCAGAGCCGCTGGATCGAGGGCCAGGTGGTCACCGCCGCCGTCCTCAACCGCGTCGACTACACGCTGGAGAACGAATCGCTCACCCGCCAGCAGCGCGAGCTCGAGCGCCGCAACGCGCCGCGCATCTACGAGGTGAATCGCTCCTACCTGGAGTCGATCCGCGCCGCCATCGAAGGACTGCCGCAGGTGCTGGCGGGCAAGGATTCGCTCGACGAGGTCGACGCGGAGGTGGTGCGCCGGTTCTCGCTGGAGCCCGCGGAACTCCCGCGGCTCCAGGCGCACCAGGATGCGCAGGGCCCCACCGAGGCGTGGCGCCGCGCCACCCGGAACTTCGTCACCGCCATCTCCTCGCTCAGCCCGCTCATCACGCGCGAGGAGTTCCAGAAGTTCGCCACCGCCGCGCACCGCGAGGTGGTGGTGGCGGAGGCCACGACCCCGGAGCAGCCGCCGATCACGCGGCCCATCGGCCGCGGGGCGATCGAGATCCCCGAGGGCGACGCGTCGAGCCTGCGCACGCGCCTCGTCACCGAGGCGATCGACGCCGGCTTCCCCGTGGACGCGGCGCCGATCGTGGCCCGCGCCATCCTCAACGATCCGCAGCCGACGATCCGCTGCGACGAGGTGGCCACGCTCGCCCGCGCCGAGAGCGCCTCGGCGGCCGTGCGCTCCGTCCTGGAGCCGCACCCGCGCGGCGAGGTGATCGCCATGCCCGGCGACTCGATCACCCGCGAGCGGCTCGGCCGTCTCGC
>CAZSVT010000227.1:2897-4087 GCA_964610365.1 uncultured Isosphaeraceae bacterium
GAGGAGCACGCCCAGGCCATGGCGCGCACGCCGGTCTTCGACCGCTGGTCGAGCGCCATCGGGATGCTGGGGCTCTGCGTGCTGCTCTCGGCGTCGATCTGCGTGGGGCTGGCGCTCTTCAAGCCCTCGATCCTCACCGACGGTCTCAAGCTCTCGCTCCTCCTCGGCGGCATGCTGGTGCTCCTCACCGCCGCGGCGGTGATCACCGCCAGCTTCCCTCGATTCACGGTGCTGGTGGCGATGGCGGTGGTCCTCTTCGCCGCCTCCTGCATCGCGCTCCTCTACGACCGGCGCACCGCGCTCGTGGCGGCGGCCGGTCAGTCGGCGATGCTGGCCATGGCCCTGGGCGAGAGTCTCGGGTTCGTGCTCGCCACGCTGCTGAGCGCGAGCGCCTATGTCTGGCTCCTCCGCGACGTGCGCCATCGCTCGGCGCTGGTGCGCGCCACCGCCGCCACGGCGATGATCGCGGCGCTGGCGGTGGCCTCCGTGGGACTGGTGCACACGCCGCTGGGCACGGGCGGGCTGATCCAGGTGCTCGGCGCCGCCTGCCTCGCCGCGGTGGGCGCCCTGGTCACCGGCTTCCTGCTCGTGGGAATCCTGCCCACGCTGGAGCGCCTCTTCGGCGTCGTCACCGGCCTGACGCTGGCGGAACTGCGCGATCCCCGGCAGCCGCTCCTGCGCCGGCTCCAGCAGCGCGCCCCCGGCACCTGGACGCACTCGCTGCAGGTGGCCAACATCGCCGAGGCGGCCGCCGAGGCCATCCGCGCCGACGGCTTCCTCGCCTACGTCGGCGCCCTCTACCACGACATCGGGAAGATGAACAAGCCCGAGTACTTCGTGGAGCACCAGGGCGGCGGAGCCAATCGCCACGACTCCATCACGCCGGCCATGAGCCTGCTGGTGATCATCGGCCACGTGAAGGACGGCGTGGAGCTGGCCGCCGAGTACCGCCTGCCGAAGGCCATCCGCCACATGATCGAGAGCCACCACGGCACCACGATGGTGGAGTACTTCTTCAACCAGGCGCAGCGCCGCGCCGCCCGCGCCGGCGAGGAGCCCGAGGAACTGGACGAGAACGCCTGGCGCTATCCCGGCCCACGGCCGCAGTCGCGCGAGGCCGCCATCCTCCTGCTCTGCGACGCGTCGGAGAGCGCCGCCCGCACGCTGGCGGATCCCACGCCCGCGCGCCT
>CAZSVT010000228.1:0-4083 GCA_964610365.1 uncultured Isosphaeraceae bacterium
CACTCCACATCGATCATGTCCTCGTTCTTCATGCCAAGGTCGCCGGTGCAGCACTGGAGCAGGCGGTACGGGAGCCCGAGCGACTGGAGGATCATCTCCACGCTCTCGAGCATCGTGCGATGCCACTGCCGGCTCTCCGCATCGTCGGCGCGGCAGACCACCACCTGCTCCACCTTGTCGAACTGGTGGATGCGGTAGAGGCCGGCCGTCTCCTTGCCGGCGGCGCCGGCCTCGCGGCGGAAGCAGGTGCTCACCGTGCAGTACTTCAGCGGAAGGCGATCCGCGTCGATGATCTCGTCGGCGTGGAGGCCCATGAGACCCACCTCGCCGGTGCCGGTGAGGAAGAGATCGTGCCCGGAGCCGCGCTTGCTCTCCTCCAGGTGGTAGGCCTGCTCGCGCCCGAAGGGGAAGAACCCGGTGCCGAGCATGCACTCCTCGCGCACGATCACCGGCACGCCCATGGGCGTGAAGCCGCGCCGGTCGATCATGAAGTCGAAGGCGTAGCGCAGCGCCGCCTGGTGGAGGCGCATGCCCTGGCCCGTCAGCACGTAGTGGCGCGTGCCCGACATCTTCACGCCGCGTTCGAAGTCGACGAGGCCGAGATCGCGCACGAGTTCCAGGTGCGTCTTCGGCGCGAAGCCCCGGTTCGCCGCGAACGACTTCGAGGGATCGAAGCCGGGCGGCGACCAGCGCCGGATCTCGGTGTTCGCGCTCGCGTCGGCGCCGTCGGGCACATCCGGTGCCGGCGGCTGCGGCACCGCGAGGAGCAGTTCGTTCCACTGCGGCTCCACCGCGGCCAGCTCCGACTCCAGCGCCTGGGTCTTCGCCTTCAGCGACTGGGGCAGGGCCTCCAGTTCGCGCAGCTCCGTCTCCAGCGCCGCGCGGGCCGCGGCGTCGGCCCCCGCGCCCTTCAGCGCTCCCTTGAGCCTGCCGATCTTCGGCCCGATCTCCTTGCTGATGCGGTTCTGCTCGGCGCGGAGGGATTCGAGCTCGGTGAGCACGCGCCGGCGAGCCTCGTCCAGCGCCGTGAGCCGCTCGAACGGCACCTGCACGCGCTTGCGGCGCGCCCCTTCGATGAAGCGCTGCGGATCCTCGCGGAAGGCCTTGGGGTCGATCATGGGGCGGTCAATCTATCCGGGCTCGGCACGCGACCGCGATCGAGCGCTCCGGCCCGAGAAATGCATTGACTCGGTCTCCGTCGCGCGGCAGACTCCCTGCACCGTCGGCTCCGGGGCATCTCTGGCCGACGATTCTGGAGGTGCCGCATGGCACACGGCCTCGATGCGCGGCCTCGGCGGGCGTCGTCCGACGCACTTCCGTCGACCGCGATTCCGAATTCGGCCCGCTCCTCAGCTGGTCGCTCCCTCCTCGCCGCGACGCTCCTCGCGGCGGCAACGCTTCCAACCTCCGTCTTCCTTCCGATCGCCGCGGCGCAGGACTGTCCCGCGATCGCCATGGGCGAGATGGGCAGCTCGAGCGGCGTCGGCGTGAGGTTGGGCTGGAGCCAGTGGCTGCGCGACATGATCGTCGCCGACCTCGGCGCAGGACCGAGACTCTTCGTCGCCGGCAATTTCGATCTTGCCGGCGGCGTGGAGGCGGAGGGCATCGCCCAGTTCGATGGTCGCCGCTGGTCGTCGCTCGGTGGCGTCTCGCCCGGCGGATGGGCGATCGGCCACGGCCTGCTGGCCTGGGACGATGGCACCGGGACGGCCCTCTATGCCGTCGGGGAGTTCGTCACCATGCCCGGCAATGTCGCGGCGAAGGGGGTGGCTCGATGGGACGGCATGCAATGGAGCAAGCTCGGAGCCGGCATCGACGGATGGGGCTTCGCCCTGGCGAGCTTCGATGACGGCGTCACCGGAGAGTGCCTCTACGTAGGCGGGAGTTTCACGGAGGCCGGAGGCAAGGAGGTCGGCCGTGTCGCGCGATGGGATGGATCGTCGTGGAGCGCCGTCGGAACCGGAATGAACGGACCGGTCTACGGGCTGACCGTGCACGACGACGGCAGCGGCCCCGCGCTCTACGCCTGCGGCCTCTTCACGACGGCCGATGGCCGCGCCGCGCACGCGGTCGCGCGATGGGACGGGCGCACCTGGAGCCCGGTCGGGGACGGCATTTCCTGGGCGCTGCCGGGTTCCGCCGGCTCGTCCCCGTACGGCCTCTCGATGCTCTCCGTGGCCGATGCCTTCGGGGAAGGGCCGCGGCTCTACCTCTGCGGGAACGGCACGCTGGAGCGAGACGGAACCGCCGGCGGCATCCTGCAATGGGACGGCGCACGCTGGTCGGTGGTGGGCGACGGCGCCAACCGGCGCGCCTGGGCGGCGACGATGATTCCGCCGCAGGGAGCCGCAGGGCCGCGGCTCGTGGTGGCGGGAGAGTTCCAGGCGCTCGGCGGTGCGCCGATTCCCTACCTCGGCGCATGGGACGGAACGGCATGGTCGGCGATCGGTCTGCCGCTCCAGGACCTCGCCACCGTGGTGCGCGTCTTCGAAGCCTCCGATGCGACCTCCGCGGGATTGCATGTGGGCGGCGCGTTCCTGGTGGCCGGTTCGACCGGCGCCCGCTGCATCACCCGCCTGGACGGCGACGAGTGGTTCGGACTCGGCACCGGCCTCAGCGGCGGCACGCATGCGGAGATCATCGCCGCCTCGCGGTTCGACGACGGGCAGGGCGGCGGCGAACAGCTCTACTTTGCAGGCAAGTTCTGGTCCGCCGGCGGCGTGAGGGCGAGCGGCATTGCTCGCCGCGCCGGATCGGGGTGGGAGCGCGTCGGGCAGAGCGCCGTGCTGCCGCTCGGATTCGCGGTTCTCGCCATGCAGCCGTTCGACGACGGGTCCGGACCGAGCCTCTTCGTCGGCGGATCCTTCAGCTCCATCGACGGAGTCTCCTGCCCGCGACTGGCTCGATGGAGCGGCGGGCGATGGAGCACGGTCGGCGCGGCACCCCCGAGCGGCTCCGTCAACGCGCTGACCGTCTTCGACGACGGCCTCGGCGGGGGACCGGCGCTCGTCGCCGCAGGCGATTTCACATCGATCAGCGGGGTCTCCGCGAAGCGCATCGCCCGGTGGGATGGACGCAACTGGTCGCCGCTCGGCGCCGGCCTCGATGGATGGGTCCTGGCGCTGGCGGTCTTCGATGACGGGTCCGGTCCGGCGCTCTACGCCGCGGGCAGTTTCGCCAATGCGGGCGGCGAACCCGCCGAGGGAATCGCGAGGTGGGACGGACGCGCCTGGTCGTCCGTCGGCGGAGGAGCGGACGACGTCGTGCGCACGATGACCGTGGTCGACGACTGGCACGGCTTCGGTCCCTCGCTGTTCGCGGGCGGCAGCTTCGCATCCATCGGCGGCACGAGCGCCAGCCGAGTGGCTCGATGGGACGGCGCCGCCTGGAGCGCGTGCGGCGACGGAACCGTCGACGAGGTGTACGCGTCGGCGGTGGTGGAGATCGCGGGCGAGCAGTGGCTCTACATCGGCGGCGCCCTCGTGAGCACCGGCGGGGAGCCGGCACGGCACATTCCGGCTCGATGGAACGGGATCGAATGGCAGGAGGTGGATCTCGGAATTCCCGCGGGCCAGGGGATCATCCGCCTGATCCACGAGGATCCCGGGGCTGGCGCCGAGGCGCGGTCGCTCTACATCGGTGGCAACTTCGAGACGAGCGCCGCCGGCGACAGCCACCTGCTCAGGCTCGAGCTCTGCGACGCCGAATGCCCCGCCGACCTCACGGGGAATCGCTGGGTCGACGGCGCCGACCTGGCGGCGCTCCTCGGCGCCTGGGGGCGAGCTCGGGCCGCTGCCGACTTCAATGGCGACGGCGCCGTGGACGGCGACGATCTCGGCACGCTGCTGGGCGCATGGGGGGCGTGTCCGCCCTGAATGTCGCGGGCTGCAGCGCCGGGCGCATCACGATCGGTAGTTCGGGGGCACCGCCCAGCGCATCTTCTCCACCAGCGTGCGCCAGTAGCTCACCTCGGGATTGCCGATGAACTTCGCCGCGGTGTGATGGCGGGCGATGCCCACGCGATCGCCGTCCCGGAGCGGATGCAGCTCCTGCCCGTCGAGCAGGAGCGCTGTGCCTTCGTTC
>CAZSVT010000229.1:0-4081 GCA_964610365.1 uncultured Isosphaeraceae bacterium
GCAGTCCTTGAGCGTCGCGTCGATCTCGTGCTCGGCGTGAAGCCGGTGATGCACCACCTCCACGTTGTCCACCAGGCAGATGAAGAGGTTCGGCTCCAGCTTGCTCACCAGGTCGAAGTCGAAGGCGCTGAAGAGGCCGTGCCGCCAGCGGAAGGTGGCGTGGGTGTTCACCACCATGTTGCGGTGTTCCGAGGCGGGCGTCGTGGCGGCGATGATGTCCTTGAAGGCCGCGCGCCGCAGCGACGCCAGCCGTGAGATCGGGAGGTCCAGGATGCGGCCGGGGCGCACATCGGGCGCCTCCTGGTACATCACATCGCCCACGTGGAAGAGCTCGATGGGATCCCCGCGGCTCGCCCCCAGCGACGCGACCGCCTTCAGGTACGGCTTCTTGTCCATGCCGATCTGGCCGGTCACGATCGCACGCATGGCGGCGAGTATAGGGGGCGCCGGCGCGACGCCGGGATGCGCCGGCCGAACGGCTCAGCGGGCGGATCGAGCGAGCAGCGCCACGGCATGCACCTCGATGGCGCGTCCTTCGCCCACGGCGTCGACGCGCTCGTGCGTCTTCCCCTTCAGGTTGATGCACGAGGGTTCGGCGCCGAGCAGCGTCGCCAGGGTGCGACGGAGCTCCTCCTTGCGCGGCCCCAGCTTCGGACGCTCGCAGATCACCGTGGCGTCGAGGTTGGAGAGTTCGTAGCCGCGAGCGCGCATGCGGCGGAGGGCCTCCTCCAGGAAGCGGCGCGAATCGCCGTCCTTCCAGCGGGGATCGTCGTCGGGGAAGAGCTGGCCGATGTCCGGCTCGGCGAGGGCCCCGAGGATGGCGTCGGTCACCGCGTGCAGGAGGGCGTCGCCGTCGGAGTGGCTCACCGGGCCGCGGTCATGGTCGAACCGAAGGCCTCCGAGGACGAACGGCCGACCCGCGCCGGCGGGCGCGGACGGCTCGAGTCGGTGGAGGTCGTAGCCGTGACCGATCCTGAGAGCGGGCTCGGAAATCGCGGCGCTCGCTCAGTGGTCGTAGACGTGCCGGTCGTTGGCGCTGGGAAGCGCGCCGCCGGCGGGGGTGAAGTACGGCGGGCGATCGGCCATCTGGTCGGTCCGCAGCCGCACCTCGGGATCGGCCTCCGGCCACTCCGGCGCCGGGCGGATGGAGACATCGATGCGCACGCAGCTCATCGGCGGCGCGGTGAGCTGGTTGTCCAGCGTGCCGATCTGGGTGCCGGGCTCGAAGATGGAGTAGACGAGTCGATTCGGCGTGTAGACGGGATCGTCGCCGCCGCCCTCCACGATGTTGAAGGTGAGCTGCTTCCCCGGCGGGATGTCCATCGCGAAGAACGCCTCCTGCGTCCGGGTGTCCACCACCGCCACCGAGATGGGCTTCATCGGCGTGGAGATGTAGGTCCATCCGCGCCCGGTGGACGGCGCCAGACCTCCGTCGGGGCTGTAGCAGCCGCCGAGCGAGGCGAGGGCGACGATGCACGCGAGCAGGCTCAGGAGATGTCGCATGGTGTGGATCCTATCGGCTCGGCACCGGATCGAGATCGCGAAGCAGGGTGGCGAAGTGCCTCCCGCGCTCCTCGTAGTTGCGGTACTGGTCCCAGCTGGCGCACCCCGGGGAGAGGAGCAGGACGTCCCCGGGAGCGGTGCGGCCGAGCGCCGCCGGGATCGCCGCCTCCATGGTTCCGCAGGCCATCGCGCCCCCCGCGACCAGCGCGGGCCCGGTGGCGCCGATGGCGTAGAGGCCGCCCAGCGTCGGGGCGAGGTCGCGGATCGGGGAGAGATCGGCGCCCTTGTCGTAGCCCCCGGCGATGAGGTGCACGCGGCGCGGGTCGTCGAAGGCCGCGACGGCCAGGAGCGTGGCCTCCGGGGTCGTGCTCTTGCTGTCGTCGTAGCAGCGCACGCCGCCGACTTCGCCGACGAACCGCAGGCGGTGCGGCAGCCCCTCGAATCGGCGCAGCGCCTGTCGCAGCGCCTCCTCGTCCAGCGGACGGGGATCGGATGACGCGGGTCCGACGGCCGCTTCGACGGCGTCCAGCGCCAGCCGCGCGTTGCGGCGCGAGTGCTCTCCGGGGATCGCCAGGTCCATGCCCGGCGAGAGGCGGTCGCCGAGCTCGGCGGACCACGGGTCGCGCCACCAGTGACCCGAGGGCGCCGCGGCGGCGCGCCGGGCAATATCAGGGCTCTCGCGGTCGAATCGCGTGACGAATCGATCGCCCGGCGACTGCCCGCTTCGGATGGAGGCCTTCGAGGCGCTGTAGTGGGCGAATCCGCCGTGCCAGTCGAGGTGGTTGGGCGCCAGGTTGGTGAGCACCGCCACGCTCGGCGCCCAGGGATGCTCCGTCTCCGCGGAGAGCCAGTGCAGCATGAAGCTCGAGAGTTCGAGGACCACATGGTCGTCCTCACCGATCGTCTCGAGGCGATCGAGCAGACTCCCGCCGATGTTGCCGCCCAGGTGCGTGCGGCAGCCGACGGCGCGGAGGAGGTGATCGATGAGCGCCGCGGTGGTGGACTTCCCGGCGGTGCCGGTGACGCCGATGACGCGGCGCGTGGGAAGACGCGAAACGAGCAGGCCGATCTCGGTGCTGATCGGGACGCCGGTGCGCCGCGCCGCTGCCAGGAACGGATCGTCCCACGGGTGCGGCACGGCCGGGCTCGCGATCACGAGATCGGCGTCGGTGAAGTCGCGCTCGTCGTGTCCGCCGAGCCGCCAGTGGAGTCGATCGGGCGGGGCGACGGATTCGAGATCGAGCACCTGGCCGGCAAGCCGTTCGCGCGGCTCCCGATCGGTCACGGTGACGATCGCTCCCTGCCGCAGCAGCCATTTCGCCGCTCCGGCGCCGCCGCCGAACGCGCCGAGGCCCATGACGGTCACGCGCGACGAGTGGAGATTGCCGGGAGGAGGCATGACGCGATTATTCATCGGCGCGTCATGCGGCGTGCGCCGCGAAGTGGGCCGGCTCGGCCGGAGTCAATGGCGGAGAGGATGCAAACCCATTGGCGGCACGGAGTTGCGGGCAACATCGGAAGAGTCGTCGCCGACCTGGGTGTGCGGTTGTCCACGAGCGGAACGCGCAGCTCCTGCGCCATGATCGAGCCGCGCCGCTCGACGCGACGGCCCGTCTGTGGAGTTGCGATGCCGTTCGGCCGATCGTAGACTCTCGGCCCTCCGAAGTCGTGGAGGCTCCATGTCGGTCCGAATCCGTCATCTGCGATGCGGGACGACAATGACGAGAAGCGCTCGCGTGGATGTTGCCTCGAGAGGGAGCCCGTCCGGGCTTCCGGGCAGAGATCAATCGTTCCAAGGAAATCGACCGTGACCAGTCTCAAGAACACCCTGTCGTTCGCATTGGCGGGCCTCGTGCTCGCCGCCTGTTGCGCCCCCGAGGAGGCGCCGCCTCCCGCGCCGGCTCCGCCCCCGCCTCCTCCTCCGGCCCCCAAGGTCTGCAAGTGGCCGACCAAGGCCAGCGACGCGAACGTGGCGTGGAGCACCATGGCCTTCCCCACCGGTGACGCTCGCACGAGCGCCGTCGGCGTGGAGAAGGGCATGCCGCGCGAGGCAAAGGCGAACCAGTCCTTCGACTACTGGATCGTGGTCACGAACCTCACCGCCAACACGCTCGACAACGTGATGCTGACGGAGGAGATGGGTGACAACTTCAGCTTCCAGAGCGCCAATCCCTCCGGCATGTCCAGCGGCCGGATGGTGAAGTGGGACTGCGGCGCCTTCGGCCCGTGCGAGTCCAAGGTGATCACGGTGAAGGCCATGGCCACCAAGACCGGCACCGTCACCAGCTGCACCTCGGTCAGCTACATGTCGGCCCTGTGCATGGGCGTGCCCATCGTGCAGCCGTCGCTCATCATGACCCTCAACGGTCCTGCGGAGATCGGCTTCTGCGACGTGGCGACCTACAACATCGAGGTCACCAACAACGGCTCCGGCGTCGCCAAGGGCGTGAAGGTGAAGCACAGCCTGCCGCCGGGCATGGCCGCCGACATCAGCGAGTTCGTCGCGGGCGACCTGGCCCCCGGACAGAAGAAGGCCTTCCAGGTGGTCGCCAAGCCGCAGAAGACCGGCCAGCACATC
>CAZSVT010000230.1:0-4080 GCA_964610365.1 uncultured Isosphaeraceae bacterium
ATCGGCGCCCTCTTCATGTTGTTCGTGCTCGGCGTGGCGATCATGGTGATCGCGGTCTGCGCGGGCGTCCTCATCCGACTGGTGGGGCGGCTCTTCGCCTGCGTCGGCGGCGTGGTCGGCGATGTCGTGACCGCGGCGGTGAACCTGGTGGTGGCGCCCTTCTCGCTCGCTCGCGCCCTCGTGCTGCTCGTGTTCGGCCGATTCCGGGAGGCCGACCGCAGCGCCGAGCGGTTCCAGCAGCGGGTGGTGGAGGTGGCGATGCGGGCCTGGAGCGCCGTGGTGCAGCGCCCGCTGCGGGTGTTCGGCGTCCGGGTGCCGCCGGACCGGCGCGTGCTGGTTCCGGCGGCCGCCATGGCGCCCGCGGCCATGGCCCGCGCGGCCGCGCCGGCGGCGCCTCCGTTCGGACGGATGGCGCCGCCGCCACCGATCGGCGGGCGCACCGCCGTGATGCCCCCGCCGTGGCCCGAGCCCGCGAGCCTCTCCACCGATTTCCCCGGCTATGTCGTCGAGGGCCGACTTCCCTCGGGCGGCAGCGGCGCCAAGCTCTTCATCGCGGCGCCCGACCCGGCGAAGCAGGCGGCGCTCCGCGGGGCTCCGGCGCACGTGGTGATCAAGAGCTTCGCGATCGGCGAGGGCTCGACCCTTCCTCAGATCATCCGCGAGAGCCGCTCGCTCGACGCGGCGCGATCGCTCGGCTGCGTGCTCGACCATGCGCTCGAGCCGCATCGCTTCTGGTACGCGATGCCGCACTTCGTCGGACCGACCCTCACGGCGCTCGTGAACGAGCGTCACCGGGGCCTTCGACCCGACGAGGGGCTGCCCGTCCGCACCCAGCGCGAACTCGTCTCGCTCATGGCGGACGTGGTCGACAACCTGGCGCGATTCCATCGCGCCGGCCTCTGGCACAAGGATGTGAAGCCCGACAACATCATCGTGAGCGGCGGTCGCGCGCAGCTCATCGACGTCGGCCTGGTGACGCCGCTGGCGAGCACCTTCACGCTGACCACCCACGGCACGGAGTACTTTCGCGATCCCGAGATGGTGCGCCAGGCGCTGCGCGGGACCAAGGTGCACCAGGTGGACGGCGCGCGGTTCGACATCTACTCCGCCGGCGCCGTCCTCTACTCGGTCCTGGAGAACACCTTCCCCGCCCACGGCGCGCTGAGCCGGTTCGAGAAGCCGTCGCCGGAATCGCTGCGCTGGATCGTCCGCCGGGCGATGGCCGACTACCACCGTCGCTATGCCACCATGGAGGAACTGCTCGCCGACCTTCGATTCGTGCTGACCGCCTCGTCCGCGGACGCCGTGAAGCCGGCGCAGCTGCCGTCGATGCGCGGCGGGGGCGCGGCGGCGATGCAGGCGTCGGATGCGGGTGAACCTTCGGCGGCCGCGGCGGGTCGCGCCGAGCATGCCGCGCGCCCGGAAGCGCGTTCGGGCTCGCGCTGGCCCCGCGCGCTCTCCCTTGCGTGCCGAACGCCTCGGCGCTCCGCGGGAGGCCGGGCCGAACCGTGGTCGCCCACCACCTGGTCGCCCTGGGCCACGGCCGCCATCGCGGTCGCCGCGATCGTCGCAGGCGTCTTCAAGTCCAACCGCGACGGCAACCCATCGCCGCGCGCTCGGCACACGGTGGTGGATTCGGCGGAGGATGGCCGGGGTGCCACGACCTCGCTGCGCATCGGGCACGGCGGCGCCGCGTCCCGTGAGGATGCCGCGGCGGCCGACCTGCCGGCAGGGAACGGACGCCTGCTGGTCGAGCGCGCCGGAATCCTCTCGCTGCCGCTGCCGGAGACGGCGGAGAGCGCGGCCATGGCGGCCATCGGTTCCAAGGGCTGGACTCCCGTCACGGACGACGCCGAGGCGCTGGCGGCGCTGGCCACGCTGGTCGGCCGCGAACCCGAGGTCATCCAGGCGGAACTCTCGCGTCGCGGCTATCGCGGCCTGGTGCGCCTCGAGCCGCGCGGCGAGCGCGTGCACGTGAGCCCGGTGTCCTTCATCGCTCGCTGAAGTTCCACGCTTCGCCCGGGCGATACCCCAGCAGCTCGTAGAGCTCCGCGCGGGTCTGCATCTCCGGGAGCAGCGAACGGACCGAGCCGTCGCGACGAAGCGCCCGGAGACCGCGCATCACCTCGCCCATCGCCACCCGCATCATGCTGAGCGGGTAGATCACCATGCGGTAGCCGAGTTCGCCGAACCGAGCGGCCGGGATGTCGGGCGTCTTGCCGAACTCCGTCATGTTCGCCAGGAGCAGTCCCGGGCTCGCCCGTGCGAAGCGCGCGAACTCGTCCTCGCTCTCCAGCCCCTCCGGGAAGATGGCATCGGCGCCGGCACGGCGATATGCGTCGGCGCGGCACACGGCATCGTCGAAGCCCGTCACGTGTCGGGCGTCGGTGCGGGCGATGATCATGAACGACGGATCCGGGCGGTGGGCCGCCATGGCGCGGACCTTCTCCACCATCTCGTCCTGCGGGATGAGTTCCTTCCCGTCGAGGTGGCCGCAGCGCTTGGGGAAGACCTGGTCCTCCACGTGCAGCGCGGCGGCGCCGGCCCGGCCGTACTCGACGACCGTGCGCACGCACGCCTCGACCTCGCCGTACCCGGTGTCGGCGTCGACGATCACGGGGAGCCGACTCGCGTCGGCGACCTCGCGGATGGTGCGGCACATCTCGGTGAGCGTGATGAGCCCGATGTCCGGGTATCCCGCGACATTCGCGGTCGCCCCGCCGGAGATGTAGCAGGCATCGAATCCCGCGGCGCGCACCGCCCGGGCGACGAGCGCGTTGAAGGCCCCGGGGATCATGACCACGCCGCGCTCGCACAGGGCGCGGAGCCGGGCGCCCGCAGGCTGGCCGGGTGGTTCCGTGGCGTTCACGACGGCGACGCTCCGGAGGAGGGGCGGCCGACGGCGCCGGGCGTGGAGGAAGGCGGCGCCGTGGCGGGCAGGGCCGCGGCGGGATCGGCCGACACGCGCTTGAATCGATAGGGGCCGCTCGTGGCGCCCCACACCTGCCGCCCCGATGCGTCGAATCCGCGATCCCAGCTCTCGATGCCTTCGGGCGTCAGCAGCACTTCGCTCGTGGTGTACGCGGCTCCGTCGCGCGTGCTGACGCACCCCGTGCCGGGCGTGGCCCCGCGGAACGATGATGCTCCCTCGGCTCGAAGCACCACCACGCAGCCCGGCAGCGGCTCGAGGAGCCCCGGCGTCAGGTCCTCGAGCGGCTGCGGTGATCGCCAGGCGCCGGCGTAGCGAAGGGGATCGCCGGGCAGGGCGAGCACGAAGCTCTCGATCGAACCATCCGGCGCCTGCGAGACGCGATAGACCCGCTGCCGGTAGGGCCGCTCCGTGGAGGACGCCATCGCCTGCTCCACGTAGACCCACTTCGCGTCGGTGCGCTCCTTCCAGATCGGCGCCACGCGGAGGTTCACCGCTCGGTACTCGGGATCCCGTGCCGCCTGTTCGGCGCTGGTGAACGCTCCGATCATCAGCGTCGCCACCCGTGCCGCCTCATCGGGCAGCGGCGCCGCCGGCCGCGGCGAGCATCCGGCCGAGAGCGCGGCGACGGCGGCCGCGAAGCCCGCGCACGCGGTCGAGCCGCGGCGCACGATCCGGCGGAGGGCGGAACCCATCGGCGGTACGGGTGTCATGATCGGCGGGATGGTAACGCCGCGGGCTTTCTCCTAGCATGATCGGCCCCTCCGACGCCATCGCCGTTCCCCAGGAGCATCCCATGAGCGCGGCCACTCCCGTCGCACCGTCCAAGCCCGTCGATACCCGCGGCCTCGCCGGCCAGACCGTCGGTGAGACGCAGGTCTGCGCCGTCACGCAGACGCAGCTCATCTACCGCGGGTACGAGATCGCTGACCTCGCGGAGAACGCCACGTTCGAGGACGTGGCGTACCTGCTCCTCGTCGGGCAGAAGCCCAGCGCCGCCCAGCTCAGGTCCTTCAAGGAGGAGCTCGTCGGCATGCGCGCGGTGGACCAGGGGATCCTGGACATCGTCGGCCGGATCGCGGAGACGAAGGCGGGGGAGCCGGCGGTGCACCCCATGAGCATCCTGCGCACCGGCGTGTCGCTGCTCTCGC
>CAZSVT010000231.1:0-4078 GCA_964610365.1 uncultured Isosphaeraceae bacterium
CGCTCGGTCGTGAACTTCGATGCCGGCGCGCAAACGCCCGCGGCGGGCGCGTTCGGCCCGGCCGGCGCCGCCGGGCTCCGGGGAGCCGTCGGCGCGCTCGGAGTGCCGGGGCTGGAAGGAGCGCCGGGCGCCGAGGGTGCGCTGGGGGCCGACGGCGCGGAAGGAGCGCTCGGGGCCGAGGGTGCGCTCGGCGCCGACTGCGGCGCCATGGCTCCCCCGGCGCCGGCCATCAGGAGCGCGGCGGCGAGGGAGACGGTCGGAAGATCGAGGGGCCGGGGCATCGCGTGGCCGAGTGTAGCGGGCGACCGGCCGGTGCTGGGTACCCTCCTGCATCGTGACGCTGCTGACGCCACATCCCGCGGCCGGGGAGTCGACGCCGGGCCGGGTCCGGCGGGCCGAACCGGAGGAGCGCCTCGCCGTGCTCGCCCGACTCCTGGGGCGCGATCGCGGACACGCGGAGCGCTTCATGCGCTTCGCGGCCCAGGAGCGCCTGGCCATCGAGAATCTCTGGGGATGCTTCGCCGGCAACGGGCGCATCGAGGCCGCCGTGCTCGTGACCCCGGGGCATGGACGAACGGCCATGCTCACGCTCAGTCCGCTTCGCGGATCCGCGGAGGAGCGCGCCGGCAGCGCCACCGTCCGCGCCGCCCTGGATTCGGCGGAAGCGCTGGGCGCGGCCATCGTGCAGGCGCTGCTCGAGCCGCGGCACACGGCGGAAGCCGAGTGCGTCCTGCGGGCCGGGATGCGTTCGCTGGCGGCGCTCAACTACATGGAACGATCGAGTTCGAAGCCGCTGCGTCCGACCACCGCCGCGGCGCCCGCGCTGCCGCCCGGCGCGGTCATCGTTCCGTACCTGGACACCGCCGACGGCCGCCGCGAACTGTCCAGCCTCCTCGAGGCGACCTACGAGGACACGCTCGATTGCCCGGGCCTGGCCGGCCTGCGCTCGGCGGAGGACATTCTCGAGGGTCATCGTCGCGGCGGTCGATTCGATCCGTCGCTCTGGTCGATCCTCCGCCTGGACGGTCGTCCGGCCGGCGCGGTGCTGCTCAACCCGGCGCCGCACGCCGGCGGCTGCGAGCTGGTCTACCTCGGCCTGGTGCCGTCGGCGCGAGGACGAGGCCTGGGGCGAGCGCTGCTGGAGCGGGCGATCGACGGATCGGCGTCGCGCGGCGATCGGGCGATCATGCTCGCCGTGGACGAGGAAAACGCCCCGGCGCAGCGGCTCTACAAGGGTGCGGGATTCCGGCGGACCGCGCGTCGACTGGCCTTCGTGGCCCCGATCGCGCGCGCGTGACGCTCCATCCCGCGGCGCGCGACGGCGCGCCGCGGCGCGCTACCCGCGACCTGCGCGGGCGTCAAGCGTGCTCGCCGTCCAGCACTTGTCCACATCGCGCGGACACGGCGCGCTCATCGAACGCACGAAAAGTTTTTTGCGCGGCCTAAGCCGAGGATTCACCGAGGTTCGCGCGTCATGGAGGCGCGCGATCTCCGCACCGCAGCGCCGTCGCCGCTTGGCGCGCGGCGCCGAGTCACTATTCTTCGCCGTCCGCTCACGGAGGAGCGGCTCGGCCAGTCGGCGGTCCTGTCCGCAAGCGTGGGGCGGCGGACACGACCCCCGACTCGTGGCGGGTCGAGGTTGTTCCAGCCACTGATGGCACATCGCGAACCCGGGATCGACACGACCTCCGCACGGCCGGCGCGATCCCGCGCCCGCTGGAGAATCCGAATGCCCAGACAGTTCGACCGCGGCTCCGACCCGACGCGGACGAGTGAGAACGGTGCCGTGCAGGAGATCGCCGGACGCCTCAAGTCGGCGCTCGGATCGCAGCGGTACCGCCTCTGGTTCGACGGCGGGGCCCGGATGCAGGTCGACGGCTCGGAGGTTCGCGTGGAGGCCACCACGCAGTTCGTGGCCGACTGGATCGGACGGAACTTCCGCAAGGAACTCGAGACCGCAGCCCGCGCGACCCTCGGCGACGAGGCGAGCGTCCGCCTGGGCGTCACCAGCGATCCCACCGCGGATCGCCCGGGGACGCACGAGGAGGATCTTGCCGCCCGGCGGGTCCGGGCCCGGCTCTCGAACGCCGCGGGCATGACGCCCTCGGCCCGGCCACCGGCGGGCGACGGCGCGGTCACGGATGCCGCGCCGGCCCGTCGGACCGAGTGGCGCCGGCTGGAGGAGTTCGTGGTGGGCGACGGCAACCGCGTCGCCTTCGACGCGTCGCGCCGCGTGGGCGAGTCGGCGCCGCCGGAGATCCACAACCTCTTCCTCCACGGCGGCGTCGGGCTCGGCAAGACGCACCTGCTCCAGGGCATCTGCCAGCGCCGCCGCGAGCGCTTCCCGCGTGAACGCCTGCGCTACACCACGGGCGAGCAGTTCACCAACGAGTTCGTCAGTGCCGTCCGCAACGGCACGCTCGACGCCTTCCGCGCCCGGATGCGCCGCGTCGACCTGCTCTGCATCGATGATGTGCACTTCATTGCCAACAAGACGGCCACGCAGAACGAGTTCCTGCACACCCTGGACGCCATCGACCGGGTCGGGCGCGTGGTGCTCGCCTCCGACGAGCATCCGCGCCAGATCCGGCGCGTCAGCGAGGCGCTCCTGAGCCGATTCATGGCCGGGGCGGTGGTGCGGCTCGACGCCCCGGACCGCGCCACGCGCGCGACCATCGCCCTGCGCCTGGCGGAGCGCCGGGGCATGTCGCTCACGCCCGAGGCGGCCGACGCCATCGCGGGAATCTGCGTGGGCAGCGTGCGCGAGATCGAGGGAGCGATGGCACGCCTCGCCGCCTTCGCACTGGTGGAGGGCGACGGCCGAGCGCCCATCTCCGCCGGGCTGGTCCATCGGGCCCTGCGGGAGGAGCGGACGCTTCCGCGCCACGGCCCGCTGCGCCCGGAGGAGATCGTGGCCCAGGTGAGCCGGCGGACGGGTGTGGACCAGGCGCAGTGGACGGCGGGGAGCCGGCATCGCCGCGTCGTCCTGGCTCGCGGGCTCGCCGTCTACCTGATCCGGGAGCTCACCACGCTCAGCTTTCCGGAGATCGCCCGGCTCTTCTCCGGTCGCGAAGGGCATTCGTCCGCGCTCGGCGCCGATCGACGCATCCGCCGCCTGCTCGAGGAGGACGAGACGGTGGCGGATCTTCCCGGCGGGCCGATCTCGCTGAGGGAACTGGTGGACCAGCTCCGTCACGGACTCCTGCGCGGGACGGACGGTACGATGCCCAGATGATGAATCGAGCCGGAGCGGCCCTCCTCACGCTCGCCTGCGCCGCGGGGGCCGGGGCGCAGGAGCGGTACTCCAAGCCCGATCCCTTCGATGCCAGCGTGCGCGTGCTGCGGGACGCGGTGCGCCTCCCGCCGGGCGGCGCGCGCAACCCGGCGCTGCTGGCGCTCATCGAACTCAAGGACCCGGAGCTGCGCCCGCTCTTCCAGGGGCTGGTGCAGCGCAAGGACCGGCCGGTGATGCAGGCCGACGCCATCATCGGTCTCGGTGTGCTGGACGCGCGCGGCACCGTGGATCCGTTCATTCTCCGCCAGATCGACGACGACGGCTTCCGCTCGGAGGTGATCAAGTCGCTCATCGGGCGCGATCTCCTCAAGGGCCCGGAGATCGACCAGATCCTGCTCTGGCCCGACCGCCTGCTCCCGGAGGATCGACTCTTCCTGGTGGCCACGCTCCATCGACAGAACCAGCCATGGCAGCCCGAGGCGCTCAAGCCGGTGCTCTCCAGCGAGGTGCCCGAACTCCGGTCGCTGGCCGCCCTGCTCCTCCTCAAGGACCACGGAACGGAGGAGTGGGACAAGGTCGTGGCGATGCTGGCCGCGAAGACGCCGCGGGAGCGCTCGCTCCTGCTGGAGGCGCTCGCCCCCGCCATTCGCAGCTACAGGATCCGGGACGCGGTCTCGCCGCTGCTCAAGCTCGCCGCGGATCGCGACGTGGATCCCAATGTCCGCGCCGCGGTGGTCGGCTCGGCGCTCGAACTCGATCCGGCCGTGGGCCTGGCGGCGCTGCGCGACGAGGTGGCGAAGGACGGCTCCTCCACGAACCTGCGCCGCTACGCGCTCCTGCTCC
>CAZSVT010000232.1:0-4067 GCA_964610365.1 uncultured Isosphaeraceae bacterium
CCAGGAGCACCCATGCTGCTTCGAATGATCTACGACGACTCGCTCGCCCAGGCCGCGTGGCTGCTCGGATGCCAGCGGACCGGCGAGGCGATCATCGTCGATCCCGAGCGCGACATCGACCGCTATGTGACCGCCGCGGCGCGCGAGGGGCTGCGCATCACCGCGGTGGCCGAGACGCACATCCACGCCGACTTCCTCTCCGGCGCCCGCGAACTCGCCGAGAAGACCGGGGCCACCGTCTTCGTCTCCGACGAAGGCGACGCGTCGTGGAAGTACGGCTGGCTGAAGCAGAAGGTCGGCGGCGGCTCGTACGCCCATCGCCTGCTGCGCGACGGCGACACCTTCAAGGTGGGCGGCCTGGAGTTCAAGGCCTTGCACACCCCCGGGCACACGCCGGAGCACCTCTGCTTCCTGGTGACCGATCGGGGCGGCGGCGCCACCGAGCCCATCGGACTCCTCTCCGGCGACTTCCTCTTCGTCGGCGACCTGGGCCGACCCGATCTGCTGGAGACCGCCGCCGGCATCGAAGGCGCGGCGAAGCCCTCGGCGCAGCGCCTCTACCGCTCCCTCGAGGTGATCCGTTCGCTCCCGGAGTGGGTGCAGGTGTGGCCGGCGCACGGCGCCGGCAGCGCCTGCGGGAAGGCGCTCGGTGCCGTGCCGCAGAGCACCGTCGGCTACGAGCGGCGATTCAACGCCGCGCTCCAGTCGGCCACCTCGGAGGCCGCCTTCGTCGACTTCATCCTCGCCGGCCAGCCCGAGCCGCCGCTCTACTTCGCCCGCATGAAGCGCGAGAACCGGGACGGCCCGGCGGTGCTCGGGTCGCTGCCGTCCCCGCCGGAGCTGACGCCCAAGGAGCTGGCGGGCATCGACGGACGCACCACCGCGATCATCGACACGCGCTCCTGGGACGCCTTCCGCGCCGGTCATGTTCCCGGCGCCCTCGTGCATCCGCTGGGCAAGTCGTTCGTCGCCGATGTGGGCTCGATGGTGTCGGAAGGCGAGCCGATCGTGCTGATCGTCGAGCCGTCGCGTCGCGAGGAGGCGGTCCGCATGCTGGTGCGCATCGGACTCGACTCGGTGCGCGGCTGGTTCGACCCGGCGAAGATGGAGGAGTACCGCCGCGCCGGCGGACGCCTGGTTCCCTCCACCGAACTGGACATCCAGCAGGCCGAATCGTTCTTCAGCTCACCCAGCGCGTACCTGCTGGATGTGCGCCGCGCCGACGAGTACGCCGCGGGGAACATCGCCGGCGCCCACCAGGTCTCCCACACGCGCCTGCTGGCCCACCTCGATTCGCTGCCGCGCGACCGGCAGATCTACGTGCACTGCCGAAGCGGCGCCAGGTCCGCGCGGGCCGTGGCGCTCCTGGAGCGGCACGGATTCCAGGCCACCAATCTCGGCGGCGGCTACCTGGCGTGGGCCAAGCGGGGCGCCGCCGTCGGCGGGTAGCGCCCGCCATGCGAATCCGTCCCGTCGAACCCGGGGACTTCGAGTCGATCGCGGCGCTGACCAACCGCTACATCCGCGACACCGCGATCCACTTCGGCGACCGGGACCTCACGCCGCAGGAACTCCTGGATGACTGGCGAGCCCTCGGGCCGCGCTACCCGTACCTGGTGGCCGTCGACGAGACGGCGGACGGCGGATCCTTCCTCGGGTACGCGAAGTCGGGGCCCTGGCGAACCCGCGCCGCCTACCGCAACACGGTGGAGGTGGGCATCTACATGGAGCCGCGCGTGCAGGGACGGGGGCTGGGCCGGCGCCTCTACGCCGCGCTGATCGAGGCGTGCGCGGCGCAGGGGTTCCACGCGATCATCGGCGGCATCACCATGCCCAACGAGTCATCGGTCCGCCTGCACGAGGGACTCGGCTTCACCCGCATCGGCGTCTTTCCCCAGGTCGGTCGGAAGTTCGACCGGTGGCACGACGTGGGCTTCTGGCAGCTCACCGTGGGGAGCGCGGCGGATCCGGCAACTGGAAGCGCAGCAGGATCGTCGAGCCCAGCGGCGGGTGGCTGAGGCTCAGCCGACAGCCGCGGAAGGCGTCGGACTTCCAGCCCATGCGATCGTTGACGGACTGCACGATGGCCGAGTACTGCGGCACATCCGGCGTGGCCACCACGGGCGGGCGACCGGGCAGCAGCGAGACGACCTTGGGAACCGAGAGCGGCAGGAGTGTGTCGGCCGACGCCTCCTCGGAGCTCTCCATGAAGATGCCCATGAACGCCCGCACTTCCGGGCGCAGGACGAAGTCGAGGCTCTCGTGCACCAGCAGGTCGAAGATCAGCCGCTCGGTGGGAGCGGAGATGGTGGCGCCGAACTCGCCGGTGGCGTCCTTGGCGGTGCGATACCGCGACGCCACCGACCGCGCGTGATCGCCGACGAAGCAGTCCACCGCGCCGCGATTGCCGATGGGTCCCGGGGCGAGCAGGAAGTTCAGTCCCTTCGGCGTGCGCTGGACTTCCAGGTCCGATTCCCCGACGGAGCTGAAGCGGGTCATGATGGGCGTGGCCTCGGCGCCGCTCGCCGACGGCTCCAGGGGCTTCCAGCGATCGTGCGCCGACATGCCCTCCTCGTTGCCCCACCCGCGCATCTGGAAGATCGGCCAGCGCGCATCGGTGCGGAGCCGGCGGAGGCCGACATATCCGCGGACGATGGCGATGTCGATCCGGTCCGGATCTTCGGCGTTGGGAGCCATCATCACGCTCATCAGGCGCGACTTGGCCTGGATGCCCAGGAGACCGCTGTTCCCGCGGAAGGCGAGCTTCCGGCTGTACTCGAGGTGATCGCCGCTCTCCGGATCGATGCCGTCGAAGACGAGTTCGAGCGTCGAGCGATCGCCGACATGCCGCTCCACCACTTCGTCGAGCGTCCGCACGGCCTGTCTTGCGCGGTCGACGACCTTGCGATCGGCGCCACCGCGCTCGATCGCCAGGAGGAGACTCTGGAATGCCGACGATCCGGGAAGGTTCGCGATGCACGCCATCGGGTCATCGCCGGTCATCACCTTGGAGACATTCCACGCCAGGGTCTTGTTGATCCCGAAGCGGCGTGAGACATCCTGCGGCCCCGCGGGATCGGCACCGACGCTGGAATAGAGCTCCAGCAGGGCGGCCCGGACTCCGTCGATCGCGGAACGGCACTCGGGTTCGAATGGAGCGATGAGACTCGGCATGCGGGATCTCGATCAGGCTACCGGACTCTCGTGTCCTTGGCCTGTCTCACAGGCGATGCCCGTGCCACCTAATGGGGTGCACTCAGCAGACTCCTGATGCGAACAACCTTAACGCCGATCGCCCGAATCGTCCAGTCCAATGTCCGTCGAAAAGTTCATTTGGAAAGTTGAACTGAAATGCATATGGACTATCATCAGCCTCGTATCTACTGGTGTGAGCGACTTCGAGTGCTTGGTGACAGGCCTGACTGAGGGCGCGGGGCGTTCCCGATTCCAAGCGAAGCGCTGACCAGCAGCATGGAAGGAAGAAACCTGATGAAGCTCGTTCCCGTTCTCGTCGGCGCCGTCTGCACGGTGGTCGGCAGCCACGCCGGTGCGTCCATCGTCGTGACGCAGCAGGCGTCCGCGGCCCCCACCTACACCGAAGTCATCGACTTCGACGCCATCGTCGGTCCCGCTCTCGTGCCCGGCAACACCTGGGCGTCGCAGGGTCTCTCGTCGTTCACCGACGGCGGCAATCCCGGCCTGCCGGTGGCCAATGTCAGCGGCCTGTACCCCTGGGTCTCCGACAGCAACGTGGCCGACGGCTTCTTCTTCGGCCTGTTCATGACCTTCGCCCCGGCGGCGGCCACCGAAGTGTCGTTCCAGCTCTGGTCGAGCGCCGGCCCCCCCGGGTTCTTCGGCGGTGTCTACATCTACGCCAACGACGAGCTGGTCGCCAGCGTCGATCCGGCCTGGGGCGGCCTCGGTGACACCTGGTTCAACATCACCACCGACGGCGGCTCCTCGATCAACACCCTCGTGTTCATCACCGGCGGCTTCGCCCAGCAGCAGCTCTTCATCGACGACCTTTCGTTCAATGTTCCCGCGCCGGGCGCCCTGGCGCTCCTGGC
>CAZSVT010000233.1:0-3596 GCA_964610365.1 uncultured Isosphaeraceae bacterium
GTCGCGCGACCTGGGGCCGACGCTCTCCCTCAGCGCCAGCGCCCCGGGAGGCTCCGCGGCGCCGCTTGCCTTCACGCTGGACTCGCAGCGGATCCGCGCGAACCTCCGGGCGTCGATCGACGGCGAGACCGGTTCGGTGACCGACGCGTCGGGCACGCTCACGGCCACGGTGGCGCCGGAGCTGCTGGCGTCCACGAAGGTCCGGCCCGACGGCGCGCTGACCGCCTCCGTGGCGATCCAGTCGCTCTCGCTGCCCCGGCGCGATCAGGGCTTCGACCTCGACGCCCTGGCGATCGACGCGAAGGCCTCCGTGGACGGCGCCGCGGCCGTGAGCGCGACCGATCCGCCGGTGTCGATCTCCGCCGTGCGCCTCTCGGTGGCTTCGAAGCGCCTCGCCGACGGCGCCTCGGTCTCCCTCGCCGCCGCCGCCGACGGCATGCCGGCGAGCGTGACCGCGGAACTCCGCGGGCTGCGCGGCGTGGGAAGCGCCGCCTTCGATCCGAAGGCGATCGAGGCGCGCGGCACCTTCCAGGCGGGGCCGGTGAACTGGGAGTCGCCGTCGCCGTTCCTCGCGTCGCTTCCGTTCAAGGGCCTGGAGCACGGACTGCGCACCAGCACCGTCGCGGCGAGCTTCGACGGGCGCGCGGCCGAGGGCGCGGCGCAGCTCAAGATCACGGACGGCCAGCAGGGCGCCTCGGCGCGCATCGCGTGGGACGCGTCCGCCGTGCGCCTCAGCGACGCCCAGGCGGACCTGCTGGTGACGAACGCCACGCTCGACGCCGCGCGCGCGGACATGGTGCGCCTGGCGCGACCCGCGCCGGTCCACAGCTCGCTCGACCCGGTCTCCTTCTCGCGACCGGCGCTGGAGCAGGGCCGCGTGGAGATCGACGCCATGACCTTCACGCTCACGGCGCCGCAGGTGGCCATCCAGTCCGCACCGGGCCTGCGGGCGCCGGTGACGCTCGGCGCCCTCCAGGCGCGCGGCACCGTCCGGCCCGCGAACGACTTCGGCGTGGACGTCGGCGGTTCCTTCTCGCTGGCGGACGCGGGCGGGCCGCTCGGCGCCGCCACGCTCCGCTTCGAGGGGGCGCGGCTGGCGGTCCCGGCGCGGACCTGGAGCGCCTCGATCGACGCGAAGGAGGTCGACGCGGCGCGCTGCCTGGTGCTGCTCGGCGCCGAGGCCGACGATGTTCCGGGCATCTCGCCCGGCGATCGCGGGACGCTCGCGCTCAAGGCCCGCACCGCCGATGCGGGAGCGCTGGCCGCGGAGTTCGACGCCGCGGTGGGCGCGCTGCGGGGCAAGGGCTCCGCCACCATGGCCGCCGACGGCGCCATCCGCGTGCCCGGCGCCGACGTGGCGGTCACGCTCGACGCGGCGCGGAGCACCGCCTTCTTCGCCGGCGAACGCGACGGCCAGGGGCGTCCGCTCATCCGCCGCGCCAGCGCCGTGCCGATCGCCGTCACGCTCAAGGATCTCTCCGTGCCGGCGCCGGGGCCCGACGGATCGCGCGCGTTCCTGCGCAGCGCCGGGAGCGTGAAGTTCACCACCGGCAACGTGGACCTCGAGGTGGTGTCGCTCGGACCGGTGCGCCTCGGCGCCGTGGACGCCGACTGCACGCTCGCCGGCGACGGTCGTCGGATGGAGCTGCGCCTCGGCTCGTCGGTGACGGCGCAGGGCGCCGCGGTCCAGCCGGTGGTGGTGCGGGCGATGATGGCCAACTTCACCAGCCGGACGGGAAGCCTGGACCTCGTCGGCGCCTCCATCGACGGAGAGGCGAGGATGCAGGGGCTCCCGGTGGCGGTGCTCGACCTGCTGCTGCCCGGCGACGGGATCTTCCTCTCCGCGCTGGGCCCGGCGCTGAACGTGGACACCCGCGCCGTCAGCGTGCCCGGCAGCGCCGGCGCCACGATCACGGGCACCATGAAGAGCCAGTTCATGGACGCGTCCCTGGGGCGCATCCAGGTGGACGACGGATGGGTCGGCATCGAGCCGAAGCAGCCGTTCACGCTCTCGCTCGTTCCCAACGGCACGCTTCGCCAGCGCCTGCTGAAGCCGATCAACCCGGTCCTCGAGGACATCCGACCTCGCGGCGATCAGCCGCTGCTCTTCACCGTGAGCGAGCTCCGCGCCCCCGTGCAGTTCCAGATGTCGGATCTCAACGCGCGCTTCGTCCTGAAGGTCGGCGACATCCAGATCCAGCGCAACGACCGCATGCTCGACCTCCTCCGTCTCGTCCGTGAGGACGCCGACGGCCTCATCGACGGCAACATCGGCCCGCTCGACGGCGTGATCTCGGACGGCCGGCTCTCCTACGACAACTTCGTGGTGTCGCTCGGGCGCACCGGCAACACCTGGAACCAGCAGCTCTTCTTCTCCGGCGACGTGAACCTGGCGTCGGAGCCACCGTACGCCACGGCCATCAATGTCGACTACCCGATCAGCGGCGTCGGCAAGCTGGCCGCGGGCATGACGCGATTCGACGGCTTCTTCGGCCGGGTGGGACAGATCATCGATCGCGTGCCGGGCGTGGACCTCAACAACGTGCGCGTCCGCGCCACCTTCAGCGGACCCATCGAGCCCGATCGCGATCTCGACATGGCGTTCGAGCCCGTGCTGATCGCCCCCGACGGATCCACCGATCCGGTGAAGGCGATCCTCGGCGGCCTCTTCGGCGAGAAGGGCATCATTCCCATTCCGGGCCTGGGCGGATCGTCAGGTGGTGCGAACGGCGCGGGCGGCGGCGCCGGCGGCTCGGGCGCCGGAGGCACGGCGCCCGGGGGCGCCCAGGGCGGTCAGGGCGGCGGGACGCAACCCTCGAAGCCCGGCGATCCCATCAAGGGCATCCTCGACGACATCTTCAAGAAGCGTCGCTAGCCGCGCGCAGGCTCCGGCGCCGCCGGCGACTCCGCGATCGGATCACCGCGGCGCGCCGGCGCCGGGCGAAGCCGCTTCCGATCCAGGTGTTCGGGGCTGGGCACGCGCAGGCGCCGCGCCAGTCCGAGGGCGGCGAGCGATCGGATCACGATCCAGCTCAGGTCGAACTGCAGACCGAAGCCGTGGCGGGCGCTGGCGGGGAAGGCGTGGTGGTTGTTGTGCCAGCCCTCGCCCATCGAGACGATGCCCATGACCGGGTTGTTGCGGCTCTCGTCCCCCGACTCGAAGTCCCGCCAGCCCCACAGGTGACAGATGCTGTTGATGCTCCAGGTGGCGTGGTGCAGCACGAAGATGCGCACCAATCCGCCCCAGAGGAGCCCCAGCCACGCGCCCAACCAGCTCCCGGTGACGACGCCGCCGATGGCCATCGGGATCGCCAGCCCCAGGAACACCCAGAGCGGAAAGAGTCGGTCGAGGCGCCGCGCGATGGGATCCGCGAAGAGATCCGGGCAGTAGCGCCGGGCGTCGGAGCGGAGCTCGCGCCGGCAGAGCCATCCGACATGCGAGTGCCAGAATCCGCGGATCGCGCCGCGCACGCCGCGTGCGTGGCCCGCGTGCGGCGAGTGCGGGTCGAGTTCCTCGTCGGAGTACTGGTGATGCTGCCGATGCTTCGCCGCCCACCAGATGAGCGGCCCCTGCACGCTCATGGATCCGAGGATGC
>CAZSVT010000233.1:3606-4063 GCA_964610365.1 uncultured Isosphaeraceae bacterium
CCGATGGTCCACGCCACCACCGGCGACGCCTCGAAGGCGCGATGGGTGAAGAGCCGGTGGTAGCCGATGGTCACGCCCAGCGCCGTGAGCAGGTAGCCGATCCCGAGCATCCAGAGATCGATGGGCCGGCAGAGGCCGCCCCAGCAGAGGACGACGGCCGCGACGAGCGCCAGCGTGGGGACGATGACGCCGACGAGCGTGATGGTGCGGTGCCATGACGGCGCCCGGTCGGGTGGGTGCATCCGAATCCTCGTTCGTGAAGGGGCGTGGGAGGCGATCGGTCCGGTCCGTGGTCGAAGTCGCCTCGCTCGCGCCGGGCCCTGAGGCGGTGCGGACTCTACAGCGCCCGCGGGTGTCCCACCGTCGGGGGTGCTCCGGCAATCGGTGGAGCCGGAACGATTGCGTGGCCGATGCCTAGGGGGCGAGCATCGTGCGTCGCGGCGTTCGGATCCCGCAC
>CAZSVT010000234.1:0-3660 GCA_964610365.1 uncultured Isosphaeraceae bacterium
AGCGCCGCGGGCGCGTCCGGCCCGCCGGCTCCCTCCGGTTCCTCGGGCGCCGCCGACGGCTCCAAGTACACCGTCCAGCAGGGCGACACGCTTGCGTCCATCGCCGACCGCTTCTACGGCACGAAGGCCGAGTCGGCGTGGCGCCGGATCTTCGAGGCCAACAAGTCGGCCATCGGCGACGATCCCGCCCGACTGCGACCGGGCGTGTCGCTGGTCATCCCGCCGAAGAGCTGATCGCGGCGGCGCAGCGGCACGCTTCGGCCAGGTGACCGAGTTCGAGCGTTCCGACCACGATCGAGGTCACCTCGGGCCGCGCCAGGATGAACGGGATGGCCTGCGCCACGGGGCATCGTCCCTGCGCCAGCGGCTTCTTCACGATCACCGCCTTCCCGAGCGCCCCGGCGCGCTCGATCACCGGCAGCTGCGATGGCGAGCGCGGGTTGTACTCCACCATGAGGGCTTCGATGCGCGGATCCTCCGCGGCGGCGAGCCCGCCCTCCACGCTCTTGCCGCTGAAGCCGATCACGCGGAGCAGGCCCTGGCGACGCAGTCGATCCAGCACCTCCACCACCGGCGTGCCCTCGAGGACGGCGGTGTCGCGCCCGTCGGAGTGGACGAAGACCACGTCCAGGGACTCGGCGCGGAGCCGCACCAGGCTGCGGCAGACGCTGGCCTCCGTGGCGCGAGCCGAGTAGTCGAAGGTGGAGGCGGTCCCGTCGTGCCACTCGCCGGTCTTCGTGCAGACGACGAATTCGCTGCGGCGCTGCGCCAGCGCCGCGCCGATGCGCGATTCGCTCAGTCCGTAGGCCGGCGCCGTGTCGATGAGATCGACGCCGAGATCGAGGACGCCGTTCAGCAGCCGGGCCGCGGAGATCTCCGACGGCAGCTCGTACGGCGCCGCGAACTTGCCCGCATCCACGCGTCCGAGCTTGAACGCACCGAACCCGATCACGCCCACCTCGCGGTCGAGCGCCGCGAACGATCGGCGGGGCACGGCGACCGGATTCATGGTGCGGGCGTCCATTCGAGGGCATCATGCCACGGCGGCGCGGCGACGGGGGGCGGAATCGGCTCGAATGGACGCGGCGCCGCGGCGCCGGCGGGCGGCGGCAGGCGGTGCGCCACGCACTCCAGCGCCGCGTCGGCGGCGCGGGGCGCGAGCGCGAGCTTGGTGGGCCAGAGCGAGAGGACCGGCCACTCGTCGATCAGGCGGGCGTCGTCCGGCCGGCGGCCGCCCTCCAGGGGCTCGGCGCGATCCACCCGGTAGGCGGCGAACTCGGCGCCGTCCAGCGGCGCGGCGGGGAGCACCGCGCGCAGCTCCTCCATGGCGCGGCGCAGCAGCGGAGCGCGGTCGAGGGCCACGCCCTCCTCGGCCAGTCGACCGCCGAGATGCCAGACCACGCCGCCGGGCTCGGCCGCGCTGGTGATGGTCAATCGCGTGGCGTCGCCGGAGACGCAGTGGCCGTCGAACACCGGCAGGAGCGGGGAGCGCACCAGCACCTGGTGGAGCGGGCGCCGCTGCGTGCAGCCGGGTCGGCAGCCGAATCGCTCGCGCAGCGATTCGTTGCCCACGCCGGCGGCGAGGATCACGCACGCGGCGTCGATCTCCAGCGGTCGCGGACCGTCCGCGCACTCCACGACCGCGCGCAGCAGGACCCGATCGCCCCGCCCCCGGATCTCGAGGTGCTTCGGATCGTGCCGCGCGATGCGACCGCGGTGCGGCGCCGCGATCGCCGCCAGGACCGCCGATGGATCGACGATCGGCTCGGGGAGACGGAGCACTTCGCCGGGCATGGCCCGCAGGATCTCCGGCCGGTCGGCGGCGGCGATCGGTTCCGGCCGGACGCGCAGCGCGAGCCGCGCGCCGAGCATGCCGAGGCGACCGGCCAGACCATCGCTGCGCCAGAGCCAGCCATGGCGGGCGCGCAGGGCGTGGACGCCCAGCGCGGGGGCCTCGGTTCCCTCGAGCATGCGGAGCCAGCGCTCCGGCATGCCGGCGATGGCCCGGGAATCCGCGCCCACCAGTCCCGCGAGCGAGTACTTCGTGCCGCCGTGGATGATGCCCTGGGCGCAGCGCGTCTGCCCCGCGCCCAGCGCGTCGCGCTCCAGCAGCAGCGCCGAGAAGCCGCGGCGCCGCAGCGCCGCCAGCGCGAAGAGACCCGCCGCGCCGCCGCCGAAGATCACGCAGTCGAGGTCGAGTGCGACGGGAGCCATTCGAGGAGGGGGCGATGGTATCCTCCTCGATTCGTGTCTCGCCGCGCCGTGCTCATTCCCGGAGATGGAATCGGTCCCGAGGTGAGTCGCGCCGTGACCCGGGTGCTGGACGCCGCCGGGGCCGGGATGGAGTGGATCGAACGCCATGCGGGACTGGCGGCGGTGGAGCGCGGCGGGCGCGAGACGCTGCCGAAGGAGACCGTCGACGCCATCCACGAGTGCGGCGTGGCCCTCAAGGGGCCGTGCACCACGCCCGTGGGCGAGGGCTTCTCCAGCGTGAACGTGGGGCTCCGGAAGAAGCTCAATCTCTTCGCCGCGGTGCGGCCGGTGCGCTCCCTGGACGGCGTGAAGACGCGCTTCGACGGGGTGGACCTGGTGATCGTCCGCGAGAACACCGAGGGGCTCTACGCCGGCATCGAGAACGAGATCACGCGCGGCGTGGTGACCAGCCTCAAGGTGGCCACGGAGTCGGCGTGCCGGCGCATCGCGGAGTTCGCCTTCACCTACGCGGTGGCCCGCGGCCGCCGCAGGGTCAGCGTCTTCCACAAGGCCAACATCATGAAGCTCACCGACGGGCTCTTCATCCGCTGCGCCCGCGAGGTGCGCGAGGCGAAGTACCCGCAGGTGGAGTACGAGGAGCTGATCATCGATGCCGCCTGCATGCGCCTGGTGCAGGATCCGTCGCGCTTCGACGTCATCCTCATGGAGAACCTCTACGGGGATGTGGTGAGCGATCTCTGCGCGGGCATGATCGGCGGGCTCGGCGTCGCGCCCGGAGCGAACTACGGGGACCGCGACGCCGTCTTCGAGGCCGTGCACGGAAGCGCGCCGGACATCGCGGGCAAGGGCCTGGCCAACCCGCTCTCGCTCCTCATGAGCGCCGTGATGCTGCTCAACCACCTCGCCGCCACGCGGGGCGATGCCGAGGCGGGACGGATCGGCGCGCGGATCCGCGACGCCTACAACCGCGCGCTCGTGGAAGGGGACCGGACCAAGGACCTGGGAGGCTCGCTGGGCACCGAGGCCTTCGCCGACGCCGTGATCAAGCGGCTCGGCTGACGCCGGCGCACGGCACCCCGCCGGTCTACGATGGTGCCGAGGGGCCGACCACGGAGGTGGCGCATGCATCGAGTGATGGGTCGATCGGCGGCGGGCTGGTGCGCATCCGCACTCGCGCTGTCGGCCGCGGCCGCGGCGCCGCCTGCGAAGGCCGTCGAGGCGCCGTCGATCCGCTCCCGCGTGGAGGCGATCGTCGCCCGGTTCGCCGCCGGTGGATTCAGCGGCGCCGTCCTCGTGTCGCGCCGCGGCGAGATCGTCGCCGAGTGCGCCGCGGGAAGCGCCGATCTCCCGGGCGCGGTGCCGATCACCGCGGAAACGCTCTTCGAGATCGCCTCGCTCACCAAGCAGTTCACGGCGGCCGCGGTGATGACGCTCGTGCAGGAGGGA
>CAZSVT010000234.1:3670-4062 GCA_964610365.1 uncultured Isosphaeraceae bacterium
ACCCGATCTCCAAGCATCTCCCCGGCATCCCGGAGAACTGTCGGACGATCACCGTCGAGCACCTGCTGCGCCATACCTCCGGCATCCCGGGGACGAACTCGTCCGGCGCCGGCGATGACCTCGCCGCGGTGCTCCCCGTGTTTCTCGCGGGCGGGCCGCGGCACGAGCCGGGAACGCACTGGGAGTACTGGAACCAGGGCTACGCCCTTCTCAGCGAGATCATCAAGCGGGCGAGCGGGCGCGAGTACGCCGCGTACTGCCGCGAAACGCTCTTTACGCCCGCGGGCATGAAGTCCTCGAGATTCACGGGCGATGCGGCGCCGGAAGGACCATTGGTTCAGCATGAGAGTCTCCTGTCCATAACATTGCCCCCGGAACAAACACAGGCAGGT
>CAZSVT010000235.1:0-4034 GCA_964610365.1 uncultured Isosphaeraceae bacterium
CGTGACCTTCAACGGCTACGCGTGGAGCGCCGGCGCCGCCGACCTGGATCTCGACGGCGACACCGACCTGCTGCTCACCACCGCGCTCCCGGGCGGCATCCACGTGATGGAGAATCTCGCCGGCGGATCGGCGCCGAACTTTCAATCGGTGCAGACGCTCACGGGCGGGGACTTCGCCCGCCACCTGCGCGTGGCCGATGTGAACGGCGACTGCCGACCCGACCTGGTGGTGGCCGACTTCACGCTCAACCAGCTCGCGATCTACCTGAACGAAACGCCGGGATTGGAACCCTGCGGCGGACTCGCGGCGATCGACGCGGGGGCGGGAGCAGGCGCGGCGCCGGGCGCGGGGGCGGCGCCGGCCGCACGGCGCGATCGACCGCCGCCCGCGGCCAGGAGCGCCACCGGCGCGGCCCGGCGCGAGGCCATGGTCCGCGCCCTGCGCGACGCGGCGCAGTCGGCCCGCGCCGACGGCGCCGAAGCGGTGGCCGCGGCGCTCGGAGATCTGCCGGCGCCGCCGAAGGAGCGCGGACGCGGGATCGCCGCGACTTCGTTGCGCCCCGCGGCGCCCGTCGGGGCGGACGGGGGCCCGGCGGAAGGTGGCCTGGCGGAAGGATTCCCGGCGTGCGGTCCTCCCGGCGGCCCGTGCGACGAACCGCACGGCGGGCTCGGCTGCTACACCGGTTCCTGCTGCAAGGAGGTCTGCGACTTCGACCCGCACTGCTGCACCGTGGCATGGGACGAATTCTGCGTGGACTTCGCCGATCAGTTCTGCGACGGGCTGGTCTGTCCCAGCCCCGGCTCCTGCGTGGAGGAGCACGACGCGCCGGGCTGCGACGACGAGACCTGCTGCGACCTGGTGGGCCGCCTCGACGCCTTCTGCCGCTTCTCGCGCTGGGACCAGATCTGCGTCGACCAGGCGCTGCGCTTCTGCGGCATCGCGGCCTGCGCGCTCGGCGAGCCCGCGCCGGGTTCGATCGACGAATCGGAACATTGCTACGAGCGGCTCAACCAGGGCTGCGCTCCCGCCGCGGACGGCACGGCCGCGTGGATCGAACTCGGATGCGGCCTGCGCGCCCACGGCACCGCCACCACCGGGGCGCCGCGCGATCTCGACTGGCTGCGCTTCGAGGTCTCCGAGCTTCGCCGCGTGCGCGTGCAGGCGAGCGCGGAGTTTCCGCTCCGGCTCCTGCTCCTGGAAGGGACCTGCGACGGTGCATTGCGCACGCTCGTCGATGCCTCGTCGTTCGACTGCGAACCGATCGTGATCGATCGTTGCCTGGAGCCGGGGATCCACCACCTGGTCATCACCGTGGGCGGCCCCGAACGCCTCATCACCGGAGGGCAGCCGTGCGACGAGATCGACCCGCGGAATCCGCCTGATCCGAAGGACCCGCCGATCGAGCCCGGCTTCTTCGGACTGCGCTGGGAGATCTCGCTGGGCTGCCCCTTCGCCGCGATCACCGGCGACTACAACGGCGACGGCCGCGTGGACGGGGACGATCTCGGCACGCTGCTGGGATTCTGGGGACCCGGCCCCGAAGGCGACCTCGACTGCGACGGCGCCGTGACCGGGTCCGATCTCGGCACCCTGCTGGGGAACTGGACTCCCTGACGCTCGTTTCCGCGCGGTTCGGTGCTACCTTGGCGATCCGCGGCGACCTCGTCGGGTGCGCCGCCCCAGAGGAGAAACGCCATGTCCTGCATCGGAATCGTCGTCGCGGCCGCCATCGCGGGCTCGTCCGTCTCGTCCCAGTGCGTCACGCACTTCGACCTCGCGGCCTCGCCGGGCGACGCGCTCAGCATGTCGCTGGCGCTGCCGCTGTCGGGAACCTTCATCGGCAACTACGACGCCGCGAACAACCCGACGGGAACGCAGACTCGACCGAATCTCAGCGGCGGCAGCGGCAACAACCCGATCGCCTACAGCGCCACCGTCAAGCCCTCCGCGTCGGTGGAGTTCCCGCAGGGCGTGCCGGTGGTGAGCTTCTGCGTCACCGACGACGGACTCGGCGGCGCCATCGTGGACTGCGGCTGGCTCGACCTGATCCAGGGCGATCCCTCGCCGCTCACCATCAACATCACCATCAGCTACCCGAACTTCCACACCGTCAGCCCGACGGCGATCTACTTCGGCGTGTCGAACGTGACGCTCCCGCTGCCGGCGGGAGAGATCTCCGCCGCCCATGCGGTGCAGACGGCGCCCGCCGCGGGCCTGCTCGTCCCCGGGCGCGGCGGCTCGCTCATCCTCACCGCCTCGCTGCCGATGGAGCTCGTCTTCGAGGCGACGGTGCTCGGCCAGGTGATCGCCGGTGATCCGACGCCGATCATGCTTCCGATCGTGGCGGAGCTCCAGCCGACGCTCCAGGGCGACTATGTGGCCGTCGCCTCGGTGCAGATTCCCGAGACGCAGCTGACGGTGCCCATCGCCGGCCAGGTGGTGGAGAATCAGCCCATCGATCTTCCGACGATCATTCCGCCGGGGAACTCCGCCCACCTGCTGGTGAGCGGCACCTTCTCCGACGGAACGCTCACCTTCGCCCTCTCCGCGAACCTCTCGGGACCGGGCGAGACGAATTCGTCCCCGGCCGATTTCAACGAGGACTGCGTGGTGGACGGCGACGATCTCGGCACGCTGCTCGGCCAGTGGGGCGCGTGCCGGGGCTGCGCCGCCGACTTCAACGACGACGGCGTGGTGGACGGCGACGATCTGGGAACGCTGCTGGGCGAGTGGGGTTGATCCGCGCCGGGCCCGCGCGCCGCACGGGACTCACGCGCGCGGCGTCGCGGTCGACCACGGCAGGGCGTCCAGGTCCACATTGCCGCCGCAGAGGATGACGCCGATGCGCCGTTCCGGGGGAGGCGCCTCGAGCATCGCGGCCACGCCCACCGCGGCGCTCGGCTCGATGAGAATCTTCATGCGCTCCCAGACCAGCCGCATCGCGCGCACGATCGCCGCCTCGTCGACGGTGAGGATCTCGTCGACCAGCGACTGCACCACGGGGAAGGTGAGCGCGCCGAGCGAGGTCCGCAGCCCGTCGGCGATCGTGGGCCGTTCCGTGGCCGGCTCCAGGCGACCGCTGCGCTTGCCGCGCGCGGCGTCGGAGACCGCCTCGGGCTCGGCCCCGATCACGCGGATCGACGGTCGAAGGGCCTTCGCCGCGATCGCCACGCCGGAGATCATGCCGCCGCCGCCGACGGGCACCACGATCGCCTCGAGGTCCTGCGCCTGGTCGAGCAGTTCCAGCGCGATGGTGCCCTGGCCGGCGATCACATCCGGGTGGTCGTAGGGGGGAATGAGGGTGCCGCCGGTGCGCGACACCACCTCGGCGGCGACGCGCTCGCGATCGGCCAGCGTCGGCCGGCACTCGATGACCTCGGCGCCGTAGCCCTCCACCGCGGCGCGCTTCACCGCCGGGGCGCCCTGCGGCATCACCACGAACGCGGGGATGCCGCGGAGCCTGGCCGCCAGCGCCAGCGCCTGCGCGTGGTTTCCGGAGGAGTGCGTCACCACGCCGCGCGCGGCCGCGTCGGCGGAGAGCTTCATGACCGCGTTGCAGGCGCCGCGGAACTTGAAGGCGCCCACGCGCTGGAAGAGCTCGCACTTGAAGACCAGCGAGCGGCCGCTCCGCTCGTCGAGCGTCCGGCTCGTCATGACGGGCGTGCGGTGGGCGTGCGGCGCGATCCGCGCTGCGGCCTCGCGGATGTCGTCGATGGACGCGGCGAAGGGGCGCTCGGCGCGGGTCGAGGTCATGGCGATGGCGCCAGCGTACGCGCCGCCGCCGGACGGTCACCGAAGTTGAACGCCCGCAGCGGAAGGGGACCGGTCCATGCCGCCATCGCGCGGCGGAGTCGACGAGCCTCCCGCTCGACGGGCGGCGCCGGCGGAACCCGCGGGTTCGCCGGTGGACTGGCCCCACTCCACGCTCTCGTGGTGGAGCGTGGAGAAGAGGAGCGGTCGCACGTCATGGACGCCCGGCGTGGCCAGGATGCGGCTGCGCAGCTTCTCGAAGGCGGGCTCATCGGTGCAGTTG
>CAZSVT010000236.1:0-4014 GCA_964610365.1 uncultured Isosphaeraceae bacterium
GCCGCCCTGGCGCAGATCGCCGAAGCGGAGGTCGCCATCGAGCAGGGGGCGCAGGCCCTGGCGTCGGTCGGTCTCTCCGAGCGCCGGCTGGTGCGGGCCCTGTCGCTCTCCGACGACCCGCAGCCGAAGCGCGATCCGGTCCCGGGTCGGGCGCTCCTGGACGAACGCGGCAACACCATGATGGGTCCCAGCGAGCGGGCGGAGGAGCTCGCCGCCATCCGGGCCGAGTTCCCCGGGCTCGCGCCGCGCATCGACGACGTCGTCGCCCGATGGACGGCCTACGAGCAGCGTCGCACCGGGCTGGACAGCCCCGAGGATCTGAAGCGCCTCTTCCGCGGCGCGGGCGTCCTCAACTTCTACGTCGCGGTGGAGGCGAACAAGGCCGAGGGCGTCAATCCCGCGGAGATGCGCAAGCAGCTCGCGGAGCGCGGCCCCGACAACACCGATTCGCCGGTGGCGCGATGGTTCAAGGTGCAGGACCTCAAGCAGTGGGCCCAGACCGCGGATTCGCTGGCGCGACTCCGGGCCGACCCGGTGGCCTGGTTCGCCTCGGATCGCGGTCTCGAAGCCGCCGTCTTCGAGGGCGAGGTCTACCTCCTCCTCTACACCACCGACGGCCGCAGCCTGGTGCACTCGCCGGACAACCCCTGGGCCATGCGCGGCGCCGCGCCCACGGTGGACGAGCTGGGCCTGCCCGCCGTGTCGTTCGCCCTCGACACGCGCGGCGGCGAGCTCATGGGTCGTCTCACCTCGGGCAACCTCCGGCGACCAATGGCCATCGTCCTGGACGGACAGGTCTACACGGCGCCCACCATCCAGTCGACCATCCGCGAGAGCGGGCGCATCACCGGGCGCTTCTCGCCGGACGAGATCGAGTACCTGACGCGCGTGCTGGCGGCGGGCACGCTCTCGGGAACGCTCACGCCGGAGCCGATCTCGGTGAACGTGCTGGGCCCGTCGCTGGGCGCCGACAACCTGCTCCGCGGATTCCAGGCGGTGGGCTACTCGGCGATCGCGGTGAGCATCCTGATGCTCGGCTACTACCTGGTGGCCGGCGTGATGTCGATCATCTCGCTCGGGTTCATCATCCTCTGCGTCTTCGGGATGATGGTCTTCATCGATTCCACCTTCACGCTACCGGGACTGGCCGGCATCGCGCTGGTGATCGGCATGGCGGTCGACGCCAATGTGCTCATCTTCGAGCGCATGCGCGAGGAGCTGATGCTGAACAAGGAGCCGCTGCGCAACGCGGCGCGCCTGGGCTTCGGCCGCGCATTCAGCGCCATCTTCGACGGCAACGTGACCAACCTCATCGTCTGCCTGGTGCTCATCTGGCTGGCGGGCACCGAGGTCAAGGGCTTCGGCGTCACCACGATGATCGGTTCGATCTCGACCGTCGTCGGCGGCGTGTGGGTGTCGCGCGTCCTCATGTCCATCTACACGGACTGGATCGGCGCACGGCGGCTCCCCATGGTGGCCACCCTCGTGCCCCCGCTGAACCGCTGGCTCGTGCCGAGGGTGAACTGGGTCCGCCTGCGTCCGCTGCTCCTCGGCGGAACCCTGACGCTCGCCCTGGCGGGCGTCACCGCGGCGGTCCTGCGCGGTCCCGATCTCCTGGACACCGAGTTCCGCGGCGGCGTGGCGCTCACCATGAGCCTGCGCCGCGTGGACACGGTGCGGCACACCGTGGTCGCCGGCGACACCTTCGAGCGACTCGCGCAGCGCACGCCCGGCGTCCCGGCCTCCGCGATCGCCGCCCTCAACCCCGGCGTCGATCCCGCGGCGCCGCCGGTCGGGTCCGTGATCAAGCTGCCGAAGGGCGAGTGCTCGGCCGATGGACGCATCCTCATGAGTCGCGAGGACCTGGAGCGTCGTCTCCAGGAGCGCGGCCAAGCGGCGCCGCCCGACTCCGTGGCCGGCCAGTTCCGCAGCGCCACCGTCCTGGCGATGGGCGAGATGACGCCGGATCTGCGGGCGAGCACCTTCCAGGTGAAGGTCGGCAATCCGCCGGGTCAGGTGGACGAAAGCACCATCACCGGCGAGGCCATCGCCACGGTCGCCGCCACGTTCCAGGCCGAGCTGGATGCGCAGATCTCGCGCAGCTTCAAGGGGGCCGACGGCGGCCATACCGAGTTCACGCGACCGATCGACCAGCGCACCATCGGCGAGGTGATCGGGCGGGCGGAGATCACCGAGCCGGCGGGCCGACTGCGCGGCGGCGTGGCCATCCTGCTCGACGAGGTCGTGCCGCCCATCAGCGTGGACGAGGCCACCGCCCGATTCCGGCGGATGCGCACCCAACCCGACTTCGCCGACGTGGGCGGTCGCGAGGTGAAGGTCATCGGCCTGGCGCCGGTGGACGCCGCCGACCCGGCCGGGCCGCATCGCAGCCTGGCGGTGCTCGTCGGCGATCCTGCCGTCAACCTGCCCAAGGTGCCGCTGGAGACCTGGGACGCCCGGCTCGCCAAGCGGGAGTGGCAGCTGGTGACGCAGGCCCTCCGGCAGGAGACCTCGCTCGACCAGGTGTCGAGCTTCTCGCCCAGCGTGGCGCAGTCCCTGCTGGCCAACGCCATCATCGCCGTGGTGCTGAGCCTCCTCCTGATGCTCGGCTACATCTGGCTGCGGTTCGGCTCGCTGCGATACTCGCTCGGCGTCATCCTCTCCCTGACCTTCAACCTCTGCGTCTGCCTGGGCTTCCTCGGATTGAGCGGCTGGCTGGCGGGGACGGGCTTCGGCGCCGCCATGGGCATCCAGGAGTACCGCATCGACCTGAACGTGATCGCCGGCCTCCTGGCCATCGTCGGCTACGACATCAACGACAGCATCGTCATCCTGGATCGCGTCCGCGAGCGCCGCGGGCGCATGACCTACGTGACGAAGCAGGCCCTCAACGACGCCGTGAACCAGACCTTCAGCCGCACCATCCTCACCAGCGGCACCACGATCATCTCGGCCACGGTCCTGGTCATCTACGGCGGCGAGGCGATCCGCGCCTTCAGCTCCACCCTGCTGGTGGGGCTCATCGCGGGAACCTTCAGTTCCATCGCCATCGCGGCCCCGCTGGTGTACTCTTTCCGGCGCGATCAGGCGTCGGCCTCGCCGCCCGCCGCCGCCGCCGGGACCACGGCGCTGCCGCACCCGGTCTGAGCCGCGCGAACCCTCAAGGAGGAGGTCGTCATGTCGGGCATGTCCAACGGAGCCAAGCTCGTCGTCGTGCTGGTGCTGATCTTCGCCGGCGCCGGTCTCTACACCGCGCTCGTCTCGCCCGCGCCGAAGAAGCCGGCGCCCGCGGGCGGCGGAGGCGCAACGGGTGATCGACCGACCTCACCGCCGGGTGCGCGCACCGGAACGCCCGGCGTGGGCGCTTCCGGCTCCGCGATGCCGCCGCGCTCCGGCGCATCGGGAGCGGGCGGACCGTCCGGCGCGCCCGGGACGGGCTCCGGGTCGGGCACGCCGTCATCGGCCGGCGCGGGTCCCGGCGCATCCCCCGATCGCGCGCCGACCACGCCCGCGACCGGTTCCTCGGCGCCGAATTCTTCGACCACTCCGCCGACGGCCGCCCCCGGCGGCCCGGATCGCGCGAACGCCGGCGCCGATCGTCCCGCCGCGAGCGGTGCGCCAGGCGCCCCCGTGACTGGAACCGCCGCGAGCGGTGCGGGCGCCCCGGGCGCAGCGGGCGCCCCGGGCGCCGCGCCGGCGTCCCCGGGCGGCGCCGCGACCGGACCATCGTCGCCTCCGGTGCCGCCCGTCGTCCGTTCGGAGACGCCTCGACCGCCTCCCGCGCCGAGCGGCCCGCGCGACTACACGGTGGTGGAGGGCGACACCTTCACCTCGATCGCCGAGGAGTACTTCGGCGACGTGCGCAAGTGGGTGCTGATCGCGCGCGAGAATCCCTCCATCGAGCCGACCTCGCTCCATGTCGGGCAGAAGATCCGGCTGCCGGCGCAGGATGCCTCGCTTCCCGCGCCGACCACCGAGACCGCGAGCGCCGCGGGCGCGTCCGGCCCGCCGGCT
>CAZSVT010000237.1:0-3979 GCA_964610365.1 uncultured Isosphaeraceae bacterium
CGTGGTGATGCGGGGTCATGGGCCGGGCAGCGTACCGCACGCGCGCGTCCCGACGGGCGATCGTGCCGGGGACGCGTCAACCGGCCGTCGGCGGCGTGGCGATGGCGCGCACCGCCACCGCCGGCAGGTCGAGGCGCGCGGAGACCGCCTCGGCCAGGAGCTCCGCCTCCACGCGACCGTCGGCCAGGAAGAAGAGCGTGGAACCGCTGCCGCTCACATGCACCGGCCGTTCCACGAGCGCGGCGACGCGCTGTGCGTCGGCGGCGAGCGATGGAGCGATCTCGAACGCCGGCGCCGCGAGATCGTTGAACGGTTCCATCGTCACCCGCGGGACGCCGCCGGCGGGTCGCGCCGACATCGCGCCGTGGACGAGCGACCGCACGCGCATCGGATCGAGGGCCGCGTCGGGACGCAGTCGGTCGAAGGCGGAATAGACGGGCCCCGTGGGACACGACGCCTCGGGAAAGACGAGCACCAGGTCCACCTCGGGCACGCGTTCGTGATGTTCCAGCGCGTCGCCCACGCCGTCCACCACGGCGCTCCCGCCGCGCACGAGGAACGGGACATCGGAGCCCAGCGTCGCGCCGACGCGCGCCAGCGCGGCGTCGTCGAGGCCCAGGGAGAAGAGTTCGTTCACGCCGCGGAGCATGGCCGCGGCGTTCGAGCTGCCGCCGCCGAGGCCGCCGCCCACCGGGATGCGCTTCTCCAGCTTCAGCTTCACCGGCAGTTCGCGCCCCACGAGCGCCTGGAGCGCCAGGTGGGCGCGCACCGAAAGGTCCCGGGTGATCGACCAGTCGATCGGGCGCCGGCGCTTCGCGTCGGAGGCCCAGAGGATCGCGTACATGGAGAGCGCGTCGTCCTCCAGCCGCGTGAGCGTGAGATCGTCCACCAGGTCCACGGTGATCATCCAGCTGGAGATCGGATGGAGACCGCCGTGCGCCGCCGACGGCGCGCCCACCGCCAGCGCCAGGTTGACCTTCGCGGGCGCGGCGACGGAAATGGTGCGTCGAAGGGTCATGCGGCGCGGCGCCTCGGCGCGGACGGAGGACCGGGGAGCGAAGCGTAGGTGGGCCGTCGACGGGCGTGGGGCGGGACCGTCCCTCGGGCCGGGGCGAGCCGCCGGACAGGACCTAGGATCCGTGCACCCTCCGCGTCCCATGCTCTGGCAACCCTCGCTTCCCGAGAAGTACCTGACGATGCGCGACGACGCGCTCGGCGACGCCATCGCCGCGCGGCGCCGGGAACTGGGCGGACGACTGCTGATCCTCGGCCATCACTACCAGCAGGACGAGGTCGTGCGGCACGCCGATCTCACCGGCGACAGCCTGAAGCTCAGCCAGCTCGCCGCCGCGGAGGCGCCGAAGCGGGGCACCGAGTGCATCGTCTTCTGCGGCGTGCACTTCATGGCCGAGACGGCCGACATCCTCACCGAGGACTCGGTGCGCGTGATCCTGCCGGATCTCTCCGCCGGCTGCAGCATGGCCGACATGGCCGACTACGAGGACGCGATCACCGCCTGGGAGGAGATCCACGCGGCGCTGGATGGCGCCGCGGTGCGCGTGATCCCGGTGACCTACGTGAACTCGAGCGCCGCGGTGAAGGCCTTCGTCGGCGAGCGCGGCGGCGCCTGCTGCACCAGCAGCAACGCGGCGCAGGTCTTCGAGTGGGCGCTGCGCGGCGGCGACGAGCCGCTCCGGCGGGGCGAGCGGGTGAAGATCCTCTTCCTCCCCGATCAGCACCTGGGACGCAACACCGCGCGCCGCGCCGGCCTGGTGAGCGAACTCGACGCACGGCGCGGCGCCGAGGCGCGCCGGGGCCGGGCCCGGAGCGCCCGCGCCGACATGGCGGTGTGGGATCCGCGCCAGGAGCGCGGCGGTCTCACCGAGGAAACGATCCGGCACGCCACGGTCCTCCTCTGGAACGGCCACTGCTCCGTGCACAAGCTCTTCCGGCCCGAGCACGTGGCCGAGGCGCGCCGCGACCACGGCGTGGAGACCGTCCTCGTGCATCCGGAGTGCTGCCAGGAGGTGGTGGAGCTGGCCGACAAGGTCGGCAGCACCGAGTTCATCATCCGCGAGATCGACGCGGCGCCGCCGAACTCCTCGTGGGCGGTGGGCACGGAGGTCCATCTCGTCAACCGGCTGGCGCGCCGAGCCGCGGAGCGGGGCGTGCGCGTGCGGATCCTCAGCGACTGCCAGTGTCTGTGCACCACGATGTACCGCATCGACCAGGCGCACCTGCTCTGGGTGCTCGACCACCTGGCCGAGGGCCGCGTGGTCAACGAGATCCGCGTCCACCCCGAGGCGAGGCGGCTGGCGCGGCGGGCGCTGGATCGGATGCTCGCGCATGCGGCGCCGGCGCCGAAGTCGGCGTCGCCCGCGCTCGTCGACTGACCGATCGCGGCTACGCTGATGACCATGAGCGACACGGCGGCAGGGAAGGGTCGAAGGCGATGGCTCCGGGGCGTGGCGATCGTGGTCGGCGTGCTGGCGATCCTCCTCGCGGCGGCGCCGTCCATCCTGAGCTGGACGATCGCGCCGTCGATCGTGGCCGGCGTGGTGGCCGACCAGGTGAACGGCACGGTCTCCGTCTCCTCGGCGCGCCTCGGCTGGACCTCGCCGCAGCGCATCGAAGGTCTGCGGATCGACGACCCGGCGAACGGCACGCGCGTCCTCGCCACGGTGGAGGTGCGCCGATCGCTCCTCTCGTTCCTCACCTCGCCGATGGGCGCCTACGAGATCGTGGCGCAGGCGGACATCACCACCACGCAGGGCACCGATGGGTCGCTCGGGCTGGCGAAGCTGGCGAAGTCGAAGCCCGCGGGCCCCGGCACCACGGGCGGCGGCGGCGGCGCGGGCTCGCCCGGCACCGGGGGCGGGGGCGGCGGCGCGTCGACCCCCTCGCCGCTGCCGGCCACGCTCTCCGCGGCGCTGACGCTCGAACCCTCCAGTCTCGCCATCGAGCGCGCCGACGGTCCGATCAAGCTCTCGGCGCTGGCGGGCACGCTCCGCTTCGACGCCTCCGACGGCTCGATCACCACCGATCTTCGCGGGCTCCTCGCCGGCGACGGCGCGCCGTCGGCGGTGGCGCTGAGTGCGCGCCTTCGGGGGATCGTCGATCGCGCCGGCGCGTTCACGCCGGGCGCGGCGGTGGGCGTGGCGAAGGCGGGCGTCATGGGCCTGACCACGCGCGTGGACGGGCTCGCCGCGTCGATCCAGGGGATCGATTGCTCGGTGGAGGCGGCGGACACCGCGTCGCCGGTGGTCGTCCTCTACGCGCTGCACCGAGCGGCCTTCGGCGAGAGCGAAGTCTCCGACCTCGGCGGTTCGCTCCACCTGGGGCGCGACCCCAAGGGGCCCGCCGGATTCTCGCGGACCAGCCTGGAGGCCTCCCTCGATCGCGGGACGATCGCGGTGCGCGGCGGCGCGGAGCCGTTCACCGCCGGATCGCTCAGCGCCAAGGTGACCACCGGCGCCGACGGAGCGCTCTCCTTCTCCATCGCCGCCGACACGGCGATCGGATCGCGGCACGGCGCCGTCGCCGGCGAGGGTTCCTTCACCCGCCTCTTCGACGCGGACTTCAAGCCCACGCCCGCGGTGGCCACCGGCGCCGCGAACCTCACGGTCACGCGGGCCGTGATTCCCGCCGGGCCCGTGCAGTCGGAGATCGAGCGGCTGACCGTGGCGGTGGACGCGAAGGACGAGTCGAAGCCGATCTCGATCCGGGTCGACGGAACGGGCACGGTCCGCGAGATCGCCGCCGCGGCGCCCGCGGGCGCGCCGGCCGGCGGCGCGGGGGGCGCCGCGAGCCGCGCCGGTGGAGATCCCTCGAGCGTGGCGGCCTCGATCCTCGTGGCGCGCGACGCGTCGAGCGCCATCGGCCTGGCCACCGACACGCGGCGCCTCAGCGGCTCGCTGGAGGCGAAGGGAATCCCCAGCGCCATCCTGCAGCCCTTCCTGCCCACGACGGGCGTCGTCGT
>CAZSVT010000238.1:0-3900 GCA_964610365.1 uncultured Isosphaeraceae bacterium
CGGCGGCGGCATCGACCGCGCCGACCGCAGCGGCCGCGTCGCGGGATGCATCGTGCAGTTCGGCGGGCAGACGCCGCTCAACCTGGCCCACGGACTGGCGAAGGCGGGCGTGCCGCTGCTCGGCACCGGGCTCGATTCGATCGACCTCGCCGAGGATCGCGATCGCTTCAAGGCCCTGCTCCATGAACTCCGTTTCGATCAGCCCAGGGCGGGCATCGCCCGCTCGCTGGACGAGGCGGTGCGCGTGGCCGCCGAGGTGGGCTACCCGGTGCTGGTGCGCCCCAGCTACGTGCTCGGCGGTCGCGGCATGGAAACCTGCTTCGACGAGGAGTCGCTGCGGCGCTACATGACCAGCGCGGTGGCGGTGAGCGAGCTCCAGGACGCGCCGGTGCTCATCGACCGCTTCCTCTCCGACGCCATCGAGGTGGATGTGGACGTGGTGGCCGACTTCGAGCCGCACGAGGGCACGCGCCCCAAGTCGCTCAACCAGCGATCGCCCCGGCCGCGCGCGGTGGTCTGCGGCGTGATGGAGCACATCGAGGAGGCGGGCATCCACTCGGGCGACTCCACCTGCACCATCCCGCCGTACTCGCTGCCGCCGGCCATGGTCCGGCGCATCCGCGAGCAGGCGATGGAACTCGCCCGCCGCCTGTGCGTGCGCGGGCTCATGAACGCCCAGATGGCGGTGAAGGACGACACGCTCTTCATCCTCGAGGTGAATCCGCGCGCCAGCCGCACCGCGCCCTTCGTGAGCAAGGCCAAGGGCGTGCCGTTCGCGCGGCTCGCGGCGCGGGTGATGATGGGCGCCTCGCTGGACGAACTCGGCGTGAAGGAGGTTCCCGACACGGGCTTCTTCGCGGTGAAGGAGTCGGTCTTCCCGTTCACCAAGTTCCCCGGCGTCGATGTGATCCTCGGTCCGGAGATGCGCTCCACCGGCGAGGTGATGGGCGCGGATCGTTCGCTCCCCATCGCCTTCGCCAAGGCGCAGGCGGCCACGGGTCTCAACCTGCCCACTTCGGGCACCGTCTTCCTCTCCGTGCGCAGCGAGGACAAGTCCCAGATCGTGGACGTGGCCCGGTCGCTGGCGGCGATGGGCTTCCGCGTGGTCACCACGCGCGGCACGCACGAACACCTGCTGGGCTTCGGCATCGAGACCGCGGTCATCCCCAAGATCTCCGAGGGCACGCGCCCGAACATCCTGGACAAGGTGCGCAACGGCGAGATCCACCTCATCCTCAACACGCCCACGCGCAAGGGCGGCAACACGGACGAAGGCGTCATCCGCGCCAGCGCCGTCCGCGCCGGCATCCCCATCGTCACCACCATCGCCGGCATGCGCGCCGCGGTGCAGGCCATCTCGGCGCTGCGGCAGGGCACCTGGGATGTGAGCGCCGTGCAGGACTACTTCCCCGGCCTGGCGCGGCCGAAGGCGGAGCCCAAGCCGATGCCCCGGGCGTCGGAGCCGCCGCCGGATGCGCGGCCGCCCGAGTCGTCGCGCGCCCCGGCGCGCGTCTGAATGGCCGCCGCGCCCGCCACGCTCCGCGCCTGGATCGCCCTGGGATCGAACCTCGGCGACCGCGCCCGGACGATCGACGCCGCCCTCGACGCCATCGCGGCGCTGCCCGGCCTCCGGCTCGTGGCGCGCAGCGGACTCCACGAGACCGAGCCCGTCGGCGGACCGACGGGGCAGGGGCGCTACCTGAACGGCGCGGTGGAGGTGGAGACGCGGATCGAGGGAAGCTCAGGCGGCGGCGCCGAACCGAGGCTTCGGCGGCTGCTCGGCGACCTTCTGGAGATCGAGCGGTCGCTGGGGCGATCGCGACGGACCTCCGAGCGGAACGCCCCGCGCACCATCGATCTCGATCTCCTCCTCGCGGAAGTACGCACCGAGACCGTCGCACCAGGCGCACGCCACGGCCACGCGGTCCTCGAAGGCCGCGAGGTCCACGCCATCGTGATGTCCGAAACCGAGTTGCAACTGCCGCATCCGCGCCTCCATGAGCGGCGATTCGTGCTCGAGCCGCTCGTCGAGATCGCCCCGGGTCTCCGTCATCCGCGGCTCGGCGCCACCATGGCCGAGCTCCTCGCGGCCCTTCCGGTCAGAAGAGGAAACTGACGCCGACGCTCGCATAGAAGTCGTTCGCCTCGCGGTTCAGCCCGAGGCCGATGCTTCCGTCGAGCTGCACGCGGTCGTGGATCAGCCAGGTGGCGCCGAAGTCGACGTACCACGCCGCGTCGTTGTCGAGGCTGTTGGGGAAGAGGGCGTAGGTCTCCACGAAGCCGCTCACCCGGTCGACGATGGGGAACCAGAACGCCAGCGATGCCTGTCCCTGCGTGAAGTGCTCGCCGGCGGTGGTCGGCCAGGCGATGTTCGCGTTGCCGATCAGAGAGAAGCCGCCGCCGAAGTCGTAGCTCATCAGCAGCCCGACGAGCGGTTCGACCTCCTGCGTGGCGATCGGCTCCTCGCCGCCGCCCAGCGTCGTCTGCCCCAGGAGCGCCACGCGCGGGATCCAGCCCTCCTGCTTGATGAGGCGCAGCTTGGCACCGAGGATCACATCGGTCCAGCCGTCGAGATTGACGCGCGCGTCCTCGGCATCGCGCGTCTGCACCCACTGGTAGCCCGACCAGCCCACGCGGAACTCGAGGAGATCCTCCACCAGTCCTGCGCGGAGGAGCATCTGCGGGCCCACCTCGGTGGTCGTTCGGATCCCCTCGGAATAGTCCGTGGTGACCGTGAAGCCGTTCTCGAGATTGGCGTGTCCCTGCGGCACGATGCCGGTGCCGGTGGAGAATCCCGGGCGATCGGTGGAGATCACGAGCGCGGGCGGCGCGGAGAGATCCACCTTCACCGGCGCGACGCCGTTCGCGGGCGCCGTCTCGGCCCCCGCGGGCGCGGGGGCGTTTCCGGCGGGCGCCGCGCCCGTCGTCGGCGGCTCGCCCGATGCCGGCGTGCCGCTCGGTGCCGGCGGCGGATCCGCGGCGAAGGCGGCGATGACGAGGACGAGAGGGGTCTGCCACATGGCGTGCTCCGAGTGGTCCGAGGTGCGTGTGGGGTCCGAAGCGTCCGAGGGGTCCGTGGCGCGGCGGCGCCGCGCGTGCGGCCCGGGCGATCCACCCGCACACTGTGCCCCTCGGGGTCCCGGGCGTCGATGCGCCGCGCGCAAGGAAACGGCACGCGGACATCAGCGCGGCGCAAGGACGGCTCGCCGGGCCGCCCGGGCGGTCTCGATGCCGTCTTGATGCGGCCTTGATGCCCGGAGACCCGCTCTTGATGCGCCACCCATCGACGGGCGACGCCCGGCGCGCCATCCTTCCCCCCATGAGCGACCTCACGGCCATCCTCATCCTCGCAACCGAGTTCGCCCTGCTCCTGGGCTCGGTGGCGGCCTTTGCCGCCCTCATGCCGGCGGAGGAGTCGCGGTCATGACCTGGATTCTCGTCACCGGAGCCGTGGTGGCGGGCGGACTCTTCGTCTACCTGCTCGCCGCGATGCTCAAGCCGGAGTGGTTCGAATGACACCCTTCCTCTGGGAAATGCTCCAGATCGCCCTCTTCCTGGGCGTCCTGCTGGCGTTGGTGAAGCCGCTCGGCTGGTACATGGCGCGCGTCATCGCGGGCGAGCCTTGCGGCCTGGATGTGGTGCTCGGTCCGATCGAGCGCGGGATCTACCGCATCGCCGGTGTCGAGCGCGGCGGGAAGATCGCCGAGATGGACTGGAAGCGGTACTCCCTGGCGGCGATCGCGGTCAGCGTGCTGGGCGTGGCGGCGGTCTACGGCCTCCAGCGCTTCCAGGGCTCGCTCCCATGGAATCCGCAGGGGCTCGGCGCCGTGGCCCCGGACCTGGCGCTCAACACCGCCATCTCCTTCGTCACCAACACCAACTGGCAGTCCAACGGAGGCG
>CAZSVT010000239.1:0-3882 GCA_964610365.1 uncultured Isosphaeraceae bacterium
GGATGACCATGAACGCCGATCAGGTGATCGAGTCCTATGTCCACGCCGTCGCCCGGCGCCTTCCGCGCGCGAAGCGGAACGACATCGCGTTCGAACTTCGGGCGCTGCTGGCCGACGAGCTGGCCGCCAGGGCGCGGAGCGAGGGTCGTCCGCCGGATCGGGCGATGGCCCTCTCGCTCCTGCACGGATTCGGCTCCCCCGCGGTCGCGGCGTCGCGCTACCACCCGCTGCCGGCGGTCATCGAGGCGACGGACACCCACCACTTCCTGCTCTGGGCGATCGGCGGATCGATCGCCATCACCATCCTGACGGTGCTCGGCTCGTCGAAGCGCCTCGAAGGCGGCCCGTACCTCCAGTGGCTGGGCATCCTGGTGATCGTCTTCGCCCTCATCGGACTCTGGCGTCGCGCCCATCCGAACGCCCGGCCCTGGAAGCCGTCGCGCGACATGGACTGGATGCCGCGGCCGCTGGCGCTGCTCTCGCTGGTGGCGACGCTCGTCTTCCCGTTCTTCATGTACCTCGCGCCGCAGACCTTCGTGCGCGTCATGTTCCTGGGCGCGCTGCCCACGCACGGCGTGGCGCTGACCGAGGCGTTCCTCTGGAGCCCGCTGCGACTGGCCACCATCGGCGTGCTCTCGGCCCTCGTGGTGCTCTACGCCGCGGTGCTCGTCCTGGGGCGATGGCGCACCTGGATCAACTGGAGCTTCGCGGCGTCGCACGCCCTGCTCGGCGCGCTCTGCCTGGCGCACGCGGCGGCCATCGATCCGCGCGACGGCGCCCCGACCATGAGCATCTTCCAGCTCGCCGAGGCCCATCGGCCGGCCGCCCCCACCTTCGCGGCGGTGGGCGCCCTGCTCATCCTGACCGCGCTCTACGAGGGCTATCGCGAGACGACGCGCATCCGGCCCGCGCCGGCGCCGTCGGCGTCCGTCGCCGTCGCCCTGTAGGCGGTTCCGCGGGCGGGCGGTTCAGGCGCTGCGCGCCTCCCGGAGGCTCAGCCGAACGCGGGGCCGAGGCCGACGGCGCGGCGGAACGGCGCAAGCTGCCCGGTGTGGTAGCCCTCGTGCCAGGCGATGAAGTAGAGCATGTCCTCGATCGTCGGCGCATAGGTCTGCCAGTCGTCGGGCGTCTTCGCGGCGAGCTGCGCGGGCGTGAGCGTGAGGATCCACTTCTCCAGCGCCGCACGGCGATCGGCGAGCGCCTTCTTCACCTCGGCCACGGAGGGATACTTCGACGCGTCGGGGACCGGCCTCGACTTCATGCCGAAGAGCTCGTTCCACGAGGCGGGCACGCCCGAGGGGACCTTGCCGAACTCGCCGGCGAACCAGTCGTCGGTGGTGACGAGGTGGCCGAGCGTCCAGAGGCCGTGGTTCGGGACGGCGTCGGTGCCCGCGGCGTACTTCGAGTCGGGCACGCCGTCGAACATTTTCATGGTGGCGCCGCGCGAGAAGCGCAGCAGGTGCAGGGCGTGCGCGAGGTGGGCGGGAACGGACGGTGCGGTCGTGGCGGTGGTGGCGGTGGACATGGCGTCGCTCCTTGGTTGGAATCACGAGTCTACTCAGTGGAAGTCGCGCGACTGCGAGGCGAGCGCGCCGTCCGGTTCGGTCATCCATTCGTCGAGGCTGCGGAGCCAGCGGACCAGCAGGTGGCAGACCTCGTTGCGGCGCTCCACGCGGCCCTCCACCAGCACCACCACCGCATGCCGCGCCGCCCGCCGGAACTTCGCGTAGATCTTCGGCTTGAGGATGAGGTTCGCGGGGCCCGTCTCGTCCTCGATCGTCATGAAGACGACGCCCTTGGCGGTGGCGGGGCGCTGGCGCACCAGCACGATCCCCGCCAGGCGCGCGGAGGATCCGGAGGGCAGTTCGCGCGGCTGCCGCACGCGGCGGCACGGCGACGCGCCGGCGGCGGCCAGGCGCGGGCGCAGGAAGCTCATCGGGTGGGCCTTGAGGGAGAGGCCGATGGCGCCGTAGTCCATGGAGACCTCCACCGCGGGAGCCACGGGCGGAAGCGGCGCGGGCGTTTCCCTCTCCGCCGACGGCGATTCGGGCGTCCCCCGTTCCTCCGAAGATGGTGCGGGAGGGCGATGCTCCATGCCGCGCCCGTCGATCCCTCCAGGGTGATGGGCGCCCATCCGCCCGCGGAAGAGCGGCGCGTCCTCGTCGCGCAGGCGGCGGATCTGCCAGAGGGCCTGCTGGCGCGCGAATCCCATGGCGCGGAAGGCATCCGCCCGCGCCAGGCGCCGCAGCGAGCCGACGGGGATTCCGCTCTCGCGCCACAGCGCGTCGATCGAACGGAACGGCCCGTGCCGGCGCACCGCGTCGACCACACGGTCGGCGTCCTCGCGCGGCAGCCCGGAGACGAGGCGCAGGCCGAGGCGCAGCGCCGGGCGCGGAGTGCGAGCGGCGGCGCTGCGCGGCGCCGACGGCTCGCCGACGGGCTGCGTCGCGCCACGCACGGGCGCCGACGGCTCGCCGACGGGCTGCGTCGCGCCGCTGACCGGCACCGACGGCTCCGCGCCGCCCGCCGATCCCGGCTCGAGCGTGCAATCCCAGGCGCTGGCGTTCACATCGATCTCGCGCACCTCGACGCCGTGCTCCTTCGCGTCGGCGATGAGCTGCGCCGGTGCATAGAAGCCCATCGGCTGGCTGTTGACGAGCGCGGCGGTGAAGGCGGCGGGATGATGGCACTTGAGCCACGCCGACACATAGACGATGAGCGCGAAGCTCGCCGCGTGGCTCTCGGGGAAGCCGTAGCCGGAGAAGCCCTGGATCTGCCGGAAGACCTGCTCCGCGAAGACGCGGTCGTAGCCGCGTTCCAGCATGCCGCGGATGAGCTTGTCGCCGAACTCCGCCAGGCGGCTGCCCATGCGCTTCCACGCGGCGATCACGCGGCGGAGCTGATCCGCCTCGCCCGGCGTGAATCCCCCCGCTTCCACCGCCAGCGACATCGCCTGCTCCTGGAAGAGCGGCACGCCGAGGGTGCGCCCGAGCACGCGCCGGATCGTCTCGTTCGGATAGACGATCGGCGCCTCGCCGTTGCGCCGGCGCAGGTACGGATGCACCATGTCGCCCACGATCGGTCCCGGGCGCACGATGGCCACCTCGATGACGAGGTCGTAGTAGTGCTTCGGCCGCAGGCGCGGAAGCATGGACATCTGCGCCCGGCTCTCGATCTGGAAGACGCCGATGGTGTCGGCGCGGCAGACCATCTCGTAGACGCGCGGATCCTCGGCGGGAATGGCGTGGTACTCCAGCGGCGCGGCGCGGGCGCCCTGCGCCTCCCCCGCCCATGATCGATCCGAGTCGATCCCGCGCGAGACCGAGTCGTTCACCAGGTCGATCGCCTTGCGGATGCAGGTGAGCATGCCCAGCGCCAGCACATCCACCTTCATGAGTCCCATCGCGTCGAGGTCGTCCTTGTCCCACTCGATGATGGTGCGGTCGGGCATGGCCGCGTGTCGCACCGGCACCAGTTCGCAGAGGGCGCCCTCGGTGATGACGAAGCCGCCCACATGCTGCGAGAGATGGCGCGGAAAGCCGAGGATCTCCCCCGCGATCTCGAAGAGGCGCGTCAGCGTCGCGTCGCGCGGATCGAAGCCGAGTTGGCGAAGGTTCTCCTCGCGCGCGGCGTCGCCGAGATTGCGATGCCACCAGTCGATGTTGCCCGCCAGGCGATCGACCGCGTCCAGTCCCAGGCCGAGCGCCTTGCCCACATCGCGGATGGCGCTGCGCCCGCGGTAGGAGATCACCTCCGCCGCGATCCCGCGGCGCTCCTTCCAGGCGATCACCAGGTCGTCCTCGGTGCGCACGTCGTCGAGTTCATCGACGACGGCGCGCACCATGACGAGGTACTGCTCGTAGAGCGCGGCGTTGACCATCA
>CAZSVT010000240.1:0-3850 GCA_964610365.1 uncultured Isosphaeraceae bacterium
AGTATCTGGGCCTGAGTTGCGGGCTCGACTTCGAGACGAAGCTCGTCGCCAAGCCCGATGCGGCGGAGCTGCTGCGCCGCGAACTGGCGAATCCGCGCTGGGCCCCGGAACCGATCGTGATGTCGGCGAGCACCGACATCTACCAGCCGATCGAGCACGAGATGCGCCTGGCGCGCCAGTGCCTGGAAGTGATGGCCGAGTGCGGCCAGCCGGTGAGCACCATGACCAAGAGCGCCATGGTCCTTCGCGACGCGGACCTCTGGCAGCGCCTGGCCTCGATCGGCGCCGGTCGTGTCGGCATCACGCTTGTGACGCTCGACCCCGATCTCGCGAAGTCGCTCGAGCCGCGCGCCACGAATCCCGCGGGTCGCCTCCGCACCATTCGCGAACTCACCGCCGCGGGCATTCCCGTCACGGTGAACATCGCTCCGGTCATCCCGGGGCTCACGGACACGGAGATTCCGGCGATCCTCGAGGCGGTGGCGGAGGCCGGGGCCGTCTCCGTGGCCTGGATCATGCTTCGACTCCCCTACCAGCTCAAGGATCTCTTCCTCGACTGGCTCGCGCGCTCCGTGCATCCCGACCGCGCCCGCAAGGTGGAATCCCTCATCCGCCAGATGCGCGGCGGCAGGCTCTACGAGGCGACGGTGGCGCGCGGCCGGGGGCGCGGTCCGATCGCCGAGCAGGTTGCGCAGACCTTCAAGGTCTTCCAGCGTCGATACGGTCTCGACCGCGAGTGGCCCGAACTCTCCGGCGCGTCGTTCCGGCGCCCGCAGGCGCGGGGGCAGCTCGGGCTCTTCTGAGTGTCAGCGCGCCGGCGCAGCGCCGGACCGACCCGACGGCGCGAGCTGCGGCGTCGGCACCAACGACGCCGCGAGCCATGCGGCGGTCGGGAACACCAGGACTCCCGGTGCCCAGAACCACGCGGGATGCGGGAGCACCAGCATCATGAAGACCGCGGCGGCGAGGAAGATCACCGCGATGACGCAGGCGTGGACCATGGAGCGGCGCCGCGCGATGAGGCACGCCACCACGCCGCCGGTCAGCGTTCCCAGGAACCACGCGGTCAGCACCATGAGGAACGCCCCGGCGGGAAGCGTGGCCACGTGCTTCTTCAGGGCCTCGAGGTCGTTCGGATCCATGCCCTCGGGCAACGGGTACATCTTCGAACTGACCATCTCCACCAGGGAGATCACCACGGCGCTCACGACGGCGCCCGCGACGACGGCGATCACGCTTCGCAGGACTGGATGCATGCGAGCCTCCCACGCGGGCCACTGGCCCGTCGGAGGCCGAGCGTACCGCGCCCGTAGGCTGATCCGCGTGAGCCGGGACGACGATCCTCCGCCGACGGCGCCGCGTTCGCCGGATCTCCATTGCGTCGGATGCGGCTATCCGCTCGGAGCCGCCGTCGACTCGTCGAAGTGCCCCGAGTGCGGTGAGAGCGTGGCGCGCTCGCGGGAAGCGTGGCGCGAGGCGCACTCGGCGATGGGACGGAACGCGGCGCTGGCGCGGCGCCTGGTGCTGCTGGCACCGCTCGCCGGTGCGCTCGCCGCGGCGTGGGCCGTGCAGACGCTCCTGGCGCTCGGACTGCTCGGACCGTCTTCGGTCTTCGTTGCCGGGACCTCGGTGGAGATCCCGGTCGGCGCGCTCCTCCGCTCCGGAATCGGGATGGTGCTCCTGCTCCTCAACGGAGTGGGGGCGGCGCTTCTGTTGCGGTCGATGAAGCGCGCGTCGCGATCGCGAACGACCGGCGGGCCGCGCCGGCGACGCCCAGGCCTGCGCGTCGTGGTCGTCGTCGCCTGCATCGGCGCCTGGGCCGCCGGAGCGGTGGCGATGGTGGCGATCTCGGTCCAGGAGCTGATCCCGCCGCTCTCCTGGTTGCTCGTCACGCTGCCGGGCTGGACCCGGTCAACGATCGTGATCGGCGCGCAGTTCTCCATCTTCCCATGGGCCATCGCCTTGGCGTCGCTCCCCGAACGCGCGGTGCGCGGGATCCCCGGGCGGCGCGCGCCGATGACCATGCTCCGCCTCGCCGCCGTGAGCACGCTCCTCGCCTGCGGCGGGCTCTTCCTCTGGGACGCGATCGATCTCGCCGAAACCTTCGCCAGCGAGCCGACCTGGGCGCGCCGATTCATGGGCGAGCGGCTGATCTCGATGCTCTGGCCGGTCGCGGGCGCCGTCTGGAACTACGGCATTCCGCTGTTGCTGTGCGTTCTGGCCGCGGTCTCCCTGACGACGCTCAGACACCTGGTGCAGCTGGTGGCACCGCTGTCGCGCGATCGACACCTGCACCGCCGCCTCTTCCTGGTCCGCGCTCCGCTCATGATGCTCTCCCTGCTCGCGGCCCAGGCCGTGGGCGTGCTGGGCGCCGCGGCCTCCCTGCGGCCGTTCCTGAACGGCGGCAACGGCGTCGACGACGGAGTCATGGCGATCGTGGCCGGCGCCGCCCTTCGAGGCCCCGTCTCGACGGCGCAGGCCGTGGTGCTGCCGCTGATCGTCCCGATCGCCTGGATCGTGATCTCGTGGATCGCGGAGCGGATGGCCTATGCGCCGATGTCCTCGGCCCAGAGGTCGGGCTTCTCGCGCTGAAGGCGCTCCATGAGCGCCACGCAGCGCGGATCGTCCAGGAGCCGCAGCTCGATGCCCTCGCGCTGCATCCACTCCTCCGCGCCCATGAAGGTGCGGTGCTCGCCGATGACCACGCGCGGAATCCTGAACAGGATCGCCGTGCCGGAACACATGGGGCACGGCGAGAGCGTGCTCACCAGCGTCAGCGTGCGCCAGTCGCGGCGACGGCCGGCGCGGCGGATGCAGTCCACCTCAGCGTGCGCCGTGGGATCGCCGCTCTGCACGCGCTGGTTGTGACCGGCGGCCACGATGCCGCCGCGGGCGTCGAGCAGCGTGGACCCGATGGGGATGCCGCCTTCGCGCCAGCCCTTCTCCGCCTGCTCGATCGCCGCGTCGAGCCCGGCGCGGATGGCGGCGTCGCTCGGCCACGCCGCGCCGCTCATGGCGCCGCCGCCTCGACCGTGCGCCGCAGCCCCTCCTCGAAGGGGACGATCGGGTCGTAGTTGATGAGCGCCTTGGCGGCGCGGATGTCGGCCTCGCTGTCGCGGATGTCTCCGGCGCGCGGCGGCCGCATGCGGCGCTCCGCGCGCCGCCCGATGGCCCCTTCGATCGACTCGAGCAGCGAGAGCAGGGAGCGACGCTCCCCGCACCCGATGTTCACCGCCTCACCCTCCAGCCGCGCCGGCGCCGTGGCGGCGCAGAGATTCGCGTGCACGGCGTTGGCCACGAAGGCGAAGTCGCGCGTCTGCCGGCCGTCGCCGAAGATCTCCACCGGCTCGCCCGCCCGGACCGCGGCGATCCAGCGCGGGATGACCGCGGCGTACGCGGAGTCATGGCGCTGGCGCGGGCCGAAGATGTTGAAGTAGCGGAGCGAGACCGTCTCCATCCCGTAGCAGAGCGCCCACGCCCGCATCGCATGCTCGCCGGCCAGCTTGGTCATGGCGTAGGGCGATCGCGGATCGGGGCGCATCGACTCCGTCTGCGGCATGGCGGCGGCGTCGCCGTAGGCGCTGGAGCTGGCCGAATAGATCACGCGCTGCGCCCCGTGACGCCGCGCCGCCTCGAGCACGCGCAGCGTCCCGTCCGCGTTCACGCGCTGGAAGAGCGCCGGGTTCTCCACGCTGGCGGGCACGCTGGCGAGCGCCGCGAGATGGAAGACCCACCGCGCCCCCGCCATGGCGGCGTCGAGCACGGCGTCGTCCAGGATGCTCCCCGCCTTCACGCGCACGCGGCTGCCTGCGGCCGCGAGGTTCAATTCGCGCCCGTGCGAGAAGTCGTC
>CAZSVT010000241.1:0-3841 GCA_964610365.1 uncultured Isosphaeraceae bacterium
TGGAGTCGATCCCGGGCTCGGCGCTCGACGAGCCGGAGACGCGCGCGATGGGCCTGCCGATGGTGATCGTCATGGCCATCCCGGGCCAGGAGGATCGAAACGCCGAAGAGCTGGTCGGCGCCGGGGCCGCCGTGCGCTGTCCCGAGCCGGAGGACCTGGGCGACCTGGTGGACGGGCTGCTCGCCGATCCGGCGTCGCTGGCGACGATGTCGGCAGCGGCGCGGGCGGGCGGGCGCGCGGACGCGGCGCGCCGGGTGGCCGAGTCGCTGCTCAGCCCGACTCGGGCGGCGGACCCAGCTCCACGCGTCGATGCGCCTCGAGTTCCTGCGGCGTCGCGACGCGCGGGTTGACCCACTCGATGAGCGCGGCGTGGCCGAGGCTCTCCTCGTCGTGCGGCAGGTAGTCGTTCACCACCGCGAAGACGCGGAAGCCCTGGTGAAGATGGAAGGAGAGCGTCGGGTCGTGCAGCCGCCCGGCGATCACCTCCAGCACGTAGCGATGCGGCGACAGGCGCGACGCGTGTTCGTGGTATCCGGGAAGTCGCGAGCCGCCGCGCTTCTCCAGCAGAGCGCGACGGCGCACCAGTTCCACCGCCTCCATCGCCAGCAGGTGGGCGATCCCGTGATGCTGCATCGACGGATCGGTCATCATGTCCGCCACATAGAGCGTGCGGCCGTGCACCGGGTCATGGTTGGCGAAGGTTCCGCCGGCGGTGAAGGCCGCCCAGGAGGCGCCCTGCCGGTAGTCCGACCAGCGCAGCATGAGCGACGCCAGCATGCCGACGGGACGATCCGCCTCGTCGACCGCCACGAGCTGGCCCTCCGGGAAGATGCGGCGATGGCGCTGCAGCTCCTCCAGCGAGTAGGGACGCTCCGTGGGATAGACCACTTCGCAGATCTCCTCGAGACGCTCCTCGTCCCGAGGCTCGAGGGTTCGGATTCGGATGGAGGTCATGGCGGGTCCGGGGGCAGGCGGGCTCAGAAGTCCAGTCGAATTCCCGCGTAGTAGCGGAAATCGCTGTTGGTGCTGCCCGGGGGCACCTGCGACTGGAACTCCTCGCGGACGCCGCCCACCAGCGCGAGTCCGCGCGGGTCGAAGCGGAACGTCCAGTCGAGCCGGGCCAGGATTCGATAGCGACCGAGGTCGGTGAGATCCGGTGCGATGTTCATGCCGCCCTCGAGGTGCTGCCGCTCGTCGATCCTCCAGAAGAACGCGACTTCGCCGTAGCCCTCCGGGATGGTCTCGCCGGAGTCTCCGAACTCGCGCGTGGCGCCCGCGCCGACCTTGAGCGTCAGCGCCAGCGGCGGCAGGCGGAAGACCCGATGGCCCAGGCCGGCGTAGCCGCTCAGTCGATGCTCCCAGGACTGGAACGCGTCGTACTGGTACTGGCCCTTGCCGAAGAGCAGCCAGTCGCCCGGCGCCAGGTCGCGGTCGTAGACGAGCGTGGCCAGGAGGTTGTTGTCGGTGGTGTCGCCGTTGAGCAGCGAGAAGTAGTACTCGGCGTCGAAGCGCAGCAGGTCCTCGCTGGTGCGCCGGGAGGCGCCGACCGCGGCGCGGAGGTCGAATTCGTCGTTCTCCGAGCTGACGCCGCTGAGGCTGGCCTGGATGTTCGCCAGCCATTCGACGCTGCCCGGGGGCGGCGCGGCCTCTTCCTCGAGGTCGACTTCGGCCTCGTCCTTGGCCCACTCCGGGCGCGGCGGCTCGCCGACGGGGCGCGCCGGTGCGGCCGGGGTCGCCGATGAGGCCGGAGCCGCCGCTGCGGGTGGAGTTTCCCCTCCGGGTGGAGTTGCCTCTGCGGGCGGAGTTTCCCCTGCGGGCGGAGACTCGATCGCCACGATCGCCGAGCGCGGAATCACCAGTCGACCCAGCAGGGCGTGCTGCACCACGATCTCGCCGTCGCTCGACTCGAGGATCACGCCCTTGATGATCTCGTCGCCGGCCAGCCGGATGACCACCGCCGAGGGCGGCTCGATCGCCTTCGGCCGCACCTGGGTCGAGTCGTGCGACGCCACGGCGCGGCCGCCCGACGGCAGGGCCAGGAGGAGAGCCATGACGGCGGCGCCGCGAGGGCGCGCCCGGGGGAGGCGGACGGAGCGCATGCCCGATTGTCCCCGTCTCGCGCCGATCACGCCACCGGGGCGGGCAGGATTCCGCAGACGCTGCTACCTTCACCGCCGGCGCATGTCCCGAGTGATTCGAGCAGTCGCGGCGGCCCTGCTGCTCGTTGGAGCGGGATGTCTCGTCGGCCCCGACTACGAGCGGCCGGCGGTGGAGATGCCGGACTCCTACGAGACGCCCAAGGGCATCGCCACCGATCCGGCCACGGCCAATCTCGATCGCTGGTGGGCGCAGTTCGACGATCCGGTCCTCTCGGGGCTGATCCATCGCGCCGAGCGCGGCAGCCTGACGCTCCAGCAGGCGGCGATGAACGTGCAGGTCTACCGGGCGCGCTACGGCGTGAGCTACAGCGCCCTCTTCCCCAGCATCAGCCTCGGCGCGAGCTACTCGCGCAACCAGGTGAACTTCGCCTCCCTCGGCGGCGCCGAGGGAACCAGCGGTCCCTTCAACGACTGGCAGTACGGCCTCAGCATGGCCACCTGGGAGATCGACCTCTGGGGCCGCATCCGCCGCAGCATGCAGGCGGCGCAGGCGGAGCTGCAGGGGACGGTGGAGGCGTACCGGTTGGCGCTCGTCTCCCTGCGCGCCGAGGTGGCGATCGCCTACCTCTCGGTGCGCACCTTCCAGGCGCAGCTGGAGTACACGCGCGCCGTGGTGGACCTGCTGACGCAGGTGGTGGGCATCACCGAGGCCAAGTTCGCGGCGAAGACCAATTCGCTCATCGATGTGTCGCAGGCGAAGGCGCAGCTCGCCACCACGCAGGCGCAGATCCCGCAGCTCGAGGCGGCCATCGCCCAGCAGTGCGTGGGGATCTCGGTCCTGCTGGGCGAGATGCCCGGCCCCGTGGCGAAGGAGCTGGCGGCGCCGGGGCCGATTCCGCTGCCGGAGCGCGAGCTGGCCATCGGCATCCCGGCCGATCTCCTTCGCCGCCGCGCCGACGTGCTGGAAGCGGAGCGCCAGCTGGTGGCCGCCACCGCGCGCATCGGCGTGGCCGAGACCGGCTTCCTGCCGGAGCTCACCCTCTACGGCGAATTCGGCATCGACTCGAGCACCTTCGAGGGGCTGGGACAGTGGTCGAACCGCGTCTACACCTTCGGTCCGCGCCTCTCGTGGAACTTCTTCAACGGCGGCCAGGTGATCAACCAGGTGAAGCAGGCGCAGGCGCTGGCCGCCGTCTCCGAGATCCAGTGGCGCCAGGCGGTGCTCGAGGCGGTCGGCCAGGTGCAGTCGTCGCTCTCCAACTACGCGGGGTCGAAGCGGGCCATGATCGACTACCGCTCCGGCGTGGGCGACACGAAGACGGCGTATGACCTGGCGCTGGCGCGCTACAAGGCGGGCACGATCGACCTGACGCAGCTCCTGCAGTTCGCGCAAGTGGTGCTCAACGCCGAGAACGGCCTGGCCCAGGCCACCGGGCAGACCTCGCAGAATCTCGTCGAGCTCTATCGATCGCTCGGCGGCGGATGGGAGACGCAGCCCATTCCCTACGGCGGCACCGATGCGTTCCCCGACGGCAGCGGCGTCCCGGACGGTCGGGACTTCCCGCCGCAGGATCCGCCGAAGTCGTCGACGCCGAAGGACCAGGGAACCGGAGGAGGCACATGAATCGACTGCAGGGACGAATTGCGGCGCTGCGGGCGCCGCTCCTGCCGGCGCTCCTGGCGGCGCTCGCGGCCGGCGCCGCGTGCCGTCGCCGGGAGCCGGCGCCTCCGCCTCCGCCGGT
>CAZSVT010000242.1:0-3818 GCA_964610365.1 uncultured Isosphaeraceae bacterium
ACTGGGGCGCCTCGCTGCCGGCGCTGGTCCACCTCGGTCGGCGCAAGGGCTACGCCTTCGTGGGCTGCAACTCCGCGGGCAACAACGCGTACTTCGTCCGCCGCGACCGCCTCGTCGGCGGCGTGACGGAGGTGGAGCTGCCGCGGGGCTTCGTGGACTCCCGCTTCCGCGAGAGCCGCGATCGGAGCGGAGCGCTCACGCATCTCGCCGGCGCGGCGCGCCTGGAGTGCATCCGGGGGCTGCCCGTGGTGGAGGTCACCAGCGGGCGCCGCGAGACGCTCTAGCCGCGCCGCCCGGTCATCAGTGGGGCTCGGTGATCTCGTACTCCCGCCCGGGCAGGGCCGGAGGAAGCTTCATCCGCTCGCGCATGGCGCCGAACTCGGTCTGGAGGAGGAGCGACGGCGCGGCCTGCTTCGCCAGCTCGTTCGCCCGCGCCTTCAGTTCGGCCACGATCTCGGGATGCTGCGCCGCCACGCTCGTCGTCTCCCGGGGATCGGCGGCGAGGTCGTAGAGCTCCACGACCTCGGGAAGCGGCGTGCGCCAGACGAGCTTCCAGTTCCCTCGGCGGACGCCGGCGCGGAACGGCTCGATGTTGTAGACGAGCTCCTCGCGCGGCGAACCGGCGCCCGTGCTGAGCGTGTCCCAGACATTCACGCCGTCGAGCGGCTTGCACCGCTCCGTGGAGGCGCCGGCGAGGGCCGCGAGCGTGGGATAGAGGTCCACCGCGTGCACCAGGCCGCCGGCCACCACGCCCGGCTTGATCCGCCCGGGCCAGTTCGCCAGGGCGCAGACGCGCGTGCCGCCTTCGTACAGCGTGCCCTTGCCTTCGCGGAGCGGCCCGTTGTCGCAGGGGAGCGTCAGCTTCGACACATCGCCTTCGCCGGCGAACAGGGCGTTGCGCGTGCCGCCGTTGTCGCTGTGGAAGAGGATGAGGGTGTCGTCGCGGAGCCCGCGTCGCTCCAGGGCCTGCACCACGCGGCCGATCTGTTCGTCCATGGCGGTGACCATCGCCGCGTAGGTGCGCCGCGTGGGATCCGCGATCGACTCGTACTTCGCCACCGCCTCCGGCGGCGCCTGGTACGGCGCGTGCGGTGCGTTGAAGGTCAGGTAGAGGTAGAGCGGCTTCGAGGGATCATGCCGTTCGATGACGCGCACCGCCTCGTCGCCCAGGAGCGTGGTGGTGTATCCCTGCTCGTCCACCGGCTCGCCGTCGCGGAACCAGTCGAGGACGTCGTGCTGGCGATGGGTGAAGTAGTCCAGCTCGCCGATGAGCGGGCCGTACTGCGAATCGAAGCCGCGCGCATTCGGCCAGTACTTGCGATCGCCGTGACCGAGGTGCCACTTGCCCACGATGGCCGTCCGGTACCCGGCCTCCCGCAGCGCCTGCGGCAGGAGCCACTCGTCCTCGGCGAGGCCGTAGGTGTGCGGCGACAGGATCACCGCGGTCTGGAGTCCGTAGCGGAAGGGATAGCGGCCGGTCATGAGGCACGCGCGCGTGGGCGTGCACATGGGCTGGGCGTAGAACTGCTCCAGTCGCGCGCCGCCGGCGGCGAGGGCGTCGATCGACGGCGTCCGGATGTCGGAGCCGTGGAAGCCCACATCCTTCCAGCCGAGATCGTCGGCCACGATGTGCACGATGTTGGGCTTCTTCGCGGCGCTGCCCGGGGCGCTGCCCGCGGCGCCCGGCGCGGATGAGGGCGACGGCGCCTGCGCGACCGCGGTCGAAGCGGACGCGAGGGCGCCGAGCAGACCGAAGGCGGCGATGATGCGGATGGCGCGGACGACGCGGACGAGCGGCGGGGCGGGTGATCGGGAATGCATCACGGTTCCAGGGGATCGAATGGTGCGGAACCGCACAGCCTAGCGGCTACGGCGACGGGTCTCGACCGCGCCGGCGCCTCGTAGACTCCCCGCCCGTGCCGTCGCTCGCTCGTCGCATCGGAGAGGCCGAAGGCGCCCGCGGAGCGCGGGAGCGCGCCGCGTGATCGATTCCCCCGAGGTCACGCTCGCCCTGGCGATCGGCGCGGGCTCGCTCATCCTGGTGGCGTCGGAGCGCATTCGCATCCCGGCGCTCCTGCCGCTCCTGGCCGGCGGCATCCTCCTCGGGCGCTCCGGCGCCGGGCTGGTGGACACGCACTCGATCGGCGCCCTGCTCGAACCGGTCATCACCCTCGGCATCGGTCTCCTCGTCTACGAGGGCGGGCTCCATCTCACCTGGCGCGAACTCCGCAAGGCCCCGCGGGCCGTGGGCGGCCTGATCACCGTCGGATCGTTCCTCACCTGGATGCTGGCGTCGGCCGCGGCGGTGGCCGCGCTCGGCCTCGGGTGGCCCGCCGCGCTCCTGCTCGGGGCGATGCTCACGGTCACCGGACCCACCGTGGTGCAACCCATCCTGCGACGCATCCGCGTCTCGCCGCGTCTGCGCACGGCGCTCAATGCCGAGGCGGTGCTCATCGATCCGATCGGCGTGCTCCTGACCGTGGTTGTGCTCACGATCCTCAAGGGCGCCGCGATCACGCCGGTGAGCGCCGCGATGTTCTTCGAGGGCGCGCGGGCGATGGGCTTCCAGGTCCTCAGCGGCGCCGGCATCGGCCTGGCGGTGGGCCTGGTCTCCCTCGGCTCCGGTCGGCTGCTCACGCGACGCGGGCGCATCCAGCCCCAGCAGCTGAATCTCCTGGCGGTGGGGAGCTGCATGGCGGCCGTCGGTGTCGGCTCGCTCGTCACTCCCGAGGCGGGTCTCGTCGCATCGGTGGTGGCGGCGATCTGCCTGGGAAGCCTGCGGAGCGTCGGCGTCGCGGACCTGCCCCACTTCGGGCAGCAGCTGGCGGCCATCACCGTGGCCACGCTCTTCGTCCTCCTCGGCGCGCGATTCGACGTGGGATCGCTCCGCGACGCCGGCATCCAGGACGCCCTCTTCGTGGCGGCGCTCATCGTGCTGGTGCGGCCGATCTCCGCCCAGGCGGCGCTCTTCGGGTCGCACCTGGACGCCCGCGAGCGGATCTTCGCCTCCCTCTTCGCGCCGCGCGGCATCGTGGCGCTCTCGGTGGCGGTGATCGCATCGCAGGACCTGGCGAGGTTCGCCGAGTCGCGGGGAACGATCACGGTGGATGGCGCACTCGTGGACCTGGATGCCTTCGTCCGCGATGCGCGATCCCTGGAGCGCGTGATGTTCCTGGTGATCGTGGGCACGGTCTGCTGGGCGTCCTTCCCGGCGTGGATCCTCGCCCGTTGGCTTGGAGTTGGCGGGAGCAGGCCTCGCAGCGTGCTCCTCATCGGCGGCCATGCCCTTGCGCAGCAGACCGCGACGGTGCTCAAGTCGCTGGGCGTGGAGGTGACGGTCGTCGACTCCCATTCGGAGCGCGTGCTGCGCGCCGAGTCGGCCGGCGCCGTGGCCATCCGCGGCGACGCCACCGACCTGCGATGGATGGAGGAGACCGTCGGCTGCGACGACATCGGCCTCGTGCTGGCGTGGACCGGCAACCCCGACGTGGATCTCACGGTGGCGCGCTGGGCGGGCGAACGGTTCGGGAGGGGCGAAGCGGCGCTGTGGGCGGTGGGCAAGATCCCGCCGGAGGCCGAGTGGATCGAGCTCGGCGGCGGGCGCCTGCTGGACGAGGTGCGCGACGAGATCGAGGCCGGCCGATGGCGCGTGGACCGGTGGAGCGCCGACGACGCGGAGGCGTCCCGCGGCGCGGTGCCCTTCATGGCGGTGCGCGACGGACGCCCGCGCTATGTTCGATCCGGCGCGGGCGCGATCGAGGACCCCGGCGGGGACGAGCGCACCGTCCTGGTCGGGCTCGTGCGCGCGGGCGAGCCCG
>CAZSVT010000243.1:0-3752 GCA_964610365.1 uncultured Isosphaeraceae bacterium
CTGCTCGGCGAGTGGTCGCTGCCGCGGTAGCACGCCGTCGCATCGATCACCGCGCGTCCGCTCCGTGCGCGCAGCCCTCGACTCGTCGAGCGAGGGCCGCCTGAGCCGCCGCTATCTGCCGCCTGAGCCGCCGCTACTTGCCGCCGTCGAGCATGCGCTGGATGCGCGTCATGCCGGCCTGCGGAGCGGCGCGGCCCTCGAGGATCTGCAGCACCGTGGTGGAGGTGCCATAGGTCTCCTCGTTCACGCCCTTGTCCACCTGCACGTTGAAGCCGCCCACATCGGCGCCGCCGTAGAGGCCCTCGGAGCGACTGAAGATCTGCGTGGTGGGCGGTGGTCCGCTCATGGCGGCGGTCTGACCGCTGGCGCCGCCGGCGGTGCCCTGGGCCACGGCCACCATGCTGGCCCCTTCGCTGGCGAACCGCATCACAGCCGCGTCGGTGTTGAAGACGATGACCATGTCGGTGCCCTGCGCGCCGAGCTGCACGCCGATGGTTCCCGACGCGATGCTCACCGCGAGCGGCTGCGACCAGCCGCCGGGGACTCGACGCACGAGGATGCCTTCGCCGCCGGAGCCGCCGATGCCCACGCCGGCCTTGACCTCGCTGATGATCGCCACGCCGGCGGCGTTCTTGAGCGTCTCGGCGGGAACGGGCTTCTTGCTCACCTGGATCTCCTCGAGGATCGCCGTGCTCTTGAGGATCCGGCTGGACATGGTGGTGTTGCCGCAGCCGCCAGCGGCGAGTGCGACGGCGGCGAGTGCGAGGACGATGCATCGGTTCAGCATGGCGGGCCCTTCGAAGGTGTGCGTGCGACCAGACTAGGTGGCGCCGAAGCGCTTCGCAAGCGCGGCCACGCGGTCGAGCGACTCGCCGCTGCGGGATGGATCGATCGCACGCGTGGCGATGGCCTCCGCCAGGGCCTCGATCGCACGATCCCGGTGGGCGGCGTTGCGGCAGCAGAGGAGGAGGTCGCAGCCCGCGTCGATGGCGCGGACGGCCGCGGCGCCGACCTCGAATCGATCGGCGATGGCCTTCATGTCGAGATCGTCGCTGATGATGACGCCCTCGAAGCCCAGCTCGCGCCGCAGCAGGCCGTCCACGGCGGCGCGGCTCATGGTGGCGGGTACGCCCGGATCGAGGGCGTCGAAGACGACATGGGCGGTCATGATGGCCGCGACGCCGGCGGCGATCGCGGCGCGGAACGGTGGAAGCTCCACGGCGTCGAGGCGCTTGCGCGGATGCGCAAGGCGCGGGAGGTCATGGTGGCTGTCGAGGGCGGTGTCGCCATGGCCCGGGAAGTGCTTGCCGCACGCGGCCACGCCCGTCTCCTGGAGCCCCCGGATGAACGCCGCGCCGAGCCGCGAGACCACCTCCGGATCCCGGGAGAAGCTGCGATCGGCGATGACCGGATTCGCGGGGTTGCTGTCCACATCCAGCACGGGCGCGAAGTCCATGGTGACGCCCACCGCGCGGAGCTCCCGCGCCGCGGTCTCCGCGATCCCGCGCACCACGGACGGATCGCCGGCCGTTCCCGCGAGCCGCGCGGGCGGAAGATCCGTGAATCCCGGGCCGCGGAAGCGCTGCACCCGTCCGCCCTCGTGATCCACCGCCACGATCACCGGGCGCGGACCCGCGGCGCGGCGCACCTCGTCGGTGAGGGCGCGGACCTGCGCGCGATCGACGAAGTTGCGGGCGAAGAGGACCACGCCGGCGGCGCCGTCGCGCAGGAGCGACGCCGTCGTCGCGTCGAGCGACGGGCCTTCGAATCCGAGGCAGCAATGGCCGAGGGCGGCGCTGCGCGCGGGGGCCGGAGTCACGGCGCGAAGCGTAGCCGGACCGGGCGGCGGCGCCGGCGGGCACGCTGGGGCGCGGCGCCGGGCCTGCGGCGGTAGGCTGCGCACGGGAGGATTCCGTGGCGAAGAAACGAGCGAAGACGGCGAAGATCGGCGGCGCAACCGGGAGGACGACGAAGGCCGGGGCGGGCGGAGCGCGGGGCGTCGACGCACCGCCGGCGGCGCCCTCGACGGAGGAGATCTCCCTCCGGGCGTTCCTGAAGTGGCAGGAGCGCGGCGGCGACGAGATCTCCAACTGGATCGACGCCGAGCAGGAGCTGCTCGCCGAGCGCCGCCGAGGAGCGCTCGGTCGAGTCGCGACCGGCGGCACGGCGGGCGCGAGGGCCGGCGCGAAGGCCAGCGCGAAGTCCGGCGGGAAGGCTGGCAGGAAGGCCGGCGGGACGACCGGCGCGAAGGTCAGCCCGAGATCCGCCGCGAAGACCGGCGCGAAGCACGGCGGCGGACGAGGCGCCCGGTTCCGCCGGCGCTGACCGCGGCCGCGCCGAGGACGGGCTCAGTTCTCGTCGCCCCGGTAGCGCGCCCGCAGGGCGAGCAGTTCGTCGAACATCGATTCGAAGATCTGCACCAGCTCGGGGTCGAAGGCCTTGCCGCTCTCGGCGCGGATCGCGTCGAGGATGCGTTCAGGGCTCCAGGCGTCCTTGTACGAGCGGCGCGACGCGAGGGCGTCGAAGACATCGGCCACCGCCACGATCCGCGCGAAGAGGGGGATCGCCGCGCCGCGCGGCTCGCCGAGGTCGGCCACGTCGTCGCCCAGCGTGCCGCGGAGCTGCCGGAGCTGCGCCGCGTCGGGATAGCCCGCGCCGTCCCAGCGCGCATGGTGGAAGAGCGCCACGTTGCGGGCCGCGGTGTCCAGCGGCGTCTGCCAGCCGGCGAAGAGGCCGGCGCCCACCAGCACGTGCTGCTGCATCTGCTGGCGCTCCTCCTCGGTGAGCGGACCGATCTTGCGGAGCACGGAGTCGGGCACGGCCACCTTGCCCACATCGTGGAGCATGGCCGCCATGCGCAGGCGATCGCGCTCGCGCCCGGCCGAGTCCAGGTCCAGTCCGTGACGCTGCGCCCAGCCGTCGAAGAGGCGCATCGAGACCTCCGCCACGCGGTTGACGTGCGGCCCGGTCTCGGTGGGATCGCGCGCCTCGGCGATCCGGATCATCCGCATGATGATGGAGCGCGTGAGCTGGGCGCGCTCGATGGCGATGCCCGCGAGGCCGGCGAAGTTGGCCATGAGGCGCTCGTCGGCGGCGGTGAAGATGGCGGGCAGGCCGTCCTTGATGGGATTGATGAGCTGCAGCACGCCCACCGTTCCGGCGGACTCCGAGACGAGCGGCACCGTGAGCATCGCCCGCGTCTGGTACCCGGCCTTCTCGTCGAACCGGCTGTCGAAGCGGTAGGGTTCGGCGGGGTCGATGTGGCGCACGTCGGGGATGTTGAGCACCTGGCCGGTGGTGGCCACCGCGCCGGCGATCGACTGCTGCGAGATCGGCAGCCGCTGGTAGGCGTAGAAGAGCTGGAGCACGCCCTTCTCCACCGGCTGCGACGGATTCATGAGCGTGTCGTTCTGCGGGAAGTGGAGGACGAGTTCGTCGCCTTCGCGGAGGTAGATGCTGCCGGCGTCCGCGGCGGTGAGTCGCCGCGCCTCGGTGAGCACGCGCGTGAGGAGGATGTCGCGGTCCTGGATGCGCGAGAACTCCTGCGACATGCGCGAGAGGGCCTCGATGCGCTCCGCCTGCTCGTCGGTCTCGCGGTGCAGCAGGCTGTTGAGCTCCACCAGCCGCTTGTTGCTGGCCTCCAGGGCCCAGTGATCGGACTCGATCCGCGCCGCCATGTCGTTGAAGGCCTGGGCGAGCTGGCCGATCTCGTCGCGCCGATCGTCGCTGACGCGCACGTCGAGCCGACCTTC
>CAZSVT010000244.1:0-3744 GCA_964610365.1 uncultured Isosphaeraceae bacterium
CACTCCACGCGGAGCGGATCGCGGCGCAGCAGGGCGAGGTCCGCCGTCGGCGGGAGTTCGCGGCGGACATCGCGCATCACCAGCGTGAAGACGCCGCAGCGCGCCCCCGAGCCCACGATGCTGTTGAGCTTGGCGGCGGCCACTTCCGAGAAGTTCGCCGGATAGTCGGCCACCACCAGGAAGCGGTACGGCTCGGCGAGTTCACCCGCCTGCTCGTTGTAGTGGCGGATCGTCGGGAACTCGTCGCGCAGGTACTTCTGGATCACCGTCTCCATGTGGTCGGTGAGATCGGTGAGCCGCTGCTCGATGTGGCGCGGGTCGGTCCAGATGCGGTCGCCCACGAGCTTGGCGCTGGCGTCGGCCAGGTGCATGAAGCCGGCGAAGCTCTGGCCGAGCCCCACCGGATCCAGGATCACCAGCTGCGCCTTGCCGGGCGGCAACCCGGTGAGGAGACGCAGCATCGCCGCCTGGAGCGTGGCGATCGCCTGGTCGCGTCCCTCCGGACCGCACTCGACCAGCAGCGACGATCTCCCGGGAAGGGAGAGCGTGACCGGCAGCAGGAAGCGGGGCGGTGCTCCGTCGAGCGGCCAGGCGAGATCCGGTTCCTTCGGCAGCGCGTCGGGGATCGACGCGAGGTCCAGGGCCAGCGCCCCCACGCGCGCCGCGGGCGCGAACTGCCGCGGCGGGGTCCACGACTCCCAGCGTCGATCGTTCCAGCGCGGCGAGCGCGCCGCGTCCGCGCGCTCCAGGGCCTGCACGGTCTCCAGCGACCGGGCCTGGAGTTCGCGCCAGGCGCGGACCGCCTCCGCGCGGGTCTCGGCGGCGGTCTCGGCGATCTCCTTCCGCCGCGACGAGACGCGCGCGAGCTCGGCGGCCCGCTGGTGATCGTGATCGGCCGCCGCCTTCGCCAGGGCCGTCTCCGCGGCGCGCTTCGCCTCGGCCACGGCCTGGTCCCGCGTCTCGGTGAGCTTGCGCCGGCGCCCGGGAATCTGCTCCTCGATCTGCGTGAGCGTCTCCACCTCGATCGTGCCGATCTCGGCGAGGCGCGGTCCGAGGGCGGCGCGGGCCTTCGCCGTCTCCGCATCGCGCGTCACCACCAGCTGGCGCTCGCGCTCGGCGCGCTCGGAGGCGGCGCGCTCCAGGGCGGCGTCGGCGCCGGCGGCGTAGGCGGAGACGGCCCGGGCCAGCGGCGCCCAGGCGTTCATCACCTGCCGCCGGGCGACGAACCAGAGCGCCACGACCACGATGGTGAAGAGCAGCGAGACGCCCACGCCGGAGCCGGTGAGCGTCAGCGCGTCGTTCCAGGCGCTGAGGAGGCCCGCGGCCACGATCGAGCCGCCGACGAGCAGCATCCACGGCACGATCAGGATGGGACCGCGGAAGAGGCCCGGGATCCGCAGGCCCCGCAGGGCCGCGAGCTGGCTCCGGGCGACGCCCATGGAGGTGGTCATGGCGAGCGCGGGATTGGCGGCCGCCTCGGCGCGGAGGGCGTCGTCGGCGCCGGAGCGCACCGGCACGCGCTGCCGGTATCGGCGCACCAGCGTGGCCGCCTGCTGCTCCAGCGACTCGATCTCCGCGCGGTTGGTGGTGATCTCCTCGCGCAGCCGCTCGTAGTCCGCGCGGGGCTTCCCCTCGGCGCCCTCGTAGACGCTCTCGGCGAGCCAGATCGCCTCGTCGTGGGCGCGCTGCGCCGCCTGGCGCGCCTCCTCCGCCTTCGCCCGCGCCTGGGCCACCGCGGTCTCGCGCTTCCGCGCCAGCCGCATCATCTCGCTGGCGAAGGTGGACTCGGCCTCCGCCACCGCCCGGTCGCGACGCTCCGTGGCCTCGGTCACGGCGCGATCGCGCTCCGCGGCGATCTCCGCCATGCGCTCGGCATGGGCCTGTTCGTTCCGCTTGTTCTCGCTCTTCTCGAAGTCGGCGGCGTGTCGGAGCGCGGCCGCGCGGGCGGCGCTTCCCGAGGTCAGTTCCGTCAGCAGGCGGCGCTCGTGCTCGATCGCGTTGCGCTCGAGTTCGTCCGTGCCCTCGCGCTCCACGGCCGAATCGTAACAGACGGGTGCCGGCGCGTTCACCCTTCGCCGCACTCCCGCTTCGCGCGGGCGACGGCCTCACGCATCTTGTCCATCGCGGCGCCGGCGAGGCGGGCGCCCTGGTCGAGGGCGTCGAGATAGTTGCCCTCGAAGGCGCGGCTCACGGGGTCGTTCCACGACTGGGAGACCTGCGCCCACTTGAGATGGAGATCCTTCAGGGCCAGCTCCATCCGCATGCGCGCACCGGCGACGCTCATCGTGGCGCTCCTTCCGCCCCGGAAACCGGCGGCGGTTCGGCGCTTCGGTGCGCCGCGCCCGTCGGGGCCTCGGGGCCGCTCCCTCCGCCCCCGGAAGGAGACGGAGCCGCTGGGTCCGCGCATCCGGCGGAGTCGCCGGATTCCGCCGACCCGGCGCCCCGGAGCAGCGACTTCATGGAATCGCCGCGGCGGCGCATGTCCTCCACCACCTCCTCGGCGCCGCCCTCGTAGAGCCTGGAGAGATCCGGCGCCTGCAGCCGGGTGTACGCGTCGAGATGCTCCAGCATCCGGGTGAGGAGCATCACCGCATGGGGAAGCTCGCGCTCCACCATCGCCGACAGGGGCGAGAGCCCGGCCTTGAAGAGGATCTCCTCGCGCGTGATCTGGATCGCCCACTTCCGCACGGCGGCGCGCTTCTGCTCGCAGAGGCCGAGTCGCGCCTGGGCCCGCTCCAGCGCCTTCTTCTCGTCCACCACCGAGGGCTTCTGATCCTTGCTGCTGGTGACCATCTGCTTGCGGAAGAGGGCGCTCTTGCAGATGGCCACCTGCTCCTGCGCCTTGCGGTGCTGGGTCTGCCAGTACAGATGCTGATCGCGCTCCACCCAGCCGCGCACGCGGCCCACCTCCGACTCCGCCTCGGAAATCGCCAGGCGCAGTTCGTCCAGGGCCTTGATGACCGTGGCGCGGAAGCGGGAGAGGTCTTCGAGATCGGCGACCTTGGCGGCGTCGGACATCGATGGGGGAGTCGTGGCGGAGGGCGGCCGCCGACCGAATCAGCGCTGCTGGAGATACGCCTCGATGCGCTCCGCCTTGCGCATCAGGAACGGTGCGTGCACCTCCGCCGCCTTGACGAATCGCTGGAGCACCTTCATCGTCGCGTCGAATTCCTCGGCGAACTTCGCCTGTTCCTGGTCCTTCCAGCTCTGGCTGAGCGTGCCCATGCGGGCTCCGAGCGTGGACATCTGGCCCTGGAGGTCACCCACGAAGCGGCGAAGATCGGTGGCGAAGCGCCTCAGTTCCACGGGATCGACGACTGCCTTGGCCATGACGACTCCTGGCTGGGATCGCGGTGTGCCGGAAGGACCGGCGGCGGGCGGCACGCGGTGGGGCGATGCGCCGCGCGCGCCGCCGACCCGCGTCACCGCCGAGTGTACGCTTCGTCCATCACGATGGACGCACGCCACTTCGACGGTCGCATGATCATCGACGGAGTTCGGCGCGATGCCGTGTCCGGGAAGCGCTTCGAGGTGCGGAATCCCGCCACCGACGAGGTGGTGGGCGTCGTGGCCGCGGGCGGTGCGACGGAGGCCCACGAGGCGGTGGAGGCGGCGGTGCGGGCGCTCCCCGCGTGGCGCGAGCGCCCGGCGGCGGAGCGGGCCGCGCTGCTCCACGCCCTCTCGCGCCGGATGCTGGACGATCGCGAACGGCTGGCGCGGCTGCTGACGGCGGAGCAGGGGAAG
>CAZSVT010000245.1:0-3744 GCA_964610365.1 uncultured Isosphaeraceae bacterium
CGCGCACGGGTCGCCGACGCGCCCGCATCCAGTGCGTGCAGTTCCTGGAGCGCGATCCCGGTGGCACGCTCGAGCGCATCGCCGAACGGCACGGCGGACCCGGCGCGTATCGCTTCCTCTCGCGCGACGAACTCGGCCTGGCGCCCGGGGCGGCCGCCGCGGGCGCCGCGATCGAGTGACGCGGCCACTCCACCGTGCATCGACCCGTCGGAGCATCATCGATGTCCCGCCCTCGTCGCGGTGACGCGCCACGGCGCCGGCGATGCGACGCGCAGGCCCGCGCCGGCGCCCGGATCACCGCGGGCGCGCCCGGCGCATGGCTCGGCGCGGTGCTGATCCTTTCGCCCGCGATGATCGCACCGTCGATCGCGTCGCCGCCGGGCGCACCGCCCGCGACGACGGTCATGGCACCGCCCGCCGTTCCGCCCCCGGCGCCGGCCGCGGCGCCTCCATCGGCGCCGGCGATTCCGCCGCTGCCGGAGGTCGCGCCGGCGCTGGCCCGCCTGGACGCCCTTCGACGCGACGCGCGCGATCTGAACCTCCCGCTCGCGGCCCGCCGCCGCGCCGCCGAGAGCCTGCTCGACGGACTGCGCGATCTCGTGAACGCGCGGCCCGGCGACCCGCGGGCCGCCCTCTGGCTGGCCGACGCCGCCGAGGAGTGCTTCATCTCGGTGCTCCGGCTGGGCGGCGACCTCGACACGGTGCTCTTCTCGCTCCCGGCGCACGAGGAGTGGCGGCGCGTGGGAGGCACGGTCGCCGTGATGCTCGATCTGGCGCAGCGCGCCGAGACGAGCGCCGCGAAGTCGATCGCGATGCTCTCGGATCCGACCACGCCGCTGGACGCGGAACGGCTGGCGCTCCTGGACCGACTGGAGGTGGTGGAGACGCCGCGTCGACTGCCGCTCCTCGTCGGCCTGTCGCAGGCGCTGGCCGCGATCGTCCTCGACGCGATGCCCGAGGCGCGTCGCGAACGCGGCCGGGCGGCGCTGGCACGGCTGCTGCCCCTCCTGGACGAACTCCCCGGCGAGGCGCGCTGGCACGCCGCCTGCGCGTCGCTCCTGGCCTCCGGTGCCGCGACGGACGCCGAGGCCTTCGCCCGCGCGCGGAGCGCGGCCATCGACGCGGCCGGCGCCGATCGCGACCTGCTGCGGCGCGCGGAACTCTGGGCGGCGCTGGCGGAGTCGCTGCGCGGCGATCTCCACGCCGCCCTCGAGCGCGTCCGTTCGATCTCGACCGCCGCCGGACCCGAGGCCGCGGGCGGCGCCGGCGGCGCCCCGGCGAGCGCCGCCGTCGACCGGGACTTCCCGCGCCGACTCGCGGAGTTCGAGGCCCGACTCCGGCTCGACGCCGGGGCTCCGGCGCGCGAATGGGTGGCCCCGCTCGTGGCGGCGGTGGCATCGGCGCCGGCCTCCCGGCGCGTGGCGTGGCGCGACGCCATCCTGGCGCGGCTCGCCGATGTCGCGGCGTCGGAGCCGGGCGGATTCCACGGCGAACCCCGGCTCGAACTGGCCGCGGCGCTCGCGGCCGCCCGCAGCGATCCATCGTCGCCCGCGGATGCGGCGGCGCTCGACGCGGCGCTCGGCCGCGCCCGCGCGGCCCTGGAGGGACTGGAACCCGCCGACCCGTGGCGCGCCACCGCGCTCGACCTGGTCGCCCGGCTCGAGGCCCGTCGATCCAGGCACGAGGAGAGCACCGACGCCTTCCTGGAATTCGCCGAGCGCTTCCGCTCGGAGCCGCGCGCCGCGGAGGCCATCGATCGCGCGGTCCTCGTGGCCGAGGCGCTCGATCGCGTCTCGCCGCCCTTCGTCGACGCCGGCGGCGCCGTGGCCGAGGGTCCGGCCCGCGCTCGCCTTCGACGATCCCTGGAGATCGGCGTCTCGCTCTATCCCGATCTCCCGTCGCGGCCGCGCTGGAGGGTCGCGCTCCTGGTGCTCGACGCCGAGCGACTGGCGGCGAGGGACACCACCACCGCCGAGTCGCGCGCCGCGCTCGACGAATCGCTCGCGTCGGTTCGATCGATCCTCGCCTCGACGCCCACGGGCGCGGGCGACGCCCTCGCGCCGCTGCGGGCGCGACTCTCGCTCGCCCTGGCGGTGGTCGCCCTCGGCGCCGATCATCCCGACGCGGCCCTCGCCGCCCTGGAGATGACGCCCGCGGCGACGGCGCAGGCCGCGGAGGAGGCGGCCCCCGGAGTGCGCGGGCGCCTGCTCGAGCGCCGCATGGAGGCGCTGGCCCTGCTCGATCGCGATCTCGCCGCCGATCCGGTGGTGGCCGCCGCGCGGCCGGGCGCCGATGCGGCGCTCCTGGAGCACGCCGTGTCGATCCTCGGTCGCATCGCCCCTCCGCTCCAGCCGGGGGAGGTGCGCCCGGCCGAGGCACGGCGTGCCGCCGCGGTGCACCGGCTGTCGTCGCTGCTCGAATCGCTCATCGACGCGACGAGCCCACCGCCGCCGGATCGCGTGCGCCTGCGGTTCCTCCTGGCCCAGAGCCTCCGCGCCGCGGGGGATGCCGAGGCCGCCGCCGCGATCCTCGAGGCGCTCCTCGCCGAGGCGCCCGATCGCGCCGATCTCCTCCTGGCCCGCGCCGAGTGCCTCTGCGCCACCGCCGCCGACGACGACCGGGCCGCGCTCGGTCGCGCCTCCGCCATCTACGAGCGCCTCATCGCCGATCGCGAATTCACCGCCGACGCCTCGAAGCGCGACGCTGCCTGGTGGCTCTGTCACCTGCGCATGATCGAGTGCCATCGACGCGCGGGAGGCGATGCGGCGGTCGCGTCGTCGCGCGTGGCGATGCTGCGCGAGCTGGACCCTTCGCTCGGCGGCGCGCGCTTCGCGCCGCGGTTCGAGGCCTTCGCCGGGGGCCCGCGCGGAAGCACGCGGTCCGGCGCCGCCGCCCCGGGCTGCTGATCAGGATCGAGCGAGCCGGCGCAGCGCGGCGAACGCCGCGTCCAGGTCCCAGCGCTGGCGCGGACGATCACCGGTGTCGTTGGAGATGGCGCGGATCTCGCCGCCCGGCACGCTCAGACGCAGCGCCGCGTGCACCACCGCCGCGCCCTCCATCGCCTCGGCGACGGCTCCGGTGCGGCGCACCACCTCGGCGGCGGCGGCGTCGGTGCCGGAACAGGTGGCCACGGTGGCGATCGCCCCGCGCCGCGCGCCCTCCGGCGCCAGCGTCGCCACGCGGTCGCTCGTGGGCACTCGATTGCCGGCGAAGGGTCCCAGCGGGAAGCCGACGGCGTCCATGGTGCGGAAGCCGTCGGGCTGGATCACGCCCTCCTCCGCGTAGACGCAGCCGTCCGCCACCACCAGGTCGCCCAGCCGCAGGCCGGAGCCCGGAAGCGCTCCCGCCACGCCCGCGCTCACCACGAGGTCGAAGGGCCCCCGCCGCAGCAGCGCCTCCGTGACGGCCGCCGCCGCGTTCGTGCGCCCGATGCCGCCCACCACGATCTCCCCGTCCACGCCGCGGAGCGATTCCGCTTCGCGCGGCACCGCCGTCACCCAGAGGATCCTCACGCGACGGGCTCCGCGCCGGGTCCCGCGCCCGGCGGCGCGGACGACATCCCGCCCGGCGGCGCATCGCGCCGCGCGCGCAGCGTCTCGCGGATCGCCTCCGCGGGAATCAATGTCTGCGCCCCCGAGTCGAGGTCCTTCAGCGCCACCAGGCCCTGCTCCAGCTCCCGTCCCAGGATCACCGCGCAGCGGGCCCGCGCCTTCGCCGCCTCTCCGAGGAGCTTTCCCACGTGGT
>CAZSVT010000246.1:0-3699 GCA_964610365.1 uncultured Isosphaeraceae bacterium
GCCGGCTGCGGCGTCGCGCGGGCGCCGGCGCGAACCCGGACGGCGCGGCGCCGGGAAGCGCGGCCGCCGTCGGCGCCGGCGGAACCGGCGGCGCGGCGCTGGTGGTGATCGAGGACAACCCCGACCTCTCGCCCGCGGCGTGTCCCCGCCTGGCGGCGCAGCACCTGGGGCTTCCGGCGCTGGAGCCGGCCGATGTGGGATCGCTGCGCGACCTGATGGACGATGGCCTCCGCATCGCCCGTGCCGCGGGCGGGGCGGCGATCCTGACGGTGCATGTCTCCATCCTCCGCGCGCTGGAGACGATCCGAGCGCGGCCCAACCGGGTCATGGATCGCGCCGACACGCTGCTGGCCCTCCGACGACAGCGGCGCACGCCGCGCGGCGGCGAAGGGCTCGATGCCCTGCGGCTCGCGCGGCGCCTGGAGCTCAATCGTCACCTGGCGCTGCCGAGTCCCGGTGAGCGCGAGCGATGGGGATTCGTGGCCGTCGGTCCCTGCCTGGTGGCGGCGCAGCATGTCCTTCGCGAGCTGGGGTTGACCGGTCGGGTGCCGCTGGTGCGCCTGGGGCTCACGCATCCCCTGGACGACGCGGCGGCCATGCGGCTCCTCGGCCGCTGCGAGAACGTGGCGGTGCTCGAGCCTCGGCCGGGAAGCGTGGCGACGGAGCTCATCGCCCTTGCGGAGCGGGCCCGGGCGGCGGGGGAGCAGCCCGCGCTCCTCTGGTGGGACCGGCTGCCCGGCGTCGACGAGCACGCCTTCGTCCCGATCGAAGTCAACGACGCCCTGCGTCCATCGATCCTGGCCCGCAAGGTGGTGCACCTGCTGCACTCGGTGCGCCCCAATCTCGAGGTGGCGTCGCGCCTGGCCGCGGCGCAACCGGAGGTGGAGGCGATCCCGGTGCCGAGGCGCGGCGTCGGCATCGGCGTCTCCGGGGCGATGGAATCCATGCGGGCGCTCCTCCTGGAGGTCTCGGCCGAGCTGGCCACTCGGACCGAGGAGGACAGCGACGCGCCGCGCACGAGCCTGGTGGTGGAGGGCGCGCCGGTGCCGCCGGGTGAGCGCGTGGTGCTGACGGAACTCTGGGATCGCCGTCGATTCGCCGCGGAGGGGATCTCCGCCATCCGCCAGGCCACGCAGAGCGCGCAGCCGCGCCTCTTCCTCCTCTGCGATGTCGGTGCGGGCGACGAACCCGACCCGGAGCGTCTCGCGCGCGCCGCCGTGCCCGGCGACGGCGCGGCGCGCCTCCGCGTGGATCGCGCCGATCTCAACGATCGCGGCGCCTGCATGACGCTGCTCCGCGAAGCGGCGGAGCGCGAGGGGACCACGCTGGTGGTGGTGGTCGACGGGCCGCCGGCGCGCCGCGACGTGGCGGCGCTGGAGCGGGCCCTGGCCGAGGTGGACCGACTGGGCTTCGTCTCGTCGCAGCGCCTCATCTGGTCGGCGGAGACCGCGTGCTCGCTGCGCCCGCTTGCGGCGGCCGCGCTGGTGGAGCGCGGGCTCGAGCGCGGCAGCGATCCGGTGCGCACGGAGTTCACGGTGTCGGTGGAGAGCGAAGGCGGATCGTGGCTGCCGCACCTCTCGGCCATGCCGCTCCTGGAGCAGGTGGAGGTGGTGCGCACCCGTCCGCCGCGCATTCCGGTGGAGGCGTCCGAGCGGCGCCTGCCGCCGCCGCGCCCGGTCCACGCCCGACAGGGCGTCTGGCGCGCCCACTTCGCGGGGTACCGTGGGGAGCCTCCCGGCGTGGCCGCCATGGTCGTCTGCGAGGCGGGCCGCGCCATGGGGTATCGCGTGCAGTCCACCTGGCACACCGTGCCGATCGGACCGGGTCGTCGCTCCTGGTCCCAGGTGCTCTTCACGAGACTGGAGCCGGGCGAGGAAGCGGTCATCGCCACCGGCGTTCCGTACGGCGAGGCCGACCTGGTGGGCGTGGATCCGGTGGAAGCGCTGCGGGCGCTCGGCCCCGATCCCTTCCTGCGCGTGGCGAGCCCGGAGCGCACGCACGCGGTGCTCAACGACGGCGCGCTGCGGGACCAGGTGGACGACGCGTCGCTCGCCGCCGCCGCGCGGCTGGCCGGCGCCGCGAAGCTGGTGTGCGTGCCGGACGGCGTGATCGCCGCCGACCTGGCGCGGCAGTTGCGCCGCACCTTCCTGACGGATCGGCTCGCCGACGTGGCGCTCCTGGGCGCGGCCTTCCAGCGGGGACTCATTCCCGTGAGCGTGGAAGCGGTGGAGGCGGCGCTGCGACGCGCCGAGGCGCGGGGATTCGGGCGTTCGCAGGAGGCCTTTGACGCGGGACGGCGCTTCGCGGCCCGTCCCGAGTCCCGCCAGCGCGAGGCGCGCGAGAGCGTGGAGCCGCTGCCGCGCCTGGCGCGGCGGCTGGTGCTGGAACTGGCGCGCGACGGCCGCCTGGGGCGGCGCAACGCGGCGCGGCTGCGCTGGATCCTGGAGGCGCAGCTCGCGCGCATGCCCGAGCTCGACTCGACCGCCGAGGGACGGGCGGCGCAGCGGGACCTGGTGGTGGCGCTCCACCGGGCGGTGATGTTCGGCGGCATCGCCTATGCGCAGCGGCTGGCCGAGCAGGTGGCGGGCGTCCACCGCGCCGATCCCGACGCCGCGGCCAAGGAGTGGACGCGCCTGGCGGTCCTTCCGCTGGCGGAACTCTGGCTCCCCCGCGATCTCCTCTATGTGACCACCATGTGCACCAGCATCGAGCAGCATCGTCGCACGAGGGAGCAGCTCGAGATCCGGCTGGCGCGCGGCGATCGCATCGAGCGCCGCTACCTGAATCGCATCGAGGCGACGGCCTTCGGAAGGCGCTTCCGCCTGGACTTCCGTTCCAGCGACTGGCCGGCGCGGCTGGTGCGTTCGCTGCGGGGCCTGGTGCCGGTCGCGGCGCGCGGTTCACCCGAGGACCGGCAGCGGCGCGACGCGCTCGTCGGCCTGCTCGATCGCGCGTGCACCGAGCCGCAGCACGCGGCGCACTGGGCGTCCGTGCTGCGACAGCTCCACGAGCGCGCCCTGGACGGCCGCATCCGCTCGCTCACCCTCGAGGAGTTCGAGAGCCTGGCGCGGCGGGTCTGACGGGCCGGGACCCGGGCGACGGCCGCGGACCTATCGCTGATCGGGCCGCCCGGCGGCGGAGGCCTCGTGCCGCAACTGCCCGCATGCCGCGGCGATGTCGCGACCGCGACTGCGCCGGATGTGGGTGTTGACGCCCTTGCCTCGCAGGATCTCCTGGAAGCGCAGCACATCGTCGTCGGTGGGTCGCCGGTAGGGGAGTCCCGCCACTTCGTTGTAGCGGATGAGGTTCACGTTCGCGCGCATGGAGTTGGCCAGGCGCGCGAGCTCGGTGGCGTGGAATGGGCGATCGTTCACGCCGCCGAGCAGGATGTACTCCAGCGTGATCTCGCGGCCGGTCTTGTCGAACCACTCCTGGCATGCGTCGAGCAGCTCGGCGATCGTGGAGTACTCGGCCCACGGGATGATCTCGCGGCGCAGCTCGTCCAGCGGCGCGTGCAGGGAGAGCGCCAGCGTCACCGGGATCTCGAACCCGCAGAGCTTCCGGATGGCCGCGGGCAGTCCCACCGTGCTCACCGTGATCCGCCGCGCGGAGATGCCGAAACCCCACGGCGCATTGAGCGTGCGGATGGCCGCCGTCACGGCGCCCAGAAGCGCAACCAACTCCCTAAGGGTCTTCGCA
>CAZSVT010000247.1:0-3697 GCA_964610365.1 uncultured Isosphaeraceae bacterium
CGCCGGCGAGTCGCTCGCGTACACGCCCGTCGGCGACGCCGCCACCGCCAACGCGGGGCTGGAGGCGATCGCCGCCGATCGCTCCGCCGCCAAGCCCGAGGAGATCGAGGTCTTCAGCGCGTTCCGCAACACGGCGGCCGCGCCGGTGCAGGGGGACGCCCAGCTCGTGGTCGACGGCATCGTGCGCGCCGTCACTCCGAAGCCGATCTCCATCGCCGCGGCGCGCGAGGAGTCGGGGCGATTCGATCCGGGCGTGGCGAGACTCACCTTCCGGCCGTTCGAGCAGAGCGGTCGCGGCCTGCTCGAGGTCCGATGGCTCGCCGACGATGCGTACATGGTGGACAACGCGGCGCGACTGGCCATGGCGCCGCCGAAGCGCCTGCGCGTGGCCCTGGCGGGAGACCGCGCCGAGGTCCTCCGCATGGTGCTGGAGGGCATGCCGCTGGCCGACCTGCGCCTCTACGGCTGCGACGAGTTCACCCGCGCCGCGGCCGCCGGGGAGATCGGGCCCGATCGGCACGATGTGATCGTCCTGCTGGACTGCTGGCCCGAAGGGCTCGCCGCCGGGAGGATCCTCTCCTTCGGCGTCCCGCGCGGGCCCGCCGCGCCGGCGTTCAATCCGTACGGACTCAAGGAGTCGGTGCGCGTGGCGAGCGCAACCCGCGATCACCCGGTGCTGCGGGCGGTGAACCTGGACGAGGTGATCGTCGCCGAGATGACCGCCACCGCGCCGTCGCGCGAGGTGCAGGTGATCGCCGAATCGATCGAGGGACCGGTCATCGCCTACGGCCAGCGCGGCGCGGTGCAGGCGGTGGTGGTGCCGTTCCACCCGCTCGATTCGAACTGGCCGCTCCAGCGCGGCTTCGTCAACTTCGTGGCCAACGCGGTGGAGTGGCTCGGGTCGCTCGGCGATCCCGCCGTGGGCGGAGGCCTGGCGCCCGGCGAGGTCATCTCCACGCGGCTTCCCTCCGACGCGAAGGATGTCTCGCTGCGGTTGCCCGACGGGACGACCGAATCGCTGGCGGTGCCCGACCCGGCGCAGTTCGCGTGGGGCCCGCTCCGCCGGGCCGGCGCCTACGAGCTCTCCTGGACCAGCCGCGGTCAGCGCGAGTCGCGGCCGTTCGCGGTGAACATGCTGGACCCCGCGGAGGGCCGCATCGGCACGGTGGAGACCATCACCATCGGCACGGAGCGCGTGGCCGGCCGCGCCGCCGGATCGGGCATGCTCTCCGACCTCTGGCCGTGGGCGCTCGGCGCCTGCCTGCTGCTCCTGCTGGCCGAGTGGTGGGTCTACCATCGCCGCCACTGGATGTGAGGTACCCTGTTGCGTCCATGCGCGAGTTCGGCATGACATGGCGCGAAGAGGAAGGGGTCGAGGTGCTGGAGATCCGCGGCGCCATCGACAGCCGCACCGGCGTGGTCTTCGGCGCGGTCATCGAATCGATGGCCCGCAGCGGGCAGAGCGATCTGCGCGTGGACTGCCACGGCATCACCTTCATGTCCAGCGCCAGCGTCGGGCTGCTCGTGATGCTGGTGAACGAGCGCCAGGCCCACGGCCGCCGCGTCACGCTGGAGCGCATGCCGGACCATCTCCTGGAACTGATCCGCCGGATGCGCCTGGAGACCTTCCTCGGCAAGCCGGCGGGGGAGCGCAGGCCCCGATGAGCGACGCCGACCGCATCGCGCAGTTCCGCAAGATGGCCGAGGCGGACCCCACCAACGAGATGGCCCACTTCTCGCTGGGGAACGCCCTGGCCGCCGAGGGTCGTCATGCCGAGGCCGCGGAGTCCTTCGCCCGGTGCATCGAGATCGCTCCCGACATGAGCCGCGCGTACGAACGGGCCGGTCGATCGATGGTGCAGGCGGGCTGGGCCGACCGGGCGGTCGAGACGCTCCAGCGCGGGTACCGCGTGGCCGCGGAGCGCGGAGACCTGCAGCCGCGCGACGCGATGGCGGCGCTGCTGCGCGATCTGGGGCGCGAGCCGCCGGCGGTGGCGGCGCCCGCGTCGCCGGCCGGAGCGGGCGGCACGGAAGGCGGGGCGGCGGGCTCGTTCATCTGCCGTCGCACCGGGCGACCCGGGAGCCGGATGCCGTCGCCGCCCTTCAAGGGGCCGATCGGCGCGTGGATCCAGGAGCACATCGCGGCCGAGACCTGGCGCACCTGGATCGGGCAGGGGACCAAGGTCATCAACGAGATGCGCCTGGACTTCTCGCGCGAGCGGGATCAGCAGATCTACGACCAGCACATGTACGACTACCTCGGCATCGACGAGGAGGTCCTGTCGCGCCTGGGTGCGGGCCGGTGACGGAGGCGGCGCCGGCTCGCCTGGACACGACGCTCTCGGGGGTCCGGCTCCGCAATCCGGTGGTGCTGGCGGCGGGGACGGCGGGGGAACTCGACGAGATCGCCGACGCCATGCCGCTTTCGGAGATCGGGGCGATCACCACCAAGAGCATCACGCGCGAACCGCGCAGCGGGAACGCGCCGTGGCGCCTCATCGAGCTGCCGGTGGGGATGCTCAACGCCATCGGGCTGGCGAACCCGGGGGTCGAGGCCTTCGTGCGCGATCGGCTGCCGCGCGCCGCGTCGATGCCATGTCCGGTCTTCGCGTCGGCCGCGGGACACTCCATCGACGACTACCTCGCCGTGGCCAGCGCCTTCGACGGTCGCCGCGAGGTGGCCCTCATCGAGCTCAACGTGAGCTGCCCGAACACCGCCACGGGGCTCCAGTTCGGCGACGATCCGCGCCTCCTGGCGGATCTCCTCCGCGCCGTGCGCCCGGCGGTGATGCACAAGCGCCTCTTCGTGAAGCTCTCGCCCGGGGCGGGCGACCTGGTGCGTCTCGCCGAGACCGCCGTCGCCGGCGGCGCCGACGGCCTGACGCTGGTGAACACCTTCCCGGCGCTGGCGATCGATCCCGAGACGCGACGGGCGCGCCTGGCGCGCGGCGCCGGCGGACTGAGCGGCCCGGCGATCCATCCCATCGCGGTGCGCGTGGTCCACGACGTCCACCGCCTCGTGACGCGCGGGGCGGCGATTCCCATCATCGGCCTCGGCGGCGTGATGCGCTGGGAGGACGCGGCGGAGTTCATCCTGGCCGGGGCGTCGGCGGTGGGCATCGGCACGGGGCTGTTCGTGGATCCGGCGCTGCCGCGCCGCGTGGTGCGCGGGCTGGACGCCTGGTGCGGCCGACAGGGCGTGCGCTCCATCGCCGAGCTCGTGGGCGCCATGGAGGCGCCGTGAAGCTGGACGACGCGGAGCGCGAACGGTTCGACGCCCTGCTCGAGGAGGAGATCGAGCGGCTGCCGGCGCGCCTGCGTCGTCTCCTGGACGAGACGCCGCTGGTGGTGGACGACGCCCCCACGCGCCGGCTGATGCGGGAGCTCGGTCTCGATCCCGACGAGGACGATCTCTGCGGACTCCACAGCGGCGTGCCGCTCACGGAGCGCAGCGTCTCGGATCGTCCCACGCTGCCCGAACGCATCCAGATCTTCCGGCGCGGCATCATCGACGAGGCCGGCGGCTGGGAGCCGTGGGTGGACGAGGATGGCACCGAGCTGGGCGGCGAGGAGCGCGTCCGCCGCGAGATCCGGATCACGATGCTGCACGAGATCGGCCACCACTTCGGCCTCTCCGAGGAGGACCTCGAGCGGCTCGGCTACGCGTAGCCGCCCGCGCCGGCCGTTCGCGTGCGTC
>CAZSVT010000248.1:0-3665 GCA_964610365.1 uncultured Isosphaeraceae bacterium
GATGCGCTCCGGCAGCCGAAGCGACGGGTCGAAGCGGCGCTTCGCCGCCTTCGAGCCGATTCGCCTGCGACTCACGGTGCAGAACCGCACCTCGCTGACGCTGGCCATCGAACCCGGGGGCCCCATCGACCCGCGTGCCGCGATCTCCATGAGCATCGCCTCCATCGGCGAGGGCGGGACGGAGCTGCCGTCGGCGATCCTCGGGCTCGATCGCCGCATCGAGCTCGCGCCGGGCGAGACGCTCGCGCTGCCGATCGATCTCTCGTACATGAACTTCGGCGCCATCCTGGGCTACAACGCGCTGAAGGGCGCGACGATCGACTTCCGCGTGGTGGTGAACTTCGTGGCCAACCTCCCGCGCGTGGGCGTGGGCTTCATGGGCGCCAGCGTCACCACTGGCGAGATCCGCGTCGACGGCGCCCGCGTGGACGATGCGTGGCGGGCGCGGGTGCGCACGGAGATCGAGGCGCCCGACTCCCTGCTCGACCCCGTCGACTTCGTCTTCGCGGGACTCTCCCTCGCGTCGCGGGAGGTCTCCACTGATCGAACGCTCGTTCGGCAGCTGGCCGAGGAGTGGGGGCGGCTGGCCCCCATGTGGCGACGCTATCCGCCGGTGGTGCAGGCGTGGATCCTCATGGTGATGCCCAACACCATGCTGGCCGACGCACCGCTGCTGGATGTGATGCGCGGCACGACCGACCCGATCGTCCTGGAGGCCTTCATGCTCCGCCGCGTGCGCGATCCGGAGGATCCGGTCTTCGACGTGGCGCGGCGCACCGCCCAGCCGCACCTGGTCTTCATCGCCGACAGCGTGCAGGGGGCGCTGCGCCACCGCGTGGCGGAGATGCAGAAGGAATTCGGCCTGGGCGGGGACCGCTGAGTCAGCGCGCCGGGCGCGCCGAAGGCGGCGCCGCCCGTTCCGGAGCGGCGGCGAGCGCGGCGCGGAGACGGCGCATGATCCCGCGTCCGCTCCAGAGTCCGGCGGGAACGAAGAAGAGCAGCTCGGCGGCGCGCCCCACCAGCTCCGCGGCCAGGCCCGCCTGGAACGGAATGCCCGCGAGCGGCGTGGCCAGCAGTCCCACCGCCCATTCGCGGATTCCCAGCCCGTTGCCGATGAACGGCACCAGGTTGGCGCTCACCGCGACGCAGCCGAAGGCGAGCGCCGCGCGCGGTTCGATCGGTTCGCCGACGAGCGCAAAGCACGCCCACGATCGGGCGCCCCAGAGGAGGAGCTCCGTCCACCGCGCCAGGAGCGCCCAGGCGAAGGGGCGCAGCGCGGGCAGCGCCAGGAGCGGCACGCCGACGAGCCCCGCCAGCATCGTCGTCCACCAGGGCCAGCCGCCCTCGCCGCGCTGCTGGGCCCAGAGCGCCGCCAAGAGCAGGCCCACCGACACGGCGCTGGCCAGCGAAGCCTCCGCCAGCGACAGCACGGTGCGCCGCACCGGGATCCGGTTCACCAGGTGGTGGTAGGCCACGCGACCGGCAAGGCCCGGCTGGAGCGGCACGAAGTTCCCCAGCGTGCTGGAGCAGACCAGCTCCGTCATCTCCACGAATCCGACGCGGCCGTATCGGGCGATGAGCACGCGCAGCACCACGGCGCTGAGCAGGGTGGACGCCACGATCGACCCGAAGAGGACGGCGAGCGCCGTGGGCGAGGGCTGGCGCAGCGCCGCGAGAGCCCCCGGGATCTCGTGGCCGCGGCGCCAGAGGACGATCACCGCGGCTCCGAGGAGCACCAGTCCGGCCGCCGTGCCGATCCGGCGCCAGCGCCGTCGCGCGCTGCGATCCAGCGGGGTGGCCCAGACATCGCGGGTGGGCTCGGTCATGGGCGGCTCACGCCCCGCTCCGCGCCGCTTCGGTGAGTCCCATCGGCGAGCGAACGGCGCCCGAGCGTTCGGTGGATTCCAGTCGCGCCAGGTTCTCGCCTTCGAATCGGCGATCGTTCTCGCGGTGCCAGAGGTGCAGGACGGTGGCGTCGGGTCCGGCGCGGCGCACGCGAAGGCCGTCGTTGAGGGCGCGGATGGCCAGGTCGCTGTCCTCGTAGCCCCAGCCGACGAATCGCTCATCGAAGCCGTTGAGCCGCTCGAAGCGGTCGCGGGCCAGGGAGAGGTTGCAGGTCCGCACGCTGCGCCACTCGCGGCGCGGCGCGCCGACCGCGCGCGACCAGGGCATCCGCAGCAGCCCCGAGAGGCGATTCACCTCGCCGCGAAGTCGGGCGGCGATCCACGCGGCGCCCGACCAGGCGTGCACCGGGATCCGCTCCGCCAGCACCCGCCGCGTGAACGACTCCGACAGGAGCGCCCGGCTGCCGCGGAGGAGCGTGTCGGGGGCGGCGGCATGCGCGCTGGCGTGCGCGGCCACGAATCGCGGACGGGGAATGCAATCGCCGTCGAGGAAGACCAGGATCCCGCCGCGGGCCTGGGCCGCCGCCCGGTTGCGGATGGCGCCGGCGCGGAATCCTTCGTCCGGGTGCCAGACATGGCGAAGGGCGTCGCCCAGGCGTCGGCGCCACCGATCCACCAGCCCGCGCGTCTCCTCGCCGCTGCCGTCGTCGGCCACCAGGATCTCGAAGGCGGGCGCGGGGCCCGGGCCTTGCGGTGCGTCGGCTCGGCCCTGCGGCGCGGCGGAACCGTCCGGCGCCGCGTCGCGCTGCGAGGCGAGCCCGCCCAGCGCCGCCTCGCGCTGCGCGACGAGGCCCTCCAGCACCGCGTCCAGCGCGTCGGGACGGTTGTAGGTGGTGACGATCACCGAGAGGAGCATGCGGTCCCGATCCTCCCGCGCCGGCGGGGGTTCAGCCGGTCTCGATGCCGAGATCACGCACGGTGAAGAGGGCGTCGAAGGCGATGCCGGCGCGCTCCACGTTCTCGCGGGCGCCCTCCATGCGGTCGATGGTGGCGATGACATGCGTCACCACGGCGCCGGCGTCCGCGAGCACCTTGGCGGCTTCGAGCGCCTGGCCGCCGGTGGTGGCCACATCCTCGATCAGCACCACGCGGTCGCCGCGCTCCACCACGCCCTCGAGCTGCTTGGCCGTCCCGTACTCCTTCTTCGCGTTGCGCACGAAGATGCACGGGAGTCCGCAGGCCAGGCTGGTGGCGGAGACGAGCGGAATGCCGCCGAGCTCGGCGCCGGCGAGCCGCCGGGTGCCGGCGGGCACGCGGGCCGCGAAGAGCGTGGCGAGGTCGCGCAGGATCTCCGGGCGCGTGGAGAAGAGGTACTTGTCGAGATAGAAGGAGCTGGTGCGGCCGCTGCGCAGCGTGAAGGTGCCCCGCAGGAGCGCCGCCTCGGCGATCCGGCGCGCCAGCATCGGGCGATCCACGGAGCCTGCGGGGTGCGCTGCGGAGGGATTCGAGGCGGGCGGCGTCATGACGGGGGCGGGCCGGAGCGCTGCGACCCCGGGCCCGCGCGGAGGGTAGCATCTCGACCCCCATGGCTTCGGTGTGCTTCTACTTCCAGGTCCACCAGCCGTTCCGGCTCCGCCGGTACTCGGTGTTCGACACCGATCCGTTCTACTTCGACAACGAGGCCAACGAGCGCATCCTCCGCAAGGTGGCGGAGAAGTGCTATCGCCCCGCCACGGAGAAGATCCTCGACCTGGTGCGCCGCCACGAGGGGCGCTTCCGGGTCAGCTACTCCGTGACCGGGACCTGTCTCGACCAGCTCCA
>CAZSVT010000249.1:0-3565 GCA_964610365.1 uncultured Isosphaeraceae bacterium
GGGATGGGCAGGTGCCGGACCGCCGCGGGTCGGCGATGCATGGAGCGCCACGCCGCCACGCCCGCGCCGTAGAGCCACGACGCCGGACGAAGCAGGTGGCGACGAACCCGCCAGCGCCCGCTCATGCGCCGCTCCGCGAGGCGCGGCGACCGACGCCGGCGAAGAACTCGGCGAGGCGCCGCATCGGAAGTCCCATCACCGTCGTCTCGTCGCCCGCGCAGCGGATCGGCCAGCCCGCGTCGCGCGCCTCGGAGAAGTTGTAGCCCCCGGCCCGCCCCTCCCATCGGCGCGACGAGAGGTGCTCCCGCACCGCGCGCTCGTCCAGCGGCCCGAGTTCCACCTCGGCTCGATCCACGAACAGGCGCCGATCGCCGGCCCCGAGGTCCACGAGACACGCCCCGGTGAAGACCGCGTGCCGCCGATCCGACATCGACCGCACCATCTCCGACGCCTCGGCCTCCGTGGCGGGTTTGCCGGCGATGCGGCCGTCGATCACGCAGACGGTGTCCGCGGCGAGGAGCCAGGAAGCGCGAGGCTCCCCCGAGCGCACCTCGGGGTGATCCAGCACCTGCGCCGCCTTGAACCACGCCAGCGACGCCACGAGCGTCTCCGGGTCGCCTCCGCCGAAGGGAGCGCCGGAGTCGTCGATGGGCGGCGGCACCACGCGCACCACCGCGCCTTCCCGCTCCAGGAGTTCGCGACGCCTGGGACTGACGCTCGCCAGGACGATGCGCACGCCGCGCAGCGTCACGCCCGTCCCTCGGCCATGCGCCGGAACCACTCGGGATCGGCGATCGCGTCCAGGAGCCGCCGCGCCACGTCGTCGACGCCGATGCGCCGCATGAGCGAGTCGTCGTCGCCGCGCGCCCGGTAGCGCCGCCGATCCTCGCCGGGCTCCAGCGGCGCCGCCACCACCCACGCGTCGCCGCGATACGGGCCCACGCGCTGCGGATCGGTGGGGCCGAAGAGCCCCACGTAGGGCACGCCCAGCCCCACCGCCATGTGGAGGGGCGCCGAATCGTTCGCCGCCAGCACCGACGCGTCGCGGATCGCGGCCATCGTCTCGCCCACGCGCAGGCGACCGCAGAGGTCCACGCATCGCTCCACCGATCGCGCCCAGCGCGTCTGCGACTCCTCCCCCGGCGCCCCCACCACCATCACGCGCTCCACGCGGCGCTCCGACAGCAGGCGCGCGGCGAGCTCGGCCCAGCGCGGCGCCGGCCACTGCTTGCAGCGCCATCGGCTGGTCGGCGCCAGCACCGCGTACGGGCCGCCGGCGCCGAGATCGCGACGCAGCGCCGCCCACGACTCGATCGATTCCGGCGGAGGCTGGAGGCGCAGGTCGCGCACGGGCGGGACGCCCTGGCTCTCCACCAGGTGCAGCATCTGGTCGACGGCGTGCGGGCTCCGCCCGCGCTCCACGTGCACGTTCACCCCCACCCACCCGAACTCGCGGGCATCGCGGAAGCCCACGCGCCGCGGGGCCCGCGTGCACAGGGAGAAGAGACCGCTGCGCCCCAGCCCCTGGAGATCGAAGACCAGGTCGTAGCCGGCCCGGCCGAGCGTGGCCAGCCACCGTCCCAGATCCATCCAGGCGCGCGGTCGCCAGAACGCGCGCAGGCCGTTGCGGTCGAAGAGCACCACCGAATCCAGCGCCGGGTGCGACCGCACCGCGTCCGCATACGAATCCTGAACGAGCCAGTCGATCGTGGCGTCGGGAAAACGACGGCGAAGGGACGCGAGCACCGGCGCCGTTCGGCACACGTCCCCCAGGGCGCTGGGTCGAAGCATCAGGATCCGTTGCGGCTCCGTTCGCATCGCGGCGCCGACCCGATCGGCGGTCCCGAAGTATAGTTGAAGCCGCTCTCCACTCCGCGAGACCTCCGTTGGCCGAGCATCCAGCGCCTTCGTCAGAACCACAGCGATCCGGCGCCGCCGGAGCGACGCCGACCCCCGGCATCCGTGCCGAGGGAGGCGCGGCGCCCGCGGCGCCTCCGTCCCAGGGCAGCATGGCCGGCAGCATGGGCGGAAGCGCCGCCGGCGAGGGATCGCGCAGCGCCGGCTTCGAGACGCTCATCGGGAAGATCGTGGTGGACCGCGGTCTCGCGGCCGAGGAGGAGGTCGTGGCCTGCCGCCGGCAGCAGGAGCAGACGCCGGGGAGCGCCCTGGCGGACGTGCTGGTGAACCGGCACTTCGTCACGCGCTCGCAGCTCGATCGCCTGCGGCAGGAGTTCGAGGCGGAGCGCACGCAGCAGCGCATTCCCGGGTACCGCGTCATCCGCAAGCTGGGCGCGGGCGCCATGGCCACCGTCTACCTGGCGCGCCAGCTCAGCCTGGACCGCCCCGTGGCCATCAAGGTCCTGCCCAAGAAGTTCTCCAACGATCCGAAGTTCATCGAGCGCTTCTACAAGGAGGGCCGGGCCGCGGCCCGCCTCAACGATCAGCACATCGTGCAGGCGTACGACGTGGCCCAGGCGGGAGAGAACCACTACTTCGTCATGGAGTACGTGGACGGAGAGACGGTCCACGACCGCATCGTGCGCCAGAAGCGGTTCCCGGAGGCCGAGGCGCTGGGCATCGTCCGGCAGGTGGCGCTGGCCCTGCGCCACGCGCACTCCCAGGGCTTCATCCACCGCGACATCAAGCCCAAGAACATCATGATCAACAAGGCCGGCGTGGTGAAGCTCGCCGACCTGGGCCTCGCCCGCGCCGTGAGCGACAAGGAGGCCGCCGAGGCGGAGGCCGGCAAGGCGTACGGCACGCCCTACTACATCTCGCCCGAACAGGTGCGCGGCGCCGTCGACATCGGGCCGCCGGCCGACATCTACGGTCTCGGCGCGACTTTCTATCACATGGTGACCGGTCGACTGCCGTTCGAGGGGAAGACGCCGTCGGAGGTGATGCACAAGCACCTCAAGGCGGCGCTCGTTCCGCCCGACCACGTGAATCCGCAGCTCTCCGGCGGCGCGGCGCAGGTGATCGAGATGATGCTCGCCAAGAACCCGCGCGAGCGCTACCACAGCGCCGCGGAGCTGCTCGAGGACCTCGACGCCGTCTCCAAGGGCCTGCCTCCGGTGCACGCCAAGCCGGCGCTCGACTTCGGAGCCCTCCCCGCCGGCGGATCCGCCGCCGGCTCGCCGGAGGTCGGGCCGACGCGCATCGCCTCGGGCGGTCCGTCGAAGGCCACCGTGGTGATCCTCGGTTCCCTGCTGGCCATCGCCATCCTGATCATCGTGGCGCTGCTGCTGCGCCCGACGGGGCCGGCGTAGCGACCGGCGCCGCGGGCGGCGTCACCGACGACGGCTTCGGCGACTCCGCCTCGGGCATCGAGCCCTGCCCCATGACGCGGTAGTGCAGCACGGGACACGACTCGCGGTCGGTGTGCAGCCGCAGTTCGCCCTCCAGCCAGCCCGGACCGAACACCTCGTCCGCCTTCGTCCAGTCGATGGTCAGCGCGTGCTCGAAGTCGCACTCCGGGAGCGGGTACGTGAAGGAGGTGAACGCCGCCCGTTCGGCCGACGGCGGACGGTGCGACGTCCCCGTCCGCGGCTCGCCGTCGCCGGGG
>CAZSVT010000250.1:0-3558 GCA_964610365.1 uncultured Isosphaeraceae bacterium
GATTCCTTCGGCGATGCACGCCTCGATCATAAGCCAGGGGATGGCGCTGCGCTCACGGGTTTCGAGGCGGATCCCCGCGGCGCCGAGGCCGCCCAGGAAAGCGGAGACGAGGAGCGGATCAAGCCCGTGCGGCCACGAATCGATGGCGCTTCCGGCGAGCCGCTGCGAGGCGAACTGGAGCAGGGCGTTGGCCACCTCCACGGCCCGCGGTTCGATGCGCGCCGCGTCGAAATCCACGATCGCCGCCACGCCGGAAGCGTCGAAGAGGAGGTTTCCGGGGTGGAAGTCGCCGTGGATCGGCTGGACGAAGGTGGCGGCGAAGCCGCTGATCATGGCGCGCTCCGCGGCCTCGCGATAGAGGCGCCGCAGCGCCGCCGCCTGCTCCCGCACCGGCGCGGCGGGCGTCTCCGGCTCGGCGGCCTCCACCGCCTTCGGCGCCAGCGCCGCGGCCCCGAGGATGATCCCCGAGGCATGGAAGCTGCCGTGCACCGGATCGCCTTCGGGACGGAGTCGCTGGGCGGCGCGGAGCAGTCGACCGAGCGCCTCCCCCGCCGCCGCCGCGTGTTCGGACGATCGCTCGTAGCGCCCGCCTTCGATGAAGTCGAAGTACTCGTAGACGTGCCCGTCGAGCTCCAGCGCCGTCCCGCCTCCGCGGAACGGCAGCGGCGGGGCGATCCGGATTCCCGCCCCGTGCAGCTGGCCCTGGAGCTGCTGGCAGAATCGGACGCGCGCGGGCGCCGAGTTCGACGGCGAGCGCCGCTTCACCAGCCAGCGGTGCGACCCCGACGCCACCACCATCTTCGGACTGCGGCTCGAACCGCGCGGGAACTCGGTGACCCGCTCCACGCCCACGATGCCGGTCTGCCGCAGCACGGCCATCGCCTCCTCGGGAGCGAAGCGCTGGCGGGCACGGCTACTCGGCATTCTGCGACTGTTCCTTGATGCGATCGATGGCGCTCTTGACCTCCACGATGCGCCGACTGATCTCCACGTCCGCGGACTTGCTGGCCACCGTGTTGGCCTCGCGGAGCATCTCCTGCGCCAGGAAATCGAGCGTGCGCCCCACGGGATCGGCGGTCGCGGGATCGAGGAGCCGGCGGAGCTGCTCCAGGTGCCCTTCCAGTCGCGCCACCTCTTCCGCCACGTCGGTGCGCTCGGAGAACGCCGCCACTTCCCGGATCACGTCCTCCTCGCGCACCGCGGCGCCGATCTCCTCCAGCATCGTCCGCATGCGGGCCACGAGTCGGCGCCGGTACTGCTCGCCCACCTCGGGGGCCCGCTGGCGGATGGACGCCACGCCGCGCTCGATGTCACCGCCGAGCTGCTCCAGCGTGCGTCGCAGGCTCTCGCCTTCGCGCGATCGCATCTCCAGCACGCGATCGCACGCCTGGTCGATGAGGCGCGTCACGATGGGCCGCGCTCGCTCCGAGAGCCGTTCGGCGGCGTCGTCGATCACCACGCCGGGCAACGCCAGAAGCGACGCCGGCGACGGCGGCGCCGCGCCCGGCGCGAGCCCCTCGAACTGGGCGAGGTAGGCGCGGAGCACTTCCAGGTTCAGGCGCCCGGCCGCCCGGCTGCTCGTGTCGATGAATCGCACGGCCACCGACACGCTGCCGCGCTGCAGGCGCCGACTCACCTGGGATTCGATCTCCCCTTCCAGCGAGGTCAGCGACTCCGGGAGGCGAAGGCTCGCCTTGAAGAAGCGGTTGTTGACGGACCGGATCTCGACCGAGCAGCGAGCGCCGTCCTCCCCGCCCGCCGCGGCGCCGAACCCGGCCCTCGCCCGCACCCTGGCGGCTCCGCGCGCGGCGGGCGATGCGGACGGCGCGCCGCTCGGCGCTTCGGCGGGCGCGGGAGGCGCGGTCGGGGGTGCAGCCGGCGCCGCTTCGGGCGCAGGCGCGGGTGCGACCGGCGGCGTCGAGGGCGTCGTGCCGGGTGCGGCTCCGGGAACGGGCCCCGTCGGCGGCGCGGTCGGCGTGATCTTCACTCCGGGGGCCGTCCCGGTGCCGGGCCCGGGCCTCGGCGCATTGGGCGAACCCGGTGCAGGCATCGGCATCGCGCCCGGAGTTCCGGGCGCTCCCGGCGCGCTGCCGCTTCCATCCGCGGGCGCCTGCTCGCCGCTCACGCCCGGCGTCGGGGTGGCCGGCGCGGGGCCGAGTCGCGTGACATTGATCAGGATCGCCACCAGCACGAAGAAGCCGGCGGCCACCCAGGTGGCCACCGTCAGCGCATCACCGGTTCGACCGCCGAAGGCCGTGTCGGTGCCTCCGCCGCCGGCCCCTCCGAAGGCCTGCGCCAGTCCGCCGCCTTGCGGCCGCTGCACCAGGATCACCAGCACCAGCGCGCCGGCGGAAACGATCATCAGGAGGGTGAGGAGCGTGAAGAGGATGGGCATGGGTGGTGCTTCAGGCGGTCGACGACGCGGTCGCCGCACCCGTGGCGGCGACGATGGAAAGGAACTCGGCAGGCTTGAGCGACGCGCCCCCGATCAACCCGCCGTCGACCTCCGAGGCCGAGAAGAGCGATCGTGCGTTGCCGGCGTTCACCGAACCGCCATAGAGGATTCGCATCCGTTCGGCGGACGCGGGAGCATACAGGCTTGCCAGCAGGCCCCGGATCGCTCGATGCGCCGCCTGGGCATCCTCCACCGTGGCCGTCCTTCCGGTGCCGATCGCCCAGACCGGCTCATAGGCGATCACGATCCGCTCGAGCGCATCAGCGGTCACATGCCGCAGCGCGGCCTCGAGCTGTCCCCGGTTGATCTCGTCGGTGCGGCCTTCCTGGCGCTCCTCCCAGGACTCGCCCACGCAGAGGACCGAACGGAGGCCCGCTTCGACCGCCATCTGGAGCTTCTCGCCGCAAAGCTGCGGCGATTCACCCAGGCCCCGGCGCCGTTCCGAGTGGCCGATAATGACCCATGAGGCTCCCGCGTCGAGGATCATCTCGGCGCTGATCTGCCCTGTGAAGGCTCCGCACGGCTCCGGTGAAAGGTCCTGGGCACCCAATCCCACGCCGGTCCCAGCCGTCACCTCCGCCACCGGAACGAGCCACGGAAACGGCGGGAAGATCACCACTTCGCCGGGAACGCCCGCCCCGGATCCCCTCCGGGACCACGCGTCCACCCCCTGCACCACCGCCCGGGCGAGCTCCACGGCGCTGCCGCGCACGGTGTTCATCTTCCAGTTTCCGCCCACGAACGGGCGTCGGGCCGGATGCATCGGCGTCAGGATAGCGGCCGCGACGCCGCATCGGCGATGCCGCGGTCGGTTCCCGCCACTCGGCGAGGCGCGCGGCCGAGGCGGTGAGGCGGAGCGGGGAGTCGTACGATGCCCGGTCCATGCGCCGGGCCGCGGACATCCGAAGCACCTTCCTGGACTTCTTCGCCAAGCGGGCGGGTCACACCCTGGTGCCCTCCAGCCCCGTCGTGCCGCTGGACGACCCCACGCTCCTCTTCACCAACGCGGGGATGAACCAGTTCAAGGATGTCTTCCTCGGACGCGGCTCGCGCCCGTACCGGCGCGCCGTGGACACCCAGAAGTGCATCCGCGCCGGCGGCAA
>CAZSVT010000251.1:0-3525 GCA_964610365.1 uncultured Isosphaeraceae bacterium
GGCCCGGGGCTTGCGCCGGATCCGGCCAGTGGATCATCTGGCCGTAGGTCGCCGCGAGCCGCGGCGGATCCAGGGCCTGGTGGCGCGCCTCCAGCGCCGTGACTGCGGCGCCGGCGGCGGCCGCCGCCAGGGCGTTGGCATTGGCCGCGGCGTCGAGGGCGGCCTCACGCGTGGACAGCGTGGCGAAGTGCTGCGACAGGGCCGCGAAGTCGGCGCAGAGGTCCGCCGCCGCCTGCGTGATCTCGGCCGCGTCGCCGGAGTCGGACGCCGCGAGGATCGTGCGCCCCAGGGCCACGAAGTAGCGCTGGATGGCCTTGGTGCTGTCGCTGCTCGCGGTCTCCGCGTTGGCGGCCTGCGTCAGGGCTTCCATCGCCGCCGCCGCCGCAGCCATCGAGTGCGAATGCGCGGAGTCGATCTGCGCGTTCGCCAGGGCGGTGTCGAGTTCGGCACCCTTGAATTCGAGCGCCTCGATCTTCTCGAGCGTGCCATCGAGCGTGCCGTGGGCCGCCATGCGATCGGCGATGGTGGCGTCCCGGTGCTCGACGGCGAGATCGAACGCCGCCGCCGCGAGCGCCGCGGCGTCGACCGCCGCATCGACCGCCGCGCGGTGATCGACGATCGCCTGGTTCGCCTGCTGCTGTCGCAGCAGCGCGAGATTGCGGAACGCGATGGCCTGGTTGCGACCGGTGACCCAGACATCGCGGAGCGCCGCCACGGCCTCCTCGGCGGTCATGGTCCGCGACGAGTAGCTGTCGAGCGTGCGCTCGGTCAGCGTGTTGCCGGTGGTCCCGCGCTGCCAGGTCTCCGACTCGTTCTTGCGCATCGCGGTGTTGCCGGTGTCGGTGGCGCCCTCGGACTTGGTGAAGCCCTGGCCGGCCTTCTGCTCCTGCTCCGCGGCGCTGGACAGCAGGCCCGCGATGGCCGGAGGTCCGAGCGTGGTGAGCCACGCGTTGTGCACCGGATCCTGGAGACGGCTGTTGCTCGCCGCGCCGCCGGAGAGGAAGTACTTGAGGTTGGTGATCGCGTAGCGCAGCTCGATGGCGTTCATCGCGTTCGTGCGCGCGCCGTGGATCTCGAAGCCCATCAGGCTTCCGGTGCTGACCGCGAAATCGGTGCCCTTGACCGCCAGCGTGGTGGTGGGCGTGCTCAGCTGGACATCGTTGACGAAGCCGACATGGTCGACCTTGAGGTCGGCCCGCCCGCGCTCCAGGGCCATCACGGTGCGCAGCGTTCCGCCGTCCTGCTCCACCTGCGAGACCTTGAAGCTCGAGTTGGCGTCGACGAGCACGGTGGAGTTCTTGCCCACGCGCAGCGTGGCCCGCGAGCGCAGGCCGGTCTGGACTTCGGCGCCCTGGTCGAGCAGGTCATTGACCGCGGCCTTCTTCCACTCGGCGGTCTCGTTGGCGCGCCAGCGCACGTTCCCCGAGACATCCATGAAGATCGCCTGCAGCGGGGCCTGGTCGGCGGTCGCGGCCGGGGTGGGCGACGACTGGGACGACTCCTGGGCCGCCGAGAGGGTGGTGATCACGCCCAGCGTCAGCGCCGCGGGCACGACGAGCCATCCTCGGATTCCGATCTTCATGCTCTTCATGGTGGTCCTTCTTCAGATAGGCGGTCGGTCGGGGTTGTCCAACACCGACGCCGCAACAATCAGTTTCCGGAGCACTTGGATCAAGTCGGAGGGCTGCGACGGTCCCAAAATCGGGTCTGGCGCCCCACCGCTCCCCTCCCATTTGAGAGCCATCCGGTTATTGGCCCGTGCTCAAAGCGTACCGCGGAGCCCCCTTCGAAGCCAGCTTGGCGATCGAAATCGAGTCGCCCGCGCCCGCGCGATCGAGGCGCTCAGTCGCCCCCGCCCTTGCCTCCGCCCTTGCCGTAGGCGAGTTCAAGCGCCAAGGCCGCGGCCGCCTTCGCTTCGTCGGCGGCGAGCGCAGCGCCGTTGGCCGCCACGCCGGCCGCGGCCGCATCGGCGGCGGCCTGCGATGCGAAGACCGCCGCCCAGTTGTAGAGGAAGCGTTCGCCCATCGACGGCGCATTCGCCGCCGCCGACAGGGCCTGGTCGCGCGAGAGCGCGGCGTTGGCCGCCGCGGCGCTCGCGGAGAGCACATTGGCGTTGATCTGGTCCAGGATGCCGTTGGCGCCACCGTCGGGAATGGCCGCGGCCAGCTGCTGCGCCATCACCTGCAGCGCGGCCGAGGCGCTGGCGGCGTTGGCCGCGATCGCCGCCTGCGCGGAGGCCTGGGCGGCGCAGACGCCGATCTCCGTCACCGTGGTCTTGTACTGATCGAGCGCCGCCTGCGCGCTGGCGGCCGCCTGTGCCGCCACGGAGGCGAAGGCGAAGGCATCGTTCGCGGCCTCTCCCGCGTACATCGCCGCCTGGCTGGCGAGCATCGCGGCATAGGCCGACGCGTCGGCCTTGATCTGCGCCCGCTCGTAGTCGCGATTCTCGATGGCCGCGATCGTCTGGGAGAGGAAGTCGACGGCCTCGTCACGATGCTCTTCGGCGTTCTGCTGTTCCGACTCCGCCGCCTTGCGCGCCAGAAGCGTCTCGATCGCGGCGTACTTGGCCTTGCCGGCCTGCTCGTCGAGGAGCACCTGGAGTTGCGGCAGCATCTGCTGCGCCTGCGAGGAGAGCTGCGAGGCCTTCTGCGCGAATGCGGCGGCGAGCGCCGCGGCGCCCTGACCCTCCGTGGCGAGCACCGCGGTGGCGTCCCGGATCGCCAGGAGCTGGGCGAGGACGGCGACGCTGGCCAGCTGCTCCTCCAGGATCGTCTGATCGAGATTCAGGATGCGCTGGAGGTTGTTGATGTTGAAGATGACGTTCTGCAGCGAGCCCGTGGCCCAGGCCTGCTCCAGCTGCGCACGATCCGTGACCACGCCGGGCATGAGATTGCGTCGGACCGTGTCGTCGATCCCGCCCTGGGCGGGGTCGGGGAACTCGGTCGTGCTGCGGCCGTCGCCGAAGAAGAAGGCGAGCCGTCGCTCCATCCACCGCGCCTCGATCGCCGCGATCGCGTTGGTGCGGGCGCCGGTCACCTCGGTTCCGCGCAGTCGACCCGACTGGATGCCCAGCGTGGTGCCCGCCACGGCGATCGTGGTGGTCGGCGTGAGCACGCGGAAGTCCGTCTGGAATCCCACCTTGTCCACCTTGAGATCGGCGCGACCGGTCTTCACCGCCGTCCGGGTGATGAGCGTGCCCTGTTCCTCGCGCAGCTCTGGAATGACCAGCGTGGTGCCGGCATCGATGAGCATCGTGGCGTCGCGGCCGAGTCGAAGGGCGGCATGCGAGCGCAGCCCGGACTGCACCTCGGCACCGGCTCGGAGCACCTCGTTCTCCCGCAGAGCGCGCCACGGGCCGTCCGCCGAATCTCGGACGCGCACGCGCCCCACCACTTCCATCACCACCGCCGTCGAGGAAGGATCGGGCACCGCGCCGCGAGCCGCGTCGTCGCTCCCGGCCTCCGCCGCGCCGACCGGCGCCGAGGGCGCCGGCTCGGCCTGCGGGGCCGCGCCCGCGGCGGCCAT
>CAZSVT010000252.1:0-3514 GCA_964610365.1 uncultured Isosphaeraceae bacterium
GGCGTGCCCACATCGTGGGCCAGGAGCGTGCCCGGCCCGGCCACCAGGGCCTCGCCGGAGATCGTGTCGTACTCCACGTGGTCGCCGGTGACGCGGAAGAGACGCGGTTCGCCCACGCGCTCCGCGGTCGCCCAGGTCTGGCTCTCGAGCCTCGCGTTGTCGCGGGCGATGAGGCGCTGGATCCGTCGCACGCCGCCGCCGAAGCCGCCGTCGGCGCCCGCGCCATCGGCCGCGGTGGCGCCGCGCGGCGCGGCCGTCCGCGTGCCCGCGCCGCCCTCGGCGTCGCGCCGCAGGTCGAGCTGCACCTTGTCCGCGTCCAGCGCGGAGAACTCCCGATCGCTGCGCGTGGCGCGGACCCGCACGCCGCCGACGAGATCGATCGAGCCGCCGCCGCCGTTGCCGGAATCGTCGTACTTCATGCGCTCGCCCCAGGTGGCGTCGAGGGAGAGCGGTCCCTTCGGATCGGGGCGATCGCGCGGCGTGGGCGTGGCGTCGGTGACGGGCTGACGGAAGTAGCGGAAGCGCCCGGGACCGTTGGCGGTGATGGTGCGGGCCCCCTCGTCGATGAGGAGATGGGTGAGCTGATCGGCCACCAGGTTCTTCTGCACGATCATCACATCCGGCCCCAGCAGCTCCACCTGGCGCCGCGTGGCGTCGCCGTCGAGCCGGCTGGCGAAGACGCGGGCGCCGTCCTTGAGCAGGAGCTGCACGCCGCGCGGGACCGCGCCGACGGCGGGCGTGCCGGCCGCGCCGCCGCGGTCGAGCTCCGGCAGCGTGCCGGCCAGCACCTTCTCGATCTCCACATTGCCGAGATCCTTGTCGTTCACCAGCGACGATCCCTCGCCCGAGTCTCCGTCCGCGCCGGGAGCGCGCGGCTTGAAGGTCACGCGGAGGTCGTCGCTCCACATCGTCTGATTGCGATCGGCGGCGGTGACGTTGCCTCGCGCCTCCATCACCACCGGGATCGTCCGTCCCTGCGGATCCTGGGTGAGGGCGACGTCGATCACCTGCGCCTCGAGTTTCCCCGCGTCGGCGAGCCGCGACGCCACGGAATGCCCCTCGGCGCGGATCCGCTCGACCACGTTCTCGCCCTTCTCGGCGAAGTAGACGCGCAGCCCCTGCGTGGCCAGCGCGAAATCGGTGCCGTCGACCTTCACATCGCCCATGAAGTGGGCGCTGCGAAGCCGTCCGCCGCTGCGCTCGTCGCCGAGCTCGATGTCCAGCCCCTTCGCCCAGACGATCTCCAAGTCGCGCGGCGTGATCGAGGCGGGTGCGCGGTCGGATCCGCCCGGCGCCGGCGGCGTGGCGCCCGTGGACGCCGCCGCCTGCGCGCCGCGCTCGCGCCCCGCCTCGCCCAGGCGCATGCGCCCGCTGCCGCCCACCTCGCCCTTGCCGCTGGGTCGATGGAATCGGAAGGCCCCGCCTTCGAGATCGAGCTGCGGACTTCGAAGCTGGAGCGGCTGCCGCACCGAGCCCTCGAGATCCACCACGTCGGTGGCCGCCTGGTAGACGAGGCGCTCGCAGCGGGCGCGCGAGAGCGTGCGGACATCCTCCACTTCCACGAAGCGCCGCGTGCCGACGTCCTCCGCCTCCACCGAGAGGACGACATCGTCCTGGCTCTTCAGCGCCGCGCGCTGCTCCTGGGCCGGCACCATCACCAGTCGACCGTCGTAGCTGATGGTGATGAGGTCGACGCCCGGATCGGTCGAGGCCGCGTCCGTCGCCGCGGGCGCGGGCGTCGATGCCGGAGACGGGGGCGTCGCGGGCGACGATGCCGGAGACGGGGGCGTCGCGGGCGACGCCGCGGACGATCCAGCCTGCGGCCCCGGCGCCGCCAGCGCCAGGAGCGAGAGCCTCGCCGGCATCGGCGCGTTCCACCACTCCAGCGCGCCGGCGAGGATCGCTTCGCTCGACTCGGTCGACGCCGTCTCGGCGCTCGGGGCGGGTGCGCTCGTCGGCGCGGGATCCCCGAGGGCCATCGCCTTCCGCAGCCCCTGGCTCTCCATCGCGAAGAGGGCCACGAGTCGATCGCCGCGCACCACGCTCTCGCGCCCCTGGTTGATCCGCCGCACCACCACGTTGTCATGGAGCGTGAGGCGATAGGGTCTGAAATCCGCGGCCGACGCCGGCGTCGCCGGCGTCGCCGGCGCGGCGGACGCGGTCGCCGCGCCCTTCGAAGCTCCGTCCACGGGTGCCTGCGCCGGCGCCGCCGAGGCGGTCGTCGCATCCGGGGCCCCCGCCGGACCGGCGGCACCCGTCGAGGCCGGCGCGGCCGTCGAACTCCCGGCGCCCGTCGTCGCCACGGCGCCGTCGTCGGCGCGGGCGGGATCCGTCGCCGGTGCCGGCGCTCCGCCGGTCTCGCCCGCCGCACCGGCTCGTGCTCCGTGTCCGTCGCGCACGCCCTCGCGCGTGATCACGATCGGCACGAGGGACCGCTCCACCACCAGCCGCTCGATGGTGCGCATCTGCGAGTCCACGCTGATGGAGAGCCCCTCGCCCTTGAAGACCACCGTGGTGCGCTCCGACTTCCCGTCGGCGTTGGAGATCTGCTGCGCCGTGAGCGTCACCGCGCGATCGCAGCGGATCTCGCCGAGCACCTCGTCGAACTGCGCCTCTTCGGCCTGGATCACCACCACCGGCTCGCCCACCGGCTCGTCGCCGTCGAATCGGATCGGCTCGCCCGGCGCGGCGCGATAGGCGCGGATCTCCACATGACCGTCGAGGCGCCCGGCCTGGAGCGCCTGCTTGGGGATCCGGGCGCGGCCGCGGTCGGCGCGCATGGTGATCACCCGGTCCGGTCCCGGGTAGAGCACGGCGTGCGGCTGCTCCATGCGCACCCAGCGGTCGGGCTCGGGATCGATGCGCGTGGCCCGGTAGCGCTGCTGGAGGCGCCCCTTCTCATCCGCCACCTGCACCCAGGCGCCGGCGTCGAGCGCCACCCGATCCTGATCGAGACCGCGCGTGGTGCGCTTCGTCTCCTCCTCCGAGAGCGGCGCGGGCGTGACCACGTCCACCGCGTCCACGATGCGCGACGGCCGCGATCTCCGGGCGGAATCGCCCTTCCACGCGAACGCCCCCGCCAGGAGCAGAGCGCCGGCGACGACCGCCATCGCCACCACCAGCCCGGGGCGCGAGGCGATCAGGGATGCGTGGGGCGCTCGACGGTTCATCGTCGCGATCGGAGGACTCCTGGAACGATCACTCGAATCGCCGGAGGACCTCCGGCCACCGCCCGGACGCCTTGAGCAGGTGCTCGATCGCGTCGCGGACGGCGCCGTGGCCTCCGGGCCGACGCGTCACATGGCGGGCGATCGATCGCACTTCCTCCACCGCGTCGGGCACGGCCACAGGGTATCCGCACGCCCTCAGGAGCGGCAGATCGGGCAGGTCGTCGCCGTCATCGACGAGCTGGCCGACCAGACAAACCTGCTGGCGCTCAACGCCGCGATCGAGGCCGCGCGCGCGGGGCAGCAGGGCGCCGGGTTCACGGTGGTCGCGGACGAGGTACGGCGAC
>CAZSVT010000253.1:0-3513 GCA_964610365.1 uncultured Isosphaeraceae bacterium
CCCACTCACCCGGCGGATGAAGGTTGATCACGGCCCACTGTGCTCGGACTTCGGGGGCAACCGCGAAGAGTCCGATCACGAAGGCCATCGCGCTTGCGGCACTCCGAAGCCCGGTGGCCGAACAGGACACTTCGGAAGCAGCTTCCAATCGTTCAGTGATCTTCGTCATTGCAGCACCTGAGGAGTCGCAGTCGAACGCACCGATTCTCGACGCCGGATCGCGCCACCCCCCGCTCTTCAAGCGTCCGAATTCCCCATCGACTGCCACGATTCAGGAGGAAACTGTCCCCCGAGCGACCGGGGGTGCGCTGAACAGGTGCACCCCTGTCGGAGTCATGTACGGTCCGCCGGCGCCGACGCATCGCGTTCGGGCGCGCCGGCCCTCATCGCTCCCCGGATTCCGGCGGCGCCGGCTCCGGCGGCGGCCCGGCCTCCGCATCGCGGACCGGCGGCGGCTCGTGGAGCATGCGCGTGGCGGGGGTGTCGAGATCGCTGAACTGATCGTCGCGCGCGGCCCAGATGAAGGCCAACAGGAATCCGGCGGCGACGAGGAGCGAGACCGGGATGGCCACGTAGAGCAGTTCCATGGCGTCAATCGGCGGCGGGTCCACTCGACCCGCGATCGAATCGGGGGCCGCGCAGGGCGATGGCGGTGACCATCAGACCGCTGAGCGGCATGAGGACGGCGGCGATGAGCGGATTCATGAGGCCGGTCATCGCCAGGGCTGCGCCGACGAGGTTGTAGCCCAGCCCGATGCCGAAGTTGATCCGCACCACGCGACGCCAACGGGCCGCGCCGGCGAGGAGCGGCGGCAGTGCGCCGATGCCGTCGCGGGCCAGGCAGACATCGCCCACCTCGAGCGACGCGCGCGTTCCCGTGCCGAGGCTGATGCCCACATCGGCGGCGGCCATCGCCACCACATCGTTCACGCCGTCGCCGATCATCAGCACGGGGCGCGGGAGATCTCGGCGCGCGATGAGCTCGCGCTTCTCCTCCGGAGTGCATCCGCCGTGGACCTCGCCGGCATCGATGCCGACCGCGGCGCCCACGATGGCGGCGATCCTCGGATCATCACCCGACGCCATCACCACGCGCCAGCCGTCTCGACGCAGCCGATGCACGGTGTCGCGGGCCTCGGCGCGGATCGGATCCCCGATTCCGAGCATCGCCCGCATGCGGCCATCGACGGCCACGGCGACCGGCGTGAGCCCGCGGGCGGCGATCGCCGCCTCGCGCGCGAGCCATTCCGATCCGGGCTCCGCGGCGACGAAAGGCAGCCGACCCACGGCCACCTCGCGCCCGTCGACGCGACCCCGGATGCCGGCACCGATCGTCTCGCGCACCTCGTGCACCTCGGCGGAGCGAGGCTCCCGCACCGTGGCGGCGATGGACGCCGCCAGCGGATGGGCACTCGAGCGCTCCAGCGCCGCGGCCAGGCGCAGCGCCTCGGGGTCGCCCACGGAGTCCACCACGCGCATGCAGCCCTCGGTGAGTGTGCCCGTCTTGTCGAGGACGATCGTGCCCCGCGATGCGAGGCGCTCGAGGAGATCGCCGCCCTTGATGAGGATGCCGCGCCGCGCCGCACGGGCGATGGACGACACCACGCTGAGCGGCGTGGCGAGCCCGAGCGCGCAGGGACAGGTGACCACCAGGAGCGCCACCGCGTGCTCCATCGCCACCGCGGGCCCCGCCGACCACCAGAGCCCCATCGTGACCAGCGCCAGCAGGACCACCGCGCCGAGGAACCAACCGGCGATGCGGTTCGCGAAGTCGACGATCGGCGCCCGGCGCGAGAGCGCCTCGTCGACCAGGGCCATGAGTCGACCCGCTCGGGTGCGCGCTCCGGTGACCGTGACCTCCATCACCATCGGTCCGCGCATCGGTCGGCAGCCGGCCCAGACCGGGGCGCCCGGATGGATCGCCACCGGACGACTCTCGCCGGTGAGCGCCTGCATGTCCAGGGCGTTGGGTTCGTTCAGCAGCACGCCGTCGGCGGCCGCGGATTCGCCGGCGGGAACCAGGATTCGATCGCCGGGGACCAGGGCGTCGGCCGGCACGCACTCGAACGGTTCGGCGCCGAGGTCGGGGGCGGCGCGGAGTCGTCGCGCCGTGCCGGGGATGTAGGTGGCCAGCAGGTCCACCTGGTGTCGGGCGCGCTGCTGGCTCCGGAACTGGACGAAGCGCCCGGCGAGCAGCAGCAGCACCAGCATCGTGACGCTCTCGGCGTAGACGCCGTCGCCGCCTCGAGCGGTGCTGGCCACGCCTCCGACCACCGCGGCCACGAGGGCCAGCGAGATCGGCAGGTCCATGTGCGGCACCCGACCGCGGATCGCCAGGAGCGCGTTGCGGAGGAAGAGGCGCCCGGGGCCGGCCACGCTCAGCGCGGCGAGCCCCATGGCCGTCCATTGCAGGAACGCGCGCATGGTCGGGTCCATGCCGTGGAAGAGACCGCCGTAGAGCGCGAAGGCGATCCCCATCGCGTTGACGGAGAGGACGCCGGCGACGCCGAGCCGGACGAGCCAGCGCCGATCGGCGTCGCGGTCGCGCTCGCGCGAGGCGCGGTCGGAGAGCGGCAGCAGCCGGTATCCCAGCCGCTCCACCGTGCCGGCGACGGTGGAGAGCGTCGTGCGGGAGGGCGACCAGTCGATGGCGATCGCCGAGCGCCCGAGATCGACGCGCACCTCGACGACGCCGGGGGCCAGGCGCGGCAGGGCTTCGAGCAGCCAGACGCAGGCGCCGCAGCGGAGTCCGTCCAGGTGCAGCTCCACCCGCAGCCGATCGGGCGCGATCACCGTCGCATGGCGCGCCAGGAACTCCGGGGCGTCGAACTCGGCGCGGCGCCGCAGCGCCGACGGGTCGGGCGGGCGCGGGGACGCCGCGGGGCGATCGTCGTCGGACTGCGCATCGCGGAGTCGGTAGTACTCCTCCAGGCCGCATTGGTGCAGGACGCTCCAGACGGCGCGACAGCCGGCGCAGCAGAAACGCGGAGCGTGAACGGCGGCCGTCGCTTCGTGCGGATCGGCGGATGCCGCGGAGGACGCGGCTCCGATCGACGCCGCGGGAGGGATGGGCTCGCCGCAGTGCGCACACGCGTCCCGGGGCGCCGGGGCACCGGTCGGCGCCGATCGCGCCACCGGCGCCGCGCTCCGCACGGATCCGGGCCACGCGATCACGGTTCGATCTCCGGCTCCCCGCGGCAGCAGGCCGGCGTCTCGTCCTGCGCCTCCTCCACGCGATGCGATGCGGCGGCCAGGTCGCTCGCCGGCTGCCACGCCGCGCGATGGATCGCGTCGCTTCGCGTGCCCGCGGTCACCATCGTGTGCACGCCGACGGCGATCATCGCCGCGGACGCGAGCGCCGCCACGCGGCCGCGCCACAGTCCCGAGGCCCGGCGAACGCCCACCGCGACGAACACCAGGATGGGCACCGAGCCCGCCCAGAACGCCGCCATCACCGCGGCGCCGCCGACGGGCGAACCGGCACCGGCCGCGACGGCGAGGAACGCCCAGAGC
>CAZSVT010000254.1:0-3484 GCA_964610365.1 uncultured Isosphaeraceae bacterium
ATTTCCTGCGGCTCGACCGATTTCACGACCGAAGCGTCGCGGACCCGGCAGAACATCCCTGACTGCCGGGCCCGCGATCGCAAGGAGGATTCCGAATCAGCGCTCCTGGGTGATGGAGCGGCGAAGGCCGAAGAGGAGCCCGGAGATGGCGCTCAGGTTCTCCCGGTAGGTTCGGCGCTGGTCCGCGCTCATCTGGGCCACATCCGCGTGCAGGACGAAGAGTCCGGCGACCGCGTTCGCACGGTCGTAGGCCTCCTGGAGACGGCCGACGAGTTGATCCCGCGCCGTGGAGACGGCCGAGGCCACGGTTCCGACCAGACCGAGCGACGCCTGGCGGAACTCGGAGCCGCTGCCGCCGTCGTCGTCGATCCCCTCCAGGACCCGACGCGCCAGCTCGCTGGCCGCGGCATAGGCCTGGCTCCGCTCGAACCAGAAATCCGAGGTTCCGCTGCCGCCCGCATCCTTGCGGGACGCGGCGCTGCCCGTCGACGCCGCTCCGCTCTTCGCTGCCGCTGTTGCCATGGTGCCACTCCCGTCGGGGCGCGTGCGCCCGACCATGCCCTCAGAAACCGCTGGAACCGGGACGCTCCCGGCCGCGACGATCCGCTGCCGCCGACCACGAGTTCGGCGGCACGATCGATGGGCGGGAAAGTACCGGCGCCTCGATGCGTCCCCGGTCGACGCCGCGCTTTTTCCTACGATCCCGCCTCATGGCGCCACGCGCGAACTCGAACCGAAGTGCCGCAGGACCGAATCGTCGTCGGGCTTCGAAGGCCGGTGCCGGTGGCGATCTCGCCGATCGATTGGCCCGGAGCATCGAATCGGACGACCGCACGCATCGCACGGGCGTCCTGCCGCCGCCGTCGGCCGACGAAGTGGCGGCGGCCACGGAACGACTGCGATGGCTGCTGTTCCCCGGCTTCCTCGGTCCGCGCGGCCTCGCGCAGCACTCCGCCGGACGGTTCGTGGGAAGCGTCCTCCGCGACGTGCGCCGGCGCCTGGAACCGCAGCTCGTCTCGGCCTTCGCGGCGGGCGATCGCGGCGCCGTCGCGCGCGTGCGCCCGCGCGCGCGATCCATCATGGACGACTTCCTGGACCAGCTCCCGCGGATCCGCGAGATCCTGGGCTTCGATGTTCAGGCGGCGTACGACGGCGATCCCGCGGCCCGCAACCTGGAGGAGATCGTCCTCTGCTACCCGGGACTCCTGGCGCTCTCCGTGCACCGCCTGGCGCACGAACTCTTCCTGCGGGAGGTGCCGTTGATCCCCCGCGTGATGAGCGAGTGGGCCCATCGGCAGAGCGGCATCGACATCCACCCCGGGGCCCGCATCGGCCGGGGCTGCTTCCTCGATCACGGCACGGGCATCGTGATCGGCGAGACCACGGAGATCGGCGACTTCTGCAAGATCTACCAGGGCGTGACGCTCGGCGCGAAGAGCTTCGAACGCGACGCGTCGGGACGCATCCGCAAGGGATACAAGAGACACCCGACGCTGGAGGACCATGTGACGGTCTACGCCGGCGCCACCATCCTCGGCGGCGACACGGTGATCGGTCGGCGGAGCGTGGTGAACGGTGGCGTCTTCCTCACCCGCGGCGTGCCGCCGGACCACGTGGTCCAGGCGCCGCGCGTGGAGCTGACGCTTCGAACCCACGAGGCGGCGGCGCCGCGCTCGTCCCGGACCGAGCCGCGCGGCTCGAAGCCCCGGTAGCCTTCCGTCGTGGCCTCCGGCGCGATCGGCCGTCTCTTCCTGAATCGGCAGAGCGCGTCGCTCCTCCTGCTGGGGTTCTCCTCCGGGCTCCCCAACGTGACGATCGTCTCGTCGCTGAGCTTCTGGCTCACCGACGCAGGCTGCACGCCCTCGGAGATCGGCCTCCTTTCGCTCGCCGGCATTCCCTACGCCGCGAAGTTCCTGTGGGCCCCGCTGGTCGACGATCGTCGGCCGTGGTGGCCGCGGTCGTGGGGGCGACGGCGCACCTGGATCCTCTGGACGCAGCTCCTCCTGGCCGCGGCGCTGGCGGGCACGGCGTTCTGCGGTCCATGGGGTTCGATCGATCCGGCCACGGGCGCCGATGCGCGAGGCTGGTCATCCGGCGCCCTCGTCGCGTCCCTGGTGATCGCCGGCGCGATCGTGGCGCTCCTCTCCGCCACGCAGGACATCTCCTTCGACGCCTACCGCGCGGACACGGCCACCGAGGAGACGCGCGCCGCCGCCGCCAGCCTCGGCGTCACCGGCTATCGGCTGGCCGCGGCCGGCGCCGGTGCCGGCGCCATCATGCTCGCCGCGCGGGCGGGTTGGCCGGTCACGATCGCGGCCACCGCGATGCTGATGCTGGCGTGCGTGGCGGCCACGCGCCTGGCCCCCGACCCCGTCGACGATCGCGCGCCGCGCCGTTCCTTCCGTGACGCGGTGATCGAACCGCTTCGATCGCTCTGGCGCCGGCTCGGCGCCCGCGCGGCGCTCGTGGCGATCTTCGTGACCGTCTTCAAGCTCCCCGACACGCTGGCGCTCCCGATGCTTCCGCCGCTGCTGGTGCGCCACCTCGGCTACGGCAGCGACGACGTGGCGATCATGCGCCAGGCGGTGGGACTGGGCGTGACCATCGCGGGGGCGCTCGTCGGGGCGGCGATCGTGCCGCGGATCGGCATGCTGCGGAGCCTGCTCCTCTTCGGCATCGTGCAGGCGCTGAGCAACGGCGGCTTCGCGCTCCTGGCGGCGCTGCGGCTTCCGGCCGACCACGGAACGGGCGCGGCGCACTGGATGGCGCCCGGGACGCTGGCCCTGCTGGCCGCGGTGATCGTGGAGTACTTCGCCGCGGGACTCGTGGCCGCCGGATTCGTCGCCTACCTGATGTGGCTCTGCGACCGGCGCTGGTCGGCCACCCACTTCGCGCTGCTGTCGAGCCTGGTGGCGCTCGGCGCGTCCCTGGCGGGCGTCGCGGGCGGGGCGCTGGTGGAGCGGCTCGTGGCGGAGCTCGGCGCCGATCGCGGCTGGCCGACCTTCTTCGTGCTCTGCATCCTCGCCGGGATCCCGGCGATCGCGCTCGTGCCGTTCGTCACCGGCGTCCGGCTCGGCGGACGGCAGGAGCGGACCGACGACGCGTAGCCGTCAGCGTCCCTTCGTCTCGTACTTCCAGTTGCGCCGCTTCCCCTGCGAGAGCCAGGTGACGGCCGTGGCGATGCGCTTCGCGCGGGTCTCATCCCGCTTCGCCTCCACGATCCACTCCAGGTATTCGCGCTGATGACCGGGCGGCAGGGCGTCGAAGGTCTCCAGGGCGCGCCGACGGGCCCGCAGCGCCTTGGCGAACTCGGGCGGCATGGCGATGGCCTTGCGCGCCCGGACGGTGCGCGGCACCTTCACGCCCGCGTCATTGAGTCGCGCCGCCTCCTTCACCAGGGCGGCGAGCGTGGCGGCGGGAGGGAGATCCGCGAGCGTGCGGATGCAGCCGAGGTTGCCCATTGCCGTGCGCTGGGTCTTCTGGA
>CAZSVT010000255.1:0-3463 GCA_964610365.1 uncultured Isosphaeraceae bacterium
TCAATCAGCGCGGCTTGCACGAGCTCCACGGCGTCCTGGACGCTGCGGTGAACATGGCAAAAGGCGAGACCGAGAAGCCCATGACGCCAGCGAACAAGAAGCGCGCCACGGAAGCGGCCCAGGCGGCCGCGGAGGCCGCCCAGGGATTCATGACCGCCAGCCAGCAGCTGGCCGATGCCGCAGGCACGCAGAAGGCGCTCTCGGCGGCGGCACAGGCGGCCATCCGCGCCCAGGACGCGGCGAACTCCGCGGTCAACGCCCTCGCCGCCCGCGACGCGGCGCTGGCGGCAGCCGAGATGGCCGGCTCCATGGGACAGCGCGTCTTCTTCGGACAGGCCGCGAAGTTCGCCGACAACGCCGCCGCCAGCGCGGCCCAGGCGGCGCAGGAGGCGGTGGAGGCGCAGAACGCGGCCATCGCGGCCGCCAACTCCGCTGCGTCGGCGGCGGATGCATACAAGGGCGCCTTCCGCTCCGGCGGCGGGCGCGGCAACTGACATCGCTCCACGGATCGATCGAGGCACCCCCGCGGCGACGGAGCGATCCGTCGCCGCGGTTCGTTGCGCGGAGCCTCCGATTCGTGTCTAATCGCGGATGGTGTCGACGGCGAAGCTGCTGAATCGTCCCGCGCTGGCCGCGTCGCTCCTGGTGACGCTCACGGCGCTGGCGCTGGAGCTCTCCGGCGCGCTCGATCGCCTGGAAGGCATGACGCTGACCCAGCGTTTCGCCTACGCGCGGTGGAGCCCGCATCCCCTCGACGGGCGCATCGCCCTGGTGGCGATCGACGACAGTTCCGAGGAGGCGTTCGGCCGCTGGCCGTGGGCGCGATCGCTGCAGGCGAAGGCCATCGACGAGATCCGACGCGCCGGCGCGAAGACGGTGGCGTTCGACGTGATCTACAACACCACCTCCGCCGATCCGGCGGAGGACGAGGCGCTGGCGGGCGCCATCCGGCGATGCGGCGGCGTGGTGGCCGCCTACGTGGATCCGGATGACCTGCTCTCGGAGCTGTGGAAGAGCGGGAGCGGCGCCGAAGTGCTGCGTCGCCTGCTCACCACGCTCGGGGACGAGATCGAGCTGCCGAAGGACGAGGTGGTGAAGCGCGTGGGGCTTTCCGGCGCCGCCGCCGAGCGCTTCCTCGCCCAGCCGATGGCCTTCCGCACGCTGGCCGCGTGGCAGAAGCTCCAGCTGCTGCGGTCGGAGGATCGTCGACCCGCCGACTTCGACGCGTTCATGGCGGCCCTCGGTGCGCCGGTGCGCCATGTGCAGGGCACCTCCGCCGAGCGGAAGGTGCTCTCGCTCCTCTGGCAGCGCGACCGCTCCTGGGAAGCCCTGGCGCGGTTCATGCCGCCGACCTCCGGGGAACCCAGTCCCCGGGAAGCCCCGCCGATCCTGCCCGTGGCGGAAGCGGCGGGAGGCGCGGGCATGGTGAAGGGCGACACCGTCTCCGGCGGCGAGACGCGGCGCGTGATGCCGGCGGTGCCGACGCCGGTCGGCGACTGCCTGCAGCTGGGCATCGCCGCCGCGGCGCACTTCATGGGCGTCGATCCGGCGAGCGTCTCCATCGAGGGCTCGAGGGTGCGCGTGGGGGACGCGTCCATTCCCGTGGAGCACGGCCAGATCATCATCGACTGGCCCACCGCCACCTTCCGCGGATTCCCGAGCGTGCGCGGAGGCGGCACGCCATGCGAAGCGCTGCCGCTGGGCACGCTCGCAGGTCTCGCCGACCAGCGCGCCCTGCAGGATCGCCAGGAGACCACCTATCGGGAAGTGGCCGCGCAGGTGGCCGCCAATCTCTCCCGGTCGGCCGGGGAGATCGCCACGCTGCCGATGCCGGAGAAGCTCCGCGCCGACCTGCGCGAGATGGTGGAGTTCAACATCCCCGATCTCTTCGCCAAGGGCCTCGACGCGCTTCCCCCCGACGCCTCCGAGGACGAGCGCGGCGTGGCCCGCCTCTATCTCCAGTGGGACGCGCTGGAGAAGGCGGTCCTCGAGGGCCGGGCCGCGCTGCACGAGCGCGAGGAGACCATCCGGACGGCGCTCGATGGTCGCCTGGTGCTGGTGGGGCATGTGGCCACCGGGGCGCTGGCCGACATGATCAATTCGCCGTACGGCCCGCGCACGCCGGGCGTGTTCGTGCACGCGGCGATCGCCAACATGGTGCTCGGCAGCCACGGGATCCGCTCGACGCCGTCGTGGGTCGGCCCGGTCATGACGCTGCTGCTGGGCGTGGTCTGCGGCGTGATCGCCGCGGCGCTCGGCGCGGGACGGGGAAGCCTGCTGGCGCTCCTCGTGCTGGTGCTCTCATTCGGCGTCGCGTGGTTCGCGTTCGGCTGGGCGTCGATCCTGGTGCCCATGGTGGCCCCGCTCTCCGGCGGCTTCGCGAGCTGGGTGGCGGGCGTGACGATGGTGGCGGTGATCAGCCAGCGCGAGCGGGCCCGCGTGACCCGGCAGTTCCGCGCCCGCGTCTCGCCCCAACTGGTGGAGCGCCTCGCCGCGAATCCCGACGCCCTGAGCGTGGGCGGACTGGAACGCGAAGTCACGATCCTCTTCGGCGACCTGGCCGGATTCACCACCATCTCGGAGCAGCTCGAGGGTCCCGAGGTGGTCCGGACGCTCAATCGATACATGGGAGCGCTCACGCAGCAGCTCACGGCGCGGCGCGCCTATGTGAACAAGTTCCTGGGCGACGGCCTGCTGGCGTTCTGGTCGGCGTTCGGCGAGGAGCCGGAGCAGCGGCGCCTGGCGGCGGAGGCGGCCGCCGCCTGCCAGGAGGCGGTGGTCCGGCTCGGCGAGGCGCCGGAGTTCCGCGGCCGTCCGCCGATCCGTCTGCGGCTGGGCATCGCCACCGGCGAAGTGGTCGTGGGCGACTGCGGGGCGCCGCCGGAGCTCAACGACTACACGGTGATCGGCGACGCCGTCAATCTCGCCTCGCGGCTGGAGAGCGCCAACAAGCAGTTCGGCACGCGCATCCTCATGGACGGAACCACGGCCGCCGGCATCCCGCGCGGCGCCGGCGCACCGGTGCTGCTGGGCCTCGGGCGCGTGGTGGTGGTGGGGCAGAGCGTGCCGGTGGAGGTCTTCACCGTGGTGGACGCCGCCGCGCCGCCCGGCTGGATCGAGGCCATCGAGCAGGCGGTGGCGGTCTTCCGCGGCGGCGATCGCGCCGCGGCGCTCGACGCGTGGCGCGAGGTGGATCGCCGCTTCGATCATCCCGCGCTGGCGAAGCCGTTCCTGGCCGTCCTCCAGGATCCCGAGGAGCCGTGCGACGGCGTCCTCCGGCTCCGCGCGAAGTGACGATCGCCGAGGCCGACGGGCCTCACCCGCGGCGCACGAGGACGATGCCCGTGCGATCGTCCGCCGCCGGTCCGTTGTGCGTGTGCTCCAGCACCGCGTCGGCCAGGGCGCGGAGGATCTCCGCCGCCGGACGGTCGCGCAGGCGTCGCACCACCTCTTCCACGCCGGA
>CAZSVT010000256.1:0-3413 GCA_964610365.1 uncultured Isosphaeraceae bacterium
GCCCGCCTTCAACTTCGCTTTCAGTCCCGACCACTCGTCGCCGGCGCGGACGAGTCGATCGGACGCCGCGAATTCGTGGTTGACCGCCTGCAGCGCCGAGGCGAGCTGCGGTCGCAGCGCCGGCACGCTCCGGCCGAGCGCCGACAGCACCGCGTCGCAGCGCGGAGGATCGGCGTCCACCGTCACGGACCGGGCGCCCGCGAGCTCGGCGGCGCCGCCGAAAAGGAGCACGGAGACCTGCACGAGCGCGAGTGTACGCTCGACCCGTGCGCGCTCTCCGTTCACCGAGCGAGGCGATGGAGCTGCTCGCCGCCGCGATCCGCGCCCCGGACGACGGCGCGGAGGCGGCGCCGATTCCGATCGAGGATGCGACGGGTCGGGTGCTCGCGGAGGAGGTCCGCAGCGATCGACCGAGCCCGCCCTTCGACGCAAGCGCGATGGACGGCTACGCGCTGCGGCTGTCGGAACTCGAAGCGCAGGCCGCGGCGGGCGGATCCGTGGTGGAGTTCCCGGTGGCCGGCGAGGTGACCATGGGTCGGGCGCCGCCCCCGCTTCCTCCCGGCGCATGCCTCCGCATCACCACCGGAGGCGCCGTTCCCGACGGCGCCGACACGGTGGTGCGCCGGGAGGAGTTCCGCGAGTCCGCCGACCGCGTCGCCATCGACGCCGAGGCGCTGCGGCGCCTGCAGCGGGGTCAGCACATCCGCCGCGCGGGCGAGAACACCGCCGCCGGCCGCGTGGTGCTCCGCGCGGGACGGCTGATCGACGCCGCCGCCGTCGGGGCGATGGCCGCGTTCGGACTTCGCGCGGTGCGCGTGCGCCGGGCGCTGCGGGTGGCGGTGATCACCACCGGCGACGAGCTGGCGCCCCCGGGCGCCGCCATCGAGCCGTGGACGATCCGCGACAGCAACGGGCCGGCCCTGGCGGCGATGCTCGGCGCGCGGCGCTGGATCGGCGCCGTCGATCGCGCGCATGCCCGCGACGAGCCCGGCGAGCTCGATCGGGCCCTGGAGCGCGCGACGCGCGGCGACGCGATCGTCCTCACCGGCGGCGTCTCGATGGGTCATCGCGACCTGGTTCCCGACGCCCTCGATCGCCTTGGCGCGCGCACGCTCTTCCACAAGCTTCCGCAGCGTCCGGGGCGGCCGCTCCTCGGCGCCGTCATGCCCGACGGACGGCCGGTCCTGGCGCTGCCCGGCAACCCGGTCTCGGTGCTGGCCACCGCGCGGCGCTTCCTCCTGCCCGCGCTCGCTCGGCGCGCGGGCATCGAGCCGATCGATGCGACGGCGTCGGTGACGCTGGCGAACGCCGACGACGCGCGACTGGATCTCTGGTGGCATCGGCCCGTGCGGCTGGTCGGCGCCGGCATCGCCGAACTGGTGGACACGCGAGGCTCCGGCGACCTGGTGGCGGCGGCCGCAAGCGACGGCCTGGTGGAGATTCCTCCCGGCGAAGGCGGCCCGGGCCCGTGGCCTTTCCGATCGTGGGCGTCCTGACGGGGCATGCCGCGCGCCCGGCCGGGCGCCGATCGGCGCGGGCGGGACCGCCTCGGCGTCGATCGCCTCTGCGATGATGCCCCCGCAAGGAGATCCCATGACGCCGAGCGATCCCGCCTCCCTCACGCACCTCGACGCCGCCGGCCGCGCCCGCATGGTGGACGTGGGCGCCAAGCCCATCACCGCGCGCTCGGCGATCGCCGAGGGGCGCGTGCGCATCAACGGCGCGCTGGAGGAGGCGATCCGCGCCGCCACGCTGGCCAAGGGCGATCTCCTGGCCGTGGCGCGGCTCGCGGGCATCCAGGGGGCCAAGCGCACCAGCGACCTGGTCCCGCTCTGCCATCCGCTCCCGCTCGATCATGTCGAGGTCGACGCGACGCTCGAACCCGGCGCGGTGATGCTCCGAGCCTCGGTGGCGGCGCAGGCGCGGACCGGCGTGGAGATGGAGGCGCTCGCCGCCGTCGTCGCGGCCGCCCTGGCGGTGGTGGACATGGGCAAGTCGCTCGACCCGAGGATGGTGATCGAGGGCGTCCGCGTGCTGGAGAAGCACGGCGGGCGCCGCGGCTCCTTCACGGCATGAGCGATGCGTCGACCCGAATCCGCGCCGCCGTCCTCACCGTGAGCGATCGCGGGGCGCGGGGGGAGCGCGCCGATCGCTCCGGACCGGCGGTGGCGGAATGGCTGCGGACCCGGCTGGACGCGGAGATCGTGCGGCAGCGGCTGGTGGCCGACGAGCTCGACGACCTGGTGTCCGTCCTCCGCGCGTGGACCTCCGAGGAGCCGACGATCGATCTCGTCGTCTCCACCGGCGGCACCGGCGTCGCCCCGCGCGACCTCACGCCGGAGGCGGCGCGCCGCGTGATCGAGCGCGAGTGGCCCGCGCTCCTGGAGTACGCGCGGCTGGCGCAGTTCCACCGCGCCCCGGACGCTCGACCGCTGGCCTTCTTCTCGCGCGGCGTCGCGGGCATGGCGCGCCGCACGCTCATCGTCACGCTGCCGGGGTCGCCCGCCGGCGCGGTGGAGACGCTGGAAGCGATGCGCCCGCTCCTGCCCCACGCGCTGGCGCTCCTGCGCGGTTCAGCCGCCGAGCACGGCGAGACGCCGTGACTTCGTCACGCGCACCGGCACGCTCTTGAAGGCCGGCGTGCGGCTCTCGGGATCGATGTCCTGGGGCACGAGGACGTTCGCCTCGGGGTAGTACATCGCGGCGTTCCCCGGCCGGATCTCGAAGGGCCGGACGAGCACGCCGTCCCACGAGCCGGCGTCGCTGGAGACGGTCACGCGATCGTCCTCCGCCAGGCCCATGCGGGCCATGTCGCTCGGATGCATGAGGATCACGTCGCGGCGCTCCTGACCGCGATAGATGTCCTCCTCCTCGTAGACCACGGTGTTGAACTGTCCCTCGGAGCGGATCGTCATGAGGGTGAGCGTGCCGTCGTCGGCGCCCGGTCTGGGCGCCGGGAGCGACGGCGCGTGGAATCGGGCCCGGCCGCTCGCGGTGGGGAAGCGCTCGCCGTGGAGGAGACGGCCGCCCACATGGAACTCGCGGCGCGTGGAGTCGATCTGCGACATCGCCTCGTAGCCGGGGACGATCTCCGAGATCAGCCGGCGCAGGTCGGCGTGACGCTCGAGCGCCGCGAAGTCCACCGGCGCCCGCGGAACCCCACGCTGCGCCAGTGCCGCGATCACCTCCACCTCGCCGCGCGGCCCCTCGTAGCGCGCGGGACCGCCATCCGAGAGGCGCACGAAGTTGAACATCGACTCCTGCGTGGTGGGCTGCGCCTCCTCGTCGCGGGCTCGAACGGGGAGGATGATGGACTCGCGGCCGCGCCCGTGGGCGTGCCCGGTGTTCAGCGTGGTGCTCAGGAAGACGGTCATCCCGATGCGCCCCAGGGCCGCCCGCGCCGCGTCGGCGTC
>CAZSVT010000257.1:0-3398 GCA_964610365.1 uncultured Isosphaeraceae bacterium
AGGCCGACGCGCGGTCGTGCCCACTCACGGCTTCAACGAGGGCTGCCGGGGCCGAAGCGCCAGCCCGCACGCATGCGCCCGTCACTGCGACTTCGGGTCGGCATCGCGTACGATGCATCGGGAACTCAGGGGAACGCCCGTCACCATGCGTGAATTCAGGCTTCGTTCGGATCTCAAGCGATCGGTCATCGACGGCTTCGCCCTGCCGCTGGGCATCGAGCCGCTCGATCTCAAGCCGCCGACGCAGGGCTACACCGTGGACTACCGGGAGGGCGGCGACGAGGGGCCCGACCACTATGTCTTCCATGTCGTGGCCAGCCACGAGCGCATCCGCGGGCTGGTGCGGGAGGCCTTCGGACTGCTGCCGGAAGAGGTGACGCCGATCGTGGAGGTGGATTCCACCGACGCCTACCGCACCGTGGATGTCTTCGTCGGACGGGAGCCGATCCCGCTGGATGACTTCCTGGATGTCTGGGACGAGTTCGAGCCCATCCTGATGGAGGACGCCTCGCTCGGGGCCGGGGCGAACGCGGAGGATCCGTTCGTCGAGGTCTTCCTGGACAACTGGAAGGGGCTGCTGCTCTATGTCCCCATCGAGTTCCGGCCCGACATCGAGCGCATGCTGCGCCGCCACGGGCTGCGCGAGGTGGAGGAGACCTGGCCGATCGACGAGCGCGACGCGCCGCCGCCGTCGCAGGTGCGCGAGGTGCTGGAGATCGAGGACGAGCAGTCGCCCGACCTCCAGGAGGTGCTCCTCCAGCTCCGCGAGTCGTGGAACCTGGAGCTCGATGTCGATCCCGAGGACAACCTCGACGAGCGCGGGCGATTCCTCGGCATGACCCTCTGGAACGCGGTGGCGGTGGTGGAATCGGCTACCGAGACCGAGCCGGGCAAGGGGGCCTACGTCAGCATCTGGGCCAGCGCCCGGTCGCTCGCGGAGCTCGAGAGCCTGATGAGCGGCGTGCTCGATGGCCTGCCCGAGTGGCGTTTCCAGGCGATGTACGCCACGGACCGCGTGGCCTTCGACGAGCGACCGCCGGAACTGTCGGATCTGCCGATGCGGCGAACGCGCGCTGAAGTGCATCGCGTCTCCGTCGAGCCGTGGTGATGCCGCCGGAATGATCCGACCGGGCGGGGGAAGGCCGCGCCGCGGGCGATCCGAGTCGTGGGCGACCGGGCACGACCGCTACGCGGGTCGCGCGCCGTAGAGCCCGCGCTCGCGGATGAAGGCCTCCACCGCGGGATCGAGGAGATCGGCCACCGGCTCGCCGGCCGCCAGTCGCCGTCGCGCCTCGGTGCTCGAACAGTCGACGGGCTCCATCGGCAGCAGCCACTCCAGGAGCCGCGGATCGCGGCGCTCCTCCGCTTCGCGCACGAACGCTTCGCGCGTCTGCGGCGGACGGAGGACCACCGCGGGCGCCGCCAATTCCAGGATGGCTTCGGGCTCGCGCCAGGTCCGCAGCGCGAGCGCCTGATCGCTGCCGAGGAGGAACCGGATCGGCCGCCGCTCGCCGAGGCGGCGCAGCTGGCGGAGCGTGTCCACCGTGTAGCTCGGTCCCTCGCGCCGAAGCTCAAGGTCGCCGGCGCGGAGTCCGCGCCGGCCGGCGATCGCCCGGCGCACCATCTCCAGCCGATCGGCCCCGGGCGCCGGCGGTTGCGCCGAGCGCTGCGGGTTCAGCAGCGCCGGCATGAAGAGCACTTCCTCGGCTCCCAGGTGGTCCCGCGCCGCTTCCGCCAACGACACATGCCGGCGATGCGGTGGATCGAAGCTCCCGCCGAAGAGGATGAGCGGAGCGCTCACCGACGCCCTCCGCGCGGATCGTCGATCGCCTCGCGCACGGCGCGACCGGCCAGTTCCAGCCCCGCCCAGGAGTTCCCCACGATCGTCGGCAGGTCTCCCAGCCTCGGCCGGTTCACCAGCATCCAGATGGCGGCGCGGAGATGGCGCGTGCGACCTCGGGGCGAGACGAGCTCGCCGATCCCCGGCGGAAGCTCCTGGTCGTGGCCGTCGCTGACGGCGCGGACGATGCCCCAGCGCAGACGCTCCATGGAGGCCTGCTCGGCGAACGCGAATCCTTCGAGATCGACGAGCGCGGCGCCGCTCCGCGCTGCAAGCTCCGACTTGGCCGCCACCGACTCCACGATCGCCGGCGCCGTCACCAGCGCCGCCGTGGGGAGCCCGCGCAGCACCCACGGCGCGTCGTAGCCGCGACCCTCGAACGAGCGCACGCTGCGGACGGCGTAGGCGGCGCCGGCCGAGACCGACGGATCCAGGCCTCCCGCGAGACCGACCAACAGCACGCGGTCCACCCGGTCGCGGACGCGCGCCACGGCGCGTCGGACGGCGTCGGCGCCGGGGCCCGTGACCATCACCAGCGATCGCGGCACGCGCGCGGCGCGGCGCAGGGCGCGGGCCTCGTAGCCGGTGGGACAGAGAATCGCGAGGTCGCGGACCTCGGCGCTCGACGCCAACGCATCGCGCATCGCTTGAGCCTATCGGGAGCGGGGGCTATACTCCGCCCCCTCAGGGCCCCATCGTCTAGCCCGGTTCAGGACACATCCCTCTCACGGATGGAACAGGGGTTCGAATCCCCTTGGGGTCACTCGGCGGCGGGCGGCGTGCGCAGCGCCGCCCGTTTGCGTTCCCGTTCGATCAGGGGCGGCCCTATCGTCTAGCCCGGTCCAGGACACCACCCTTTCACGGTGGGAACGCGGGTTCGAATCCCGCTAGGGTCATTGCGAGAATCGATCCGGTCCATGCCCGACGCGCGCCCCGACGCCACCCCGCAGCGACCGTTCCGTCTCGATGTGCCGCCGATGCTGGGGCCGTGGAAGTCGCGGCTCTTCCGCGGGGCGCGTCCGCTGCTCTCGCGACTGCTGCTCATCGATCGCGCCAACGATCTCGTCGAGCGCGTGGTTCGCCAGCTCGACGGCAGCGTTCCGCCGCTGCAGGTGCTCAACCGCGTCTCCGGAATCCACCCGCTCATCTCGCCGCAGGACCTGGCGCGCATTCCTCGTCACGGTCCGCTGGTGGTGGTCTCCAACCATCCCTTCGGCGGCGCCGATCCGCAGGTGCTGGCCACGCTCCTCTTCTCGGTGCGCTCGGATGTGAAGTTCGTGACCAATCGCCTCCTGGCCATGGCGCCCTTCATCGGCGACTCCTCCTTCCTGGTGGATGTCTTCGGCGGCCCCGGCGCCCAGGCCCGCAACATCGCGGCGATCCACGAGGCGATGGAGTGGGTGGAGGAGGGCGGCTGCCTGGCCATGTTCCCCGCGGGCGAGGTCTCGCACATGCGCCTTCCGTCCATGCGCGTGCGCGACACGGCCTGGTCGAGCACCGCGGCGCGCATCGCCAAGCGCGCGGGCGCCGCGGTGCTTCCCGTGCACGTGGAAGGGCG
>CAZSVT010000258.1:0-3354 GCA_964610365.1 uncultured Isosphaeraceae bacterium
CGGGGTTGAACACCATCTTGCGGGTCTCGTTTGCCGGCTCCTGCAGGTCGAGCCTGAAATTGAAGTAGTTGAACTTCCGCACCTTGTAGGGGCAGTTGTTGCTGCAGTAGCGCGTGCCGATGCAGCGGTTGTAGACCATGTTGTTGAGCCCCTCCGCGTCGTGCACCGTGGCGGCCACGGGACAGACCTGCTCGCAGGGAGCGTTCTCGCACTGCATGCAGGTGACCGGCGCGATCGCGAAGCCTTCCGGCCGGGCGGGATCACTGCCGCGGAAGTAGCGGTCGATGCGGATCCAGTGCAGCTCGCGTCCGCGCGACACCTGGTCCTTGCCGACGATCGGGATGTTGTTCTCCGACTGGCAGGCCACGACGCACGCCGAGCATCCGGTGCAGGTGCCGAGGTCGATGGACATCGCCCAGCGGTGCCTGGCGCCGTCGAGGTTCGTCTCCTCCCAGAGGCTCAGGCGATGCACCACGTGCGTGGCGTGCTTGGCGAAGTCCGGGTGCTCGCGGTACTCGCCGAGCGTGCCCTGCCGCACCAGCGTGGGGAGGCGCTGCTGGAGGCCCTGATGCGGGATCGACGGATCGAGGGCCTCGCTGACGCCGTGGTCCTGCGTGTGGGCGATGGCGTAGGTGGAGCCCGTCTGCGTGATCGCCACGTTGCCCACCAGGTGCATGGCGCCGGTGGTGCGCACGCGGTAGGCGTTGCTGCCGGCACCGGCGGCGATGGAGGAGCCGCCGTCGTCGCCGCGCCCGTAGCCCAGGGCCACGGAGATGGAATCCTCCGCGTGTCCCGGGAGCGGCCACGCGGCGATGGTGAACTCCCGACCGCCGCTGGAGAGCCGCAGCAGGTCACCCTTGCGGATGTCCAGCCGCTGCGCGGTGACCGGGCTCATGAGGGCGACGTTGTCCCAGGTGATCTTCGTCACCGGATCGGGAAGCTCCTGGAGCCAGCCGATGGAGCCGAAGCGGCCGTCCCAGACCTTCATGTCGGCGAAGAGGACCAGCTCGACGCCGCCCGCGTCGGGACGCGAGGCCGCGCAGGCTTCGACGAGCTTCGCGGTCCGAGCGGCATCGAGCGCCGGGCGCGCTTCGATCGCGACGGCGCCGGGGACGACGCCCTGCTCCAGCAGTCCTCGCCACTTCGCCTCGGCCTCCAGCCCCTGCGCCGTGCCGAGGTGGGTGCGTCGCACGATCGCCGCGCCGTCCATCGGCGCTTCGCCGGCCACGAAGGCGAGCAGTTCGATGGGGCTGCGAGCGCCCTGGACATCGTCCACGAGCGGCATGATGAGCGGCTGCTGCAGGACGACGCCGTGGTCCCAGGTGCGCGCATCGCCCCAGCACTCCAGGAAGTGGGCGGCCGGCAGGTGCCAGGTGCAGGCGGCGCTGCGGCTCGTCTCGTCCACATGGAGCGACTGGTGGATGACGGTGGGCGCCTTGGCCATCGCCGCCGCGAAGTCGAGATCGGCCGGCGCCGTGTAGACGGGATTCCCGCCCACGATCACCAGCGTCTGCACGCGCCCGGCCTTGAGCGACTCCACGAGCGCCGCGAGCGCGGGCGTGGACGGCGTCTCGAGGGCCGGCGCGTAGCGCACGGTGGCGCCGCTGTTGCCCAGGGCGTCGTTGATGGCGGCGCCGAGGGCATGCACCGCCGCCGGCTGTCGCGGCCCCACCACCACCACGCCGCGACCGCGGGCGCCGCGAAGATCCGCGAGGAGGTGCGTCAGGGCGTCGGCACGATGGGCGTCGAGCGCCTTCGTCGGATCGAAGCCGGCGGCCAGCGATTCGATCGCCGATCGCAGGGCCGCGTTGGACTCGCCCACCTTGAGCTGGGATGCCACCCAGGCCGCGAGCGCCGGGATGTGCACGCTTCGCACCGCGAAGCGCTCGTCGGCGTTCATGCCGGTGACGGAGAGCGTGCTCTCCACCATGTAGAGCCGCGAGGTGCCGGCGTTGCGCGTGGGCGCGAGGTCCTTCCGGCGCGCCGCCGCGAAATCGGCGGTGGAGCGCGCGGCGATGGGCGACGCGTTGAGGAAGTCGTCGTCCAGGCTCAGCACCACATCGGCCTTGGAGAAGTCGACGACGGGCCGCTTCGCGGCGCCGAACGCCGCGGTGAGACCCTCGAGCGACGCGTCGTTGGAGAGCGGCTCCCACGCGGTCCAGGTGGCCTTGGGGAAGACCTTCGAGACGCGGGCCTTCATGTCCGCCCAGCTGGGTCCGCTGAACGATTCCGTGAGGAACGCCAGGCCCTCGCCGCCGCCGGCGCGCAGATCGTCGAAGTGCTTGCGGGCGAACGCGGTGAAGGTGGGATCATCCGATGGAGCGCCGCGATGCAGCACCGTGAGGCTGCGCTGCGGGTCGTAGAGCTCCAGGATGCGGGCCTGCGTGATGGTGCTGGTGCCGCGACCGCTCCAGGCGGCGGGGTTGCCGTCGAGCTTGATGGGTCGGCCGTCGTAGCTGGTGGCCAGCAGTCCGACTCCCACGCCGGCGTACTCCATGGCCGTGGCGAACTGCACGGGCGCGCCGGGCACGCGGTCGGCGGGTCGCACGGCGTAGGGAACGATCTTGCTCTCGGGCCAGCGGCGGCAGCCGGCGAGGCCGATGCCCGCGAGCGCCGCCGATGCACCGGCCAGCTTGATGAACGTGCGCCGATCCTGGCCCTCCGGGAGCTCGCTCGCTCCTTCGGGGAACTCGCGACCCAGCGCCTCGAGCAGCTCGGGCGAGGGCGATCGCTCCTCGATGGATCGCCACCACTGCCGCGGCGCCGAGGGGCGGGACGCCATCGACGCCTCGTCCGCGGATGCGGAGGCGTCGCCGCAGGCGCCTCGATCGGACCGATGCGCCATGTCGTTCAGCGGTGGCATGTGGAGCAGTTCTCGCTGGGGTGGATCTGGTACTGCTCGAGCAGCGCCTGGCGCTCCGCCAGGGTCATGTCGCGGCGCTGATCGAAGGCCATGTTGGTGATCTCGCTCCGCGGACGCAGGGCGTCGACGGGATTGCGGTGGCACTCCAGGCACCAGCCCATGGAGAGCGGCGCGACCCGGTAGACCACTTCCATCTGGTCCACGCGCCCGTGGCACTCCACGCAGCCGACGCCGCGATTCACATGGGCGGAATGGTTGAAGAAGGCGTAGTCCGCCAGCTTGTGCACCTTCACCCATTCCACGGGCATGCCCGTGGTGTAGCTCTCGCGCACCGGCGCCAGCTTGGGACTCTGCACGTGGATCTGCGTGTGGCAGTTCATGCAGGTCTGCGTTGGCGGCACCGCGGCGAAGCCGCTCTGTTCCACCGTGTTGTGGCAGTAGCGGCAGTCCATGCCCAGCTGGCCCACATGCAGGGCATGGCTGTACGGGAC
>CAZSVT010000259.1:0-3344 GCA_964610365.1 uncultured Isosphaeraceae bacterium
CGCCGGGGTAGGAGGGCACCACGTTGGAGATGAACGGCGGTTCGTGGAGCGATCGGCCGATCCCGTGGCCGCCGAGCCCGCGCACCAGGTGGAACCCGCATTCGCGCTCCACATGGTCCTGCACCGCCCGCGCCCACTCCACCAGCGGGGCCCCCGCGCGCATCGCCTGGATGCCGCGGCGCAGCGACTCGCGGCCGCACGCCTGGAGGCGCCGGCCGATCTCCGTCTGCGAGCCCACCGAGTAGGTCCACGCGGCATCGCCGATGAATCCGCGATGGCGCACGCCGACATCGATCTTCAGCAGGTCGCCCTCCGCGAGCGGGGCCTCCGAGAGATGCGTGCCGTGCACGATGCAGTCGTTGATGCTGATGCAGGCGTGGCTGGGATACGGCGGATGGCCGCGCACCTTGTAGCCGAGGAAGCAGCTGCTGCACCCGAGGGAATCGAGCAGGCGACCCACCATGCGATCGATCTCGATCGGGGTCACGCCGGGACGCAGCACCTCCACCAGCGCCCGGTGCACCTCCACCACGCGCTGCGCCGCGGCCACCGCCGCCGCTTCGTCCTGGGCGTGCGTCACCGTCATTCCGTCGTCTCCTGCGACCACGGCGATTCGATGCCGCCGATCCAGACCCGCGCGGGTCCCGGCCCCGCCACATCGAACGCCAGGGACGACTCCGTGCCGTCCAGCAGCAACAGGTCCGCGCGCTTCCCCGGCTCGATCGACCCCACCTCGCGCGAGAGCCCCAGCAGGCACGCGGGATTCCAGATGGCCGCGCCGATCGCCTCCGGCGCCGTGAGCCCCATGAAGCGCACCGCCAGGGCGATGGAGAAGGCCAGCGACAGCGACGGCGCCGAGCCGGGGTTGGCGTTGCTGGCGATGGCCAGCGCCCCGCCGAGGTCGACGAAGCGCCGGGCCTTGGCGTAGCGACCGTCGAGCGCGAAGCCGCAGCAGGGGAGCATCACGCCCACGGTGGAACTCCCGGCGAGTCGATGGAGCTGGGCGTCCGTGCTGGCCTCCAGGTGATCCACGCTGAGCGCGCCGAGTTCCACCGCCAGCTCCACGCCGCCGAGCACCGTGAACTGGTCGGCGTGGAGCCGGAGCGCGAGGCCCAGCTCCTTCGCCCGCGTCAGGTAGTGCCGGCACTCCTCCAGCGTCCAGGCGCTCGTCTCGCAGAAGGCGTCCACCGCCGCGCCGGGGAGGCGCTCCGCCAGCATCGGAAGCCCTTCGGCGATCATCGCCTCGGGGAGATCCGGCTGATCGGGATCGCGGGCGTGACCGCCGAGGAAGGTGGGCACCACCGGCTGCGGCGCGCGCGCCGCGACGCGGAGGATCGACTCCAGCATCCGCATCTCGTGGGCGATGTCCAATCCGTAGCCGGTCTTCACCTCGATCGCCCCGGTGCCGAGTCGCGCGCAGCGCGCCAGGCGCCGCTCCAGCAGGTGGTCCAGCACCTCGTCGGGCGTCTCGCGCACCGCCCGGACGGTGCTGAGGATGCCGCCGCCGCGGCGCACGATCTCCAGGTACGGCGTCCCCGACCACTTCATCGCCCACTCCTCGTCGCGCGAGCCGGCGTGGAGCAGGTGCGTGTGGCAGTCCACGAGCGCGGGGATGAGGGCCCGTTCGCGCGCGTCGATCACTTCGCCGGTGGCGTTCGACGGATCCCCGGCGCCCAGCGAATGGATGCGCCCGTTCTCGATCACCACCCATCCGCGCTCGACGATGCCCAGCTCACCGAGCGCACGACCGCGGCGGAGACCGGCGGGACCCCGCATCGTCACGAGCCGCGCGTTGCGGATGGTGGTGGCGGGCATGCGGATGGGGCGCCGCGGCGCCGGGACGGACTCTAGCACGGGCGTCCGCACGGTACGCTCCCGCCCATGCGGCTCCTCCTCGTGCGGCATGCGAAGGCCTTCGAGCGGGATCCGGCGCGGTGGCCGGATGACGCCCGCCGGCCGCTGACCGAGGAGGGGGCGGAGGCCTTCGAACGAATGGCGCAGCGCCTCGCCCGATTCCTCGAGCCTCCCGAAGTGGTGCTCGCCAGTGCATGGGACCGGGCCTGGGCCACCGCGGAGATCCTGGCCTCGGCGGCGGACTGGCCCGATCCGCTGCGCGAAACGCTGCTGGAGGACGCCGACGAGACGCACGCGGTCTCCGGTCTCTTCGAGCGTTTCCGGTCCGAGCGGTCGGTCGATTCGATGGCGCTGGTGGGCCACGAACCCTTCCTCTCCCGGTTCGCATCGATGCTCCTGAGCGGCCGCAGCGACGGCGTGGCCATCGGCGTCCGCAAGGGCGCCCTGCTGGAATTCGAGGTGGATCCCGAGGCTCCCGTCGGCGCCTCGCTGCTGCTGCTCGTCCACCCCGGCGCGTACCGGAGGAAGCGAAGTCGGGTATAAAGCCCGATCGGTGCATTCCCCATGACGACGCTTCCTGCCGAGAAGAAGACGCCGCTCATCGAGATCTTCTGGAACGGGACGATCCTCCATCTTCGTCCCGTCGGGCCGAACATCGGCCAGCGCGAGGCGCCGGAGATCCATGACGCGGTCAACCCGTATTTCAAGGAACTCGGCAAGGCCATCCGGGCCATGGTCCTGGATCTCACCGATGTGCAGTTCATGTCGAGCATGGGGCTCGGCACCTGCATCGCCCTCCGCAACGCGGCGGCGGGCGTGGGCGCGCAGGCGATCATCTTCGGCATGACCAAGGACCTCCAGGCCCTCATGCTGATGATGAAGATCGAGAAGCTCTACAAGATCGCGAACACGCGCGAGGAACTGAACAAGATCCTCGGGAAGTGACTCACGGTGCGGCGGGGGGATCGGCGGATGGCGGCGCGTCCGGCGGCGCCGTCGGTGCGTCCGAGGGCGGCGGAGCCGGGGGCTGATCCGGCGGAGGCGCCGACTCCCCGGGTGTCGCCGCGGGCGGCGCCTGGATGCTGAGCGGCAGGGGCCCCGTTCCCTTGGGCGGTTCCGGGGCCGGCGTGGGCACCGGATTCGGCGCGCTCACGCCTCCCGAGTACATGACGATCGCCGCGCGCTCCCGATCCTCCGGCTGGAGCGCCGGCGCCGATCGCTGCTGCACCGAGATGACGCAGATGCGGAGTCCGCCGTCGCGCGCCAGCAGTTCCTGCACCAGTCCGCCCGTGAAGTCGGAGTGGAACTGGCCGACCAGGTGAATCACCTTGTGCGCCGCCGGCGCTCCATCGGGCTGGGCGATCCCGGTGTCGCGGGCCAGGACGATGGAGGCCGCCATCGTCGCGTCCCAGATCGACTGGCTGCGGAATCCGGCCTCCAGGTCCTCGGCGCTGGGCGGCTCGTCGATCACGAGCGCGCCGACGCCGCGC
>CAZSVT010000260.1:0-3312 GCA_964610365.1 uncultured Isosphaeraceae bacterium
GCTCTGCCGCGAACACGGCGCGGCGCTGCTGCTCACCAGTCACGATCCGTCGATGCCCGGGCGCTTCGAGCGCGTCGAGTCGATCGATCGCTTCGCCTCGGGCGGCGCGGCCCCGTCGACCGCGGGGCGTTCCGGTCGCGACGCCGCCGCTGGAGGGACGCACCGATGACCGACATGGCGATCGTCCTGCGGAGCCTGCGCTCGCGACGACTGAGCACCGTCATCACCGCCCTCTCGGTGGCGGTGGCGGTGGCCATCCTGCTCGTCCTGCTCACGCTGCGCGACGCCGCCGCCAACGCCCTGCTGCGCGGAAGCGGCAACGCCCACCTGGTGGTCAGCGCCGACTCCACGCCGCTCTCCTCCGTGCTCAACGGTCTCTTCTTCGCCGCGGCGCCGCCGCGGGCCCTCACCATGGCCAAGGTGGAGGAGGTGCTGCGCTCGGCGCCGTTCGAGTGGTCGATCCCGATGCAGCAGGGCGACAGCTACCGTGGATTCCCCACGGTCGCCGCGGACCCCGCCATCTTCGATCGCTTCCAGCCGGTGCCGGGCGAACCGTTCCGCTTCCGCGAGGGACGGGCGTTGCGACGCGTCGAATCGGGCAAGCCGTTCGAGGTCGTGGTGGGCGCCACCGCCGCCCGCAGCGCGAATCTCCGCCTCGGCGACTCGATCCGCCTCGTGCACGGCTCGGGCTCGAGCCGCGAGGGCGCGGGCCATGTCCACGAGGAGTACGCCTTCGAAGTGGTGGGCGTGCTCGAGCCCACGACGAGCGCCTTCGATCGCGCGCTCATCCTCGACCTCGAGGCGAGCTGGATCCTCCACGCCCACGATCGGCGCGAAGCCGCGGGCGCCACCGGCGAGGGGCACGCCGACGGCGACGACCACGATCACGAACACGCCGACGAGCACGCCGACGAGCACGCGCACGATCATGAGCACGACCACGATCATGCCCACGACCATGCGCCGCTGACCACGCCGTCCGATCTCACCGACGAGGATCGCCTGGTGACGGGCGTCCTCCTGCGCCTGCCCACCCGCGCGGGCGCGGACGCCCCGGCGATGCTCGGGCAGGTCTACGATCTCCTGCGACGCGACACCTCGATCACCGTGGCCCAGCCGGCCTCCGAGGTCCGGCGGCTGCTCTCGGTGATCGGCAACGTCGACGGCCTCTTCATCGCCATGTCCGTCGCGGTGCTCGTCTCGAGCGCCATCTCCATCATGCTCGCCCTCTACGACGGCATGGCGGCGCGGCGACGGCAGATCGCGGTGCTCCGCGTCCTCGGGTTCAGCGGCGGTCGCATCGCCGGGCTCGTCCTCACCGAGAGCGCCCTCATCGGCGCCTTCGGGACCGCGCTCGGCGTGGCGGCGGCGCTCGGTGGGTCATGGCTCGGCGCCGCGTTCCTTCGGGAGCGCGTGGGCCTGGTGATCGACGCGGGGCTCGACCTCCGCTCGGCGATCGTCGTGGCCGGGGCGGCCGTGGCGCTCTCGGCGCTCGCGGGATTCCTCCCCGCCGCCGCGGCGTATCGCACGGCGGTCTGGCGTTCGCTGAGACCGCTCGGATGAAGTGGTTCTGGATCATCCTGGGGCTGGTGATCCTCGCCGCGTTCATCATCGTCTGGCAGGAGTCGGGAGCACCATCGGCCGTGCGCCCGGAGACGGCGGCGCCACCGGCACCGATCGCCGCGAGCGAACCCGTTCGTCCGTCCGCGACGCCGGCGACGAAGGCCGGCCCGGAGCGGGCGGCGCCCGCGAACGCCTCCGGTCCGGCCGCCGCGCCGTCCGCGCCCGCGGCGCCGGCCACTTCATCGGTCCCTGCGGCGGAGAAGGCGCCGCCGACGACGACGCCCCCCGCGGAGCGCCCCCTGCCGAAGATCGCCCACGCCGAAGTGGTGCGCGGCTCGATCGAGCGCCTGCCCGACGGAACCATCGTGGCCGACAAGCGCTTCCGCATCCTCGGAGCGGGAACGCCCGGCGACCCCTACCGGGTGAGCTGGGAGTGTCTCCAGAGCGCGCAGGACACCTATGTTCCGCGCCTCGGCGAGAACCGCCTTCCGGAGCGCATCGCGATGCTGGACGGCGCCGTGGTCCGCATCGAGGGCTACCTGGCCTTTCCCCTCCTGGCCAAGGAGGCGAAGGAGATCATCGTCATGCTCAACCAGTGGGACGGCTGCTGCATCGGCGTGCCGCCCACCCCCTACGACTCGATCGAGGTGCGGCTGGCCGAGCCGATCCCGAACACCAAGCGGCACGCCTCCTTCACCTACGGCGCCATCACCGGTCGCTTCAAGGTGGAGCCGTACCTGGTGGACAACTGGCTCGCCGGGCTCTACCTGCTGGAGGAGGCCCACTACGAGCCCGAGGAGTTCTGACCGCGACCGTCGCGCCGGGAGCATGTACAACGGGTCCATGTTCCACGCGGCCTTCCCCTCCCGTTCCCGCCCCGCTCCCGCCGCTCTCGCCGCCGTCGCCCTGCTGACGGCGGCCCTCGCGCCCGCGTTCGGCGCGGATCACCGCGCCGCGAGCGGCCCCGATCGCTCCGACGAGGCGCTCCGCGCCGCCCTCGACGAACTCGTCGCCGCCGGCGGCGGGCGCTGCGCGCTGTCGGAGATCGGTCGCACCGCGGGGGATCGGTCGATCCCGCTCCTCACGCTCGCGGCCGATCCGTCGAAGGCCGACGAGGCGCCGGCGATCCTCGTGGTCGCGGGCCTGGACGGGACGCGCGGCGCGACCACCGAGGTGGCGCTGCGCATGGCGAAGGGTCTGCTCGAGGCGACGCCGTCGATCCTCGACTCGGTCGCCGTCTACATCGTGCCGCGCGCGAACCCCGATGCCGCCGCCGCCTTCCGCGCCCTGCCCGGTCCCCGGGGGGCCCTCAACGGCCGCGTGGTGGACGAGGATCGCGATCGCCGCGACGACGAGGACGGCCCCGCCGATCTCGACGGCAACGGCGTGATCACGCTCATGCGCAAGCTCGATCCGCCGCCGAGCGTGGCCCTGCCCACGCTGCTGGCCGACGAGAAGGATCCGCGCATCCTGCGCGAGCCGCAGCGGGAGAAGGGCGAGGTGCCGCACTACGCCGTCTGGATCGAGGGGCTCGACTCCGACGGCGACGGGCTGGTGGCCGAGGATGGCGCCGGCGGCGTCGATCCTGATCTCAACTTCCCCGCGCAGTGGCCGGAGTTCGACGCCCGCGCCGGCCGCACGCCGCTCTCCGAGCCGGAGTCGGCGGCGCTCGCAAGGTTCATCGCGGCGCATCCGCGCCTCATCGCGGTGGTCGCGCTCGGTCGGCACGACAACGTGGTGACCGTGCCC
>CAZSVT010000261.1:0-3311 GCA_964610365.1 uncultured Isosphaeraceae bacterium
CGAAGTCGATCGCGCGTACCGGCGGACAGATGTGCCCCGGCGAACGAATCGGAGTCGAAGGCGAGCGGTGGAGCGCGCGCGCGATCTCGTACGCCGTGACGCGCGCGAGGTCCCGCTGCCCCTCGCTCACGCGCTCGAGGGCGGAGGGGCACCGCCGCTCCACCAACCTCCGGCCGTGATCGCCCGATCGGCGCGCCGCCGGAGCTCGATCGTCGGCGGCCGCCGGTTTCACGACGACGCCGTCCGGCGAATCCGCTCCGCGATCGCGCGTCCCATGTCGCGCGTGCCGACGCGACGGGAGCCGGGGCCGGCGATGTCGGGCGTGCGGACTCCGCTCTCCAGGACCTCGATGACGGCGCGATGGATGGCGTCGGCCGCCGCCGACTCGCCGAAGGCCTCGCGGAGCATCATGGCCGCGGAGTGGATCTGGCCGATCGGATTCGCCAGGTCGCGCCCCGCCAGGTCATGCGCCGAACCGTGCCCGGTCTGGAAGACCGAGCGCCCGTTCGGGCCGAAGTTGCCGGAGAACGACATCCCGCGCGAGCCCAGCAGCAGCGCCGCCGCGTCCGAGAGGAGATCCCCGAACATGTTCGGCGCCACCACCACGTCGAAGGCGCGGGCGGCGGCCACCAGCTGATAGAGCGCGTTGTCGATCTCCAGCACGCACGCCTCCAGCGGCGACTCGGCGCACTGCTCGTCGAGCACGTCCATCCAGAGCCGGCTGATGGCGGGAACGCCGTTGGGCTTGAGCGCCATGCAGAGGCGCCCGCGGCGCCGTCGCGCCAGGTCCGCCGCCGTCGCCACGATGCGCTCCACCTCGCGCCGCTCGTACCCGAAGGTGCAGCGGGCGATCTCCCCGCGCCCGGGCTCGATGCGGCGCTCGCCCTGGCCGAAGTAGACGCCGCCGGTGTTCTCGCGAACCACGATCAGGTCCACGCCTTCGCGGGCCTCGCCGCGCACGGGGCCCGCGTCCTCCAGCGCCCGCAGCGGCTGGATCGGCGTGAACTTGCAGTAGAGATCGAAGCGGCGCCGCAGGTCGTAGACGAAGCGGTTGCCGCCCGGGCCGCAGAGGATCGCGCCCCCGTCCGCGAAGATCGACTCGCAGAATCGCTCCACGGCCGGGGTGAGGCTCCGGCCGTGCTTCGCCTCGGCCTCGGCGCCGATCGGTCCCTCGGTGCGCAGGTCCAGCTGCAGGTCCCTCAACTCCGCCACCGCCCGCAGCACGTCGAGGGTCGCGCCGATCACTTCGGGACCGACGCCCTCTCCCGGGAGGAGGCCGATGGTGAGCGTGCGGCGCGATGCGTCGGGCGCGACGCGCTCGCGGCGATTCCAGTCCCTCAGCGACTCCGCGAGACCCGGCGAGGTCCCTCGTTCGCGCCGCGCGCCGACGGCGGCGGGGCCGATGCGGTCGATCGCCGAGCTGGTGGCGGAGGCGTCAGGATGCATGGCGGTCCAGGATCAGCCGGCGAAGGTGGGAGTCACGGGGCGAGACCGGGTAGTGGGCGCGTCGGGTCCTCGACGAATCGTCCACCACCGGCGTGGCGCTCTCCTTGCGGAGCAGGTCGCCGAAGTCGCACCGGCAGACGGAGACGTAGGCGTACATCATGAGGTATCGCGGGATCACGGCGTCGCGGCTCCCGTAGTGGAAGCAGCGGCTCGAGTCGACGAAGAGCACGGATCCCGCCGGGGCCGTGAACTCGATCAACTCGGAGCGGTCGACGACGGCGTACATCTGCTCGTCGGTGATGCGATACGGCGTTCCGCGGCGCCCGTACCCCAGGGCCCGCGTGGCCCGTGCCGAGGCGCCGGCGGGCAGGATGGAGAACGGTCCGCTCCGGCGCGTCACGTCCCGCAGCGTCACGATCACGTAGACCATCGGCTGGTCGTGGTAGTCGCGGTGGAAGAGCTGGCTCTCCTGGTAGCCCGTGGCGCCCGGCGGCGCGAAGCGGAGATCGGACTCGGCGAGCCGCACGCCGAGGGGCTTGGAGACGGAGAGCGTGGGGATGATCCCCATCCAGTCGATGACCGGCTTCAGCACGTCGCTCGAGGTGGCGAAGTCCAGGATGGACGGGAAGCGCGCGATGTGGTCGTCGGTGAGGATCTGCTGGAAGAAGGAGCGCTCGCCGCCGCCCCGATGCACGCCGCCGCGCTCCGCGATGATCCGCTGCGACTCCTCGAGCAGTCGATCCAGGTGCGGCAGCGAGCGCGACGAGTCGATGGCCCATCCGTCCTCGAGCCGCACGGGCGGGCGGGTGAGGGGGCCGTTCTCCGCCAGGAGGGAGTCGAGCGACCGCTCGAACAACCGGTGCCGTCGGCTCGCGAAGGAGCGGTTGCGCACGCGATTCACGGCGCGGGCCAGCCGCATGGTGGCGCGCGTTCCCAGCAGCCGGTTGTGATTCCGTTCGAGGACGGACGCGAGCCGGCGCGTCACGGCGTTGTCGATCAGAGTGGCGGACATCGGTCGCGTGCCTCCCTGCACCCTCGGCGCGATCGATGATACCCGACCGGGCGCGGGCGCCGGCACCGATCGAGATCCGCGCCGCCCGCGGCCCGCGCCGCGCGCCGGCGCGGCCGCCGCCGCGAGGTCCGTCGGGGCGGCGCCGGGGATGGAGCCCGTAGAGTGTGGCGCCCGATCGACGGAGACCCATGGTGGCGCGACCGAACCGCACGGCCGTTCTCATCGTCGACATGCAGCGGGCGTTCTGCGCGCCGAGGGGCGTGCTGGCGCGGCGCGGTCGACCGCTCGCCGGCGCCGCCGCGCTCCTGCCGTCCGTGAACGGGCTCATCCGCCATGCGCGCCGGCGCGGCATGATGATCCTCTTCACGCGGCTCGTCATCGATCCGCGCGGGACGCCGGGGGCTCTCGCCTCGAAGATGCGGCGCGAGGACGGGCGGGATCGCCGATTCGCGCGGCGGGCGCCGGACTCGGCGCTCCTGCGGACGCTGGCGCGCCGACCGGAGGACCGGATCATCGAGAAGTCCGGCTACGACGCCTTCCACGGGACGGCGCTGGAGTCGACGCTCCGCGATGCGGGGGTCTCCAGGCTGGTCGTCGCGGGCGTGCTCACCCATGTCTGCGTCGAGTCGAGCGTGCGCTCCGCCTTCGAGCGCGGATTCGAGGTGCTGGTCGTCGAGGACGCCACGGCGTCCGACTCCGAGGAGGCCCGGCGCCATGCGCTGGCGAACGTCCGCCGGAGCTTCGGCCGCGTGATCACGCTCCGGGCCTTCCGCGCCGCGCCGCCGCGGCGCCCGCCAGGGGCGCCGCGCCGGCGATGACGTCGGGGTGGTGGCGCGGGTGGGGCGGCGCCGGC
>CAZSVT010000262.1:0-3308 GCA_964610365.1 uncultured Isosphaeraceae bacterium
TGATCGGACTTCGCTTCACCATGTCCCCGCGCTGGCACATCTACTGGCGGAATCCGGGCGACAGCGGCATGCCTCCCCGCGTGGAGGCGACGCTGCCGAAGGGATGGTCGCTCGGGACCATCGACTTCCCCCGTCCCGATGTGCTGCGGCACCAGGGCGAGCTCTCGATCGGCTACGAGAAGTCGGCCGTCCTCCTGCTGCACCTGGAGGCGCCAGCCGAGGCGCCCGCGGGTCGAGGCACGCTTGCGGTGCGCTACCTGGTGTGCAAGGAGGTCTGCATCGCCGGCGAGGCCACGGTGGAAGTGACGCTCCCCGCGGCGGCGGAGATCGGCGCGCTGGCGGAGATCCCGCCGGTCATCGATCAGCGCTCGTACCCCCGGACCCTCGAGGCGCTGGGAGGCCGGGCGCGACTTGATGGAGGAACGGTGCGGGTCGACGGGCCATGGCCGGAGGGTGCCGCCAAGGGCGCCGAGGTCGGCTTCATCTCCCTGGATCTGCCGGGTGTAAGGCTGCCGGGTGGTCCGCTCGCCCGAGGGTCGGCGGCGGGCCCGGGTTTCGAATTGGTGGTCCCTTTGGAACCGGACCCCGCATCCGAGACTTCACAAACCCCTGCCATTGGTGGACTTGTGACTTTCGGGGCACGGCCGGAAGATCCCTGCGCCGAGTTTGTCGTACAAGTGCCGAAACCCGCGGCCCGCTGAGACAATGTCGCCGACGCTCGGCGCTGCTCGCGCGGCCGGGATTCCGTTCCATGCGGAACGGGGCACAGGACGGTCTGCCGATGACCGCCCAGAACAATCAATCGGCAATTCGGAGATGAACACAATGGATCGCAGGAAGACTCTCGTCGCAACGTTCGGGCTCGCATGCGCACTCAGTGCAGCGGCGCTCCTCGGTGCGGCACCCCCGCCCAGCGGCGGCAACGCCACGCCGCCCAAGACCGACAAGCCGGCCGCGAAGGACGGCGACAAGGCCAAGGACAAGAAGGCCGCGGCACCGGCCGCCGGCGCCACCGTGGGCCAGAAGGCCCCGGACTTCCAGTTCACCGACCTCACCGGCAAGAACCACAGCCTCGCCGAGTTCAGCGGCAAGACGGTCGTCCTCCAGTGGATGAACCCCGGCTGCCCGGTCTGCAAGAAGAAGATGGAGTCGGGCGAAGTGGCCAAGATGATGTCGGCCGCCAGGACGGCGGACCCGAATGTCGTCTTCATCTTCGCCAACAGCACCCGCTCCGACATGGGCGGCTCGGTTGACTCCAGCGCCAAGTACCTCAAGGACAACAAGGTCGACGCCATCGCCTTCTGGGAGGGCAACGGTACGGTCGGCCGCCTCTACGGCGCCAAGACCACGCCGCACCTCTTCGTCATCGATCCCAAGGGCGTGCTCGCCTACCAGGGCGCGATCGATGACTCCGAGAGCGACAAGAAGGGCGTGAACTTCGTCGTCGAGGCCGTGAAGGCGATCAAGGCGGGGAAGACCCCGTCGCCCGCCTCCACCAAGCCCTTCGGCTGCAGCGTCAAGTATCCGCAGGCCGCCAACTGACGCCGGCCCGGCTTCCGCCGATCGGCGGAGCCGCATCCATGCGCACGACACGAGAGGGCCCCGTCTTCGGACGGGGCCCTTTCTCGTTGATTCGATCGAATCCTCCGGTCGCGCCGAGCCGACCGCCGCGGCGCCGGTGCGGCATCAGCCCCCGGGGTCGAGGTTGACCGGCATCACCACGTAGGTGAACTCGCTCCCCGCCTTGAGCACGCCCGGCTTGTTGGGAGCCTTGAGCTCGATCATGACCTCGCCGGGATCCACCACCTTGAGCGCGTCCGTGAGATAGTTCGGGTTGAATCCGATCTCGATCGGCTCCCCCTGGTACTTCTCCATGGGGATGGTGATCTCCGCTTCGCCGAGCTCGGGCGCCCGGCTGCGGAGGACCAGCGACTCGGGCCCGAAGCTCATGCGGACGCCCTTGCTCTCCTCGTTCGTCAGGAGCGCGGCGCGCCGGACGGCGCTGCCGAGGGCGTCGCGGTCGAAGGTGATGCGCTTGTCGTGGTCCTTCGGGATCACGTCCTCGAACGGCGGGAAGGTGCCTTCCACCAGCTGGCTGATCAGCACGGCGGCGTCCGCGCCGGACCCGATGCGGAACTGGATGCGCGTCTCCTCGCGTGCCACCGTCACCGGCGAGGCCGGATCGCCCATCAGCCGGTTGAGCGTGTTCATGGTCTTCGTGGGCACGATGGCGCGGAACTCGCCCTCGCCCTTGCCGCACTCGCCCCGGGCCACCGCCAGGCGGCGCCCGTCCGTGGCCACCATGCGCAGCTTCTTGCCCGCCCGATCCAGCAGGACCGCGTTGAAGGCGTAGCGGCTGGTGTCCATCGCCGTGGCGAAGAGGGTCCGGGCCACGAGACGCCGAAGCTGCTCGGCATTCGTCTCGAAGTCGATGCGCGACTCGGGGATCTCCGGCACGCGCGGGAAGTCCTTCGGATCGTGCACGAAGATGCGGTACTTGGCGTCCTCGCCGCGCACGCTCAGCGCCTGGCCCTGGAGTTCCATGGTCAGCGTGGCGTCCTCGCTGGCGCGGACGATCTGGAGGAGCTTCTCGGCGGGAACGAGGGTCTCGCCATCCTTCTGCACCTCCACCTGGGGCACGCAGACGGCGATGCCGATCTCGGAGTCGGTGGCGCGGAGCGTCAGGAGCCCGTCCTTGGCGGTGAGCTTCACGCAGGCCAGGGCCGGCGAGGTGTTCCGGGGTGCCACCACGCTGGCGGCGGTGGTCAGCGCCTCCAGCAGGTGGGCACGATCGCAAACGACTTTCATCGTGTCGGCCATGGTGGGTCTTCCTTGACGGGAACCGGGCCCGGAGTGTACCCGCCACCGCGACGGCGATACCGTTGCACGCATGGCATTGCGCTTCCTCCGGATGATCAACCACTGGTTCGCGCTCGCGGCCTTCTGGGGCTACCTGGCGGCGGTGGCGCTGGCGTTCACCATGGTGCTGGTCTTCTTCCCGGTGGGGGCGCTCATCCTGCTCTTCGCGGGGCTGCTCGCCCTCCCGGTGATCGTGGTCGTCTCCACGGGCATGGGTTCCTGGGAGCGGGCGTGGTGCCGACGATGGCTGCGGGCCTCGCGCTGTCCCGCGTGCCTCCAGGAGGGCGGCGTGCAACCGATCGGCGGAGACTCGGGCGCCGGGTCCGCGCGGGCGACCGCGGAGGCCGCGGCGCGGCGGGCCGACGATCGACCGCTCCTGGACGCCGACGCGCCCCGCTACGAGTGCCGTCGCTGCGGAGCCTTCTTCGCCGCATCCGGCGCGGCGGTGG
>CAZSVT010000263.1:0-3274 GCA_964610365.1 uncultured Isosphaeraceae bacterium
CGTGAAGTTGAACTCCGAGCCGTCGATCGGCACCGAGCGCGTGGAGACGATGAAGCCGCAGCCGAGGTCGGCGTAGAGCGACCAGGTCTCGCGCGCCAGGAAGTGCCAGCGGAATCCGAGCGCCGGGCCGACGGCGTAGGCGTCGCCGCCATCCTGGAAGACGCCGTACTGCTCGAGCTGGAGATCGAGGCTCAGGTCGTCCACGAAGAACCAGCTCATGCCCAGCTGGAGGCCGGCCATGGACGCATCCTCGAAGTCGTTCTGGTAGTCGCCGAAGATGTTGAACTGGAGCGATCCCCTCGCACCGAAGCGAACGGCGGCCGAATCCGTCGCGGGCGCGGGCGCCGCGGCGCCGGACGCATCGCTCGAGCCGTGCGCCGCGCCGTCGGACTTCGCGCTGCCCGGGGGGGCGACCTTGAAGGAGATGCCCGCGGTGGAACTCGGCGGAGCCTCGTCGTCGGGCGCGGCGGCGCCGCGCGCGAAGGAGGGCGAGGAGAAGACGGGCCCCGGCGCGCTCGAGAGATCGAGCGCGGTGAACCGCGTGCTCAGCGCCGCGCCGGAGACGACGGCGGCGCCGGCGTCGGCCAGCGCGCCCGCGCCGATCGGCGCGGCGGCGACGGTGACGACGATGGCCAGGGCTCGTGGACGACGCGTGCCGCGGGCGCCGTGCGTCGCAACCATCCGTGACCGAACCGCGCCTCGTGCGTGGGAGTGATGCATGAGGGCCACGATACGGTCACGGGGCAAAAAAAGGACCGCCGCTCGAACGCTCCGACACGCCCGAGCGGCGGGCTCGAGCGGCCTTGGAAGGCCGCGAAGAAGACGAAGGACGGCGGAGAGTATCGCCGTCTCTTTCGACCGGTCAACGGTTCCACTCCCCTCTTTCCCGGTATTTCGCAAATCGTTGCGGCGCATGGACTTCCGGCCATGCTTCGGCGTTTTACGGCCGCCGATACACTCCGCCCATGCGGCTCCTTCCCGTGGTGCTGGCGGGCCTCCTCCTGGCGGGCTGCGTGCGCCGCCATGTGGACATCTCCAGCGTCCCTCCCGGGGCCCTCGTCCGGGTGAATGATCGCGAGGTCGGGCGGACCCCCTGCCGCGTCGAATTCGACCACTACGGCGACTACGACGTCCGGCTCTCCCTGGAGGGCTACGAGACGGTCGTCGGCGTGGGCAGCGCGGAGGCGCCGGTCTGGGACTGGGCGGGCGTCGACCTGGTGGGCGAACTGGCACCGTTCGACCTGGTGAGCAGCACGAAGTGGGAGTTCCACATGGTGCCCTCCACCGACGACCCGGAGACGCTCGTGCAGCGCGCCACCGCGCTGCGCTCCGATCTCTTCGCACTGGAGGCGGAACAGCCGGTCACCCGCGTGCCCGTGTCGGAGCCCACGCCCGCCGCCGCGGCGCGACGCGACGGCGAGCGCGGCGTGGTGCCGACGCCCCCATCGGTGCTCGGTCCGACGCCGGGGTCCGCGCCGGCGCCTCCACCCTCCTCGATGCAGCCGGCGCCATGGCCGGGCTCCTCCTCCGCGCCGGAGCAGCCACGCTGAATCGTCGATGGCGCTCCTCGAAGTTCGCGAACTCGTGAAGAGCTACAGCGGTCGGCGCGTGGTCGACCAGGTGTCGTTCCAGGTCGACGCCGGCGAGATCGTCGGGCTGCTCGGCCGCAACGGCGCCGGCAAGACCACGAGCTTCCGCATGGCGATCGGCATGATCACCCCCGAGGGCGGTACCGTTCGTTTCGCCGAGCGCGATGTCACCTTCCTGCCCATGTACCTGCACGCGCAGGCGGGCATGGGCTACCTGAGCCAGGAGCCGAGCGTCTTCCAGCGCCTCACGGTGGAGGAGAACCTGCTCGCGATCCTCGAGACACGCCGGCTTCCGCGCGAGGCGCGCCAGCGCCGCTGCGACGAGCTGCTGCACAAGTTCGGGCTGGAGCACAAGCGCCGCGAGCAGGCCCGCACCTGCTCCGGCGGCGAACGGCGGCGCCTGGAGATCGCCCGGGCGCTGGTGACCGAACCGCGGCTCATGCTGCTGGACGAGCCCTTCGCCGCCGTCGATCCGCACACGGTGGAGGAGCTGCAGGCGGAAGTGCGCACGCTGGCCAAGCAGGGCATCGCCATGCTGGTCACGGATCACAACGTGCAGCAGACGCTGCGCATCTGCGACCGCGCCTACATCATCCACGAGGGTCGCAACCTGCGCGACGGCGACCCGAAGTCGATCATCAACGATCCGCTGGTGCGCGAGGCGTATCTCGCGAGCACCTTCCGCGGCGACGAGTTCGACTGACCGGACGACCGCCGCAAGCGGCGGTCGCCGGCCCCGTGCACGACGATCGATCGGTCGGTGGATCCCGCGTTTAGCACGGCCCCCAGAGCCCGAGCAGCGATCCCAGGTCGTCTCCGTCGACGGAGTCATCGCCGTTGAAGTCCGCCGGGCAACCCGCGCACGGCCCCCAGGACCCCAGGAGCGTTCCGAGGTCGTCGCCGTCCACGCCGCCGTCCCGATTGAAGTCGGCGTCGCAGGTCGCCTCCGCGACGAACTGAAGCGAGTAGCTCTGGAGCACGGCGCTCGCCTGCTGGATCAGGAAGGTGTAGGTCCCGGGACCGATGGGACCGCTGAGTCCCGGCCCGGCAAGCAGCTCCGACGACCCGGCCTGGTAGTTCGGGAAGAGATCGGTGCCGTCGGGCGTGGCGGCGGCGATATGGGCTCCCGCCAGCAGGCTGGCCGAGGTTCCCGCGCTGGGGATGACGCTCGTCGCGCCGTCGTCGAAGTGCGTCCAGGCGATGTTGTTCGGTGCGAACGAAACCAGGACGAGCTGCGTGATCTGCAGGCCCGGAGGCACGACGAAGGTGATGTAGTCGCGCGTATCGGCTCCGCCCGTGCTGGTGACCGACCCCATGAAGGCGTTGCTGCCCGCCACCACCACGCCGGCATTGCTCGGCGCCAGCGGATCCCCCGATGCGTCGCCGCTGACGCCTTCGTCCCAGAGGGTCTGCGCCTGGGCGGCCGTGCCGATGGTCAGGGCGAGAAGAACTGCTGCCTGGATCTTCATGAGAGCCTCCTTCAGCTCGGTGGTGTCCCCCCAACCTCGTGTCGCCGGTGATACCACGGTCCGATCCGAATCGTCGCCGACAATTCGGCGATTCGCGCGAATCGAACGACTTCCAACTGGCACCGAAGTTGCTTGGCGCGGCCGGACGCTCTGCGCCGAGCCGACCGCGCGTCGGCTCCGGTGGCCCTCTCCGCCTCAGACAGTCACTCCGGTGAC
>CAZSVT010000264.1:0-3272 GCA_964610365.1 uncultured Isosphaeraceae bacterium
GGTGCGGCGCGGGCGGGGCGTGCGTCGGAGGCGCCGGGCGCGTCGCGAGCCGGCGACGACGAGCGCCCGGAGCGCCGTCCGTCGGCGCGGCGCTGGAGCGACCCGGATCGCGAGGGCCGCGACGCCTCCGCTGCTCGCGAGGGCGACGCCGGCGCCGCGGCGCCCGCCGCGGAGGGTCGTCCGTCGGCGCCGCCGCCCGTCGGTCGCTACCGTCCCCGACCGGGAAGCCGGGCTCCGTCGCCTGCGTCGGGCGCCACCGAGCCGCGCGATCGATCCGCCCCTTCGGCCGACGAGACATGAATCTCCCCTGGAGCCGCGGCACGATGCTGGCGATCGACATGGGTCGACGGCTGCTCCGCGCTGTGGAGGCGAGGCCGCGGCGCGGATCGATCGAGATCGTCCGCGCCATCTCGGTGGAGGCGCCGGAGTCGCTCGAGCCCGACGACCCGAACGCGACCGGCCGCTGGGTGGCCGAGGCCCTCGCCGCCGCGGGGATCCGTTCGCGGACCGCCACCTTCGCCGTGAACCGCGAGGCCGCAAGCCACAAGCGCCTGGTGCTGGCCACGACGCACGCGGAGGACCTGGCGGACATGACGCGGCTGGCGATGCTCCGCGAACTCGGTCCCGCCGCCGAGGGCGTGGAGATCGACTTCGTTCCCGCCGGCGCCGAGGAGGGCGGCACCGTGGTGCACGCCCTGGCGGTTCCGCGCCGCGAGATCGACTACATCCGCGCGCTCGCCACCGCCGCCGGCCTGCGCGTGGGGCGCATCTCCCTGCGAACCTTCGGCACCGCCGCGCTGCTCGAGACGCTGGTGGACCAGGTTCCTTCGGGCGAGATCCGGCTGGCCATCGACTGGACCGGCGAGGGGCTGGAGCTCTGCTTCGTGGCCGACGGTCGGGTGCGGCACAGCCGCGGCGCCGAGCTCAAGTACCAGCGCGATGCGGCGCTCGCGGCGGAGAGCGCGGTGACGGAGGTGCGCCGGAGCTGGGCGGCGTGGCGATTGGCGCAGCCCGAGGTGGCGGTGGCGCGATCCATCATGCTGGGCGAGCACCAGGTGGTGCGCCAGATGGCGGCGGGCGTGGAGGAGGCGGTCGGCCCGGTGTCGGCGCTCTCGGAGCATCCGCGGGTTCGCGGAAGCACCGAGGCGGTGGATTCATGCTGGCCGCTGGCGGGCATGCTGCTGGAGGAGGCGCTGCGGCGACCGCGCTTCGATGTCGCCGCGCCCCGCCGCGCGCCGGACCTGGTCGCGCGCCGGCGCATGATGGCCTACGGCGCGGTCGGCGCCATCGTGATCGGCGTCCTCGTGGGATGGACCATCGGGTCGAAGGAGTTCGGCGCGCTGCGGGATCGCGCCGCGGACCTGCGCGAGAAGGCCGAGGGCGCGAAGGGCGAGTCGCAGCGCTTCAAGCGCGACTACTTCCGCGCCGCCCACCTGGCGGCGTGGGAGGACGCCACGCCGCACTGGCTGGATGTGCTGGTCGAGGTGGGCGGATTCGCCCCGGATCCCACGAGCGTCGTCTTCGATCTCTTCAGCGGGACGCTGGAGCCCGGGACCGCGAGGCTCGTGAAGGAGGCGGGGCGGGCGTCGAAGGTGGTGGTGCGGCGGCCGACGCGCATCATGCTGGAGGGCGAGGCACGGGAGCGCGCCGCGGTGGACGGGCTGCGGCAGGCCTTCGCCAAGGATCAGCGGTTCTCCCTGGATTCCCCAGGCACGGACAAGACGGGCGGCAAGCGCCTTCCGATGCCGTTTACCTTCATCCTCCGTCCCGGCGGAGCGTCGGCGAGCGCGGCGGGCGCCGGGGGCGCCGTCGGCGCCCCGGGCGGCGCGGGTGCCGCGAACGCCTCGCCCGGCGCGGGCGCCGCAGGCGCCGCGCCCGCCGGAGGCGCGGGCGGTCCCGCGGGAGGCGGCGCATGAGGACGCCCATCCTCGTCGTCGGCGTGGCGCTCTCGTCGCTGCTCGCCGGAACCCTGAGCTTCCTGATCGCCTCGGGGCGCCTCGGCAGCGCTCGCAGCGCGCAGCTGGAGGCGATCGGCGTCTACTCCGACTTCCTCGGTCGCGTGCGTGCCGAGCGTCAGCAGCGACCGGCGCTGGACGCCAAGCTCCGCGCGGTCGTCGATCGCACGCTCGGCGCCAGCCCCGAGGTGGTGGACAGCGCGCTGCGTAGCCGGCTCAACCGGATCGGGGAGGAGCTGCGCCTGGCCGACCTGGCCGTCTCCACGGAACCGGACAAGGAGCGCGTGCCCACGCCCGCGCGGAGCGAGTTCACCGCCGCCGAGCGATCGCTGCGCGACCAGCCCGACTTCGTCGAGGTGCGCGGCTCGATCTCCGGCGAAGGCACGCTCGACCAGGCCCTGCGCCTGGTGCACCGGATCGAAGTGGAGCCGTGGATCAAGCGCATCGACCAGGTCCGCCTGGATCCCACGCACACCGGCGAGCGCGTGCGCGTGCTGGTGCGCATGACCACGCTCTTCGTGGAGGGCGCGGCGGGGCAGCCCGTCGGCCAGGCGAGCGGCGAAGCGATCGCCGGCTACGGCCGCTACGCCGCCCTCGCGCAGCGGAATCCATTCCGCCTTCCGCCGCCCGCCCCGCCGCCGGTGGTGCAGAAGCCCGCGCCGCCACCTCCGAGCTTCCCGTGGAATCAGTGGAAGCTCACCGCGCGGCTTGACGGTCCGCTCGGCGCCGAGGCGTGCCTCCGCAACACCGCCACGAACGCCACCCTGACGCTCGCGCCGGGAGGCAGGATCTCGGAGGCGGAGTTCGTGGGCTTCGACGGCACCGCGGCGCTCTTCCGTCTCGCCGAGGCGCAGTTCCGCGTGGATCTCGGCGCCACGATGGATCAGCGCGTTCCCATCCCGCATTGAACGCGACGCGAACACGGCCGCCGGGGGCTCCCCGCGGGCGTGGGTGGACGGCCCGTCGCTGCTAGACTCGACGCCGGACCGCGACAACCCGGCGTCCGCCTGGTCCAGCGATGTGGGCGCCGCACATGGAGACGAGATGATGGTGCGAAGGCATCTCGATCGGTTCGCTCCCGTCCTCGCGGCGCTCGTCGCCGCGTCGGCGCTTGGGCAGGACGCCCCGGAGCATGCGAAGGATCCACCGAGCCCGCCGCCGGCGCCCGCGCCGGCGCCCGGGGCTCCCACCGCCACGCCGGCTCCCGGCGCCACCGCCGCGCCCGCGCCTTCCGCGCCCGCCACGCCGCCGGCGGCGCCCCCGGCGACGCCTCCGTCGACTCCGTCCGCCGCCGCACCCGCGGCGCCGGCCGCCGCG
>CAZSVT010000265.1:0-3239 GCA_964610365.1 uncultured Isosphaeraceae bacterium
CACGTTCATGTGGCCGGGCATGCGGCCGGCCACGGGATGCACCGCGAACTTCACCGTGATCCCGCGACGGCGGAGCTGGTCGTAGAGCTCGCGCACCTTGTGCTGCGCCTGCGCCACCGCCATGCCGTAGCCGGGCACGATCACCACGAGATTCGCCTGCTCCATGATCTGCGCCGCGTTCTCGGGAGTCTCCGGGCGGTACTGCTTCTGCTCTCCGCCGGCGCTGCGGGTCTGCACCTGTCCGAACGCGCCGAAGAGCACGTTCGCGAAGGAGCGGTTCATCGCCCGGCACATGATGATCGAGAGGATCAGGCCGCTCGAACCGTCGAGGGCGCCGGCGGTGATGAGCAGTCGGTTGTCCAGCACGAAGCCCATGGCCACGGCGGCGAGCCCGGCGTAGGCGTTGAGGATGGCGATGACCGTGGGCATGTCGGCCCCGCCGATGGGCATCACCAGCATCCATCCGAAGTTGAGCGAGAGGAGCACGACGCCGGCGAAGGCCCACGGCGCCCACCACGCGGTGGGATCCGACACGAGCGCCGCGCCGAGGATCACCGCCAGCGCCAGGGCGCCGAGGTTGACCAGCGTCTGCCCGCGGAAGGTCCACGGACGCTGCGGGATCCACTTCACCTCCTGCAGCTTGGCGGCGGCGATGACGCTGCCGGTGAGCGTCAGGTATCCCAGGATCACCTCCGCCACGATGGCGCCGGTCCGGAACGGCGTGAGCATCTCCGGATCGTGGCCGTACCAGTAGATGAACTTGGCGGTGCCCACCAGGCCCGCGGCGAGACCGCCGAAGGCGTGCGAGAGGGCGGTGCGCTGCGGCACCGCGGTGAGCGGGACCATGGAGAGCCAGACGCCGGGACCGATCGCGATGAGGATCGGCAGGAGGATCCAGAGGTGGCGCGTCACCTCGGGTCGCGCCCAGGTGGCCAGCACGGCGATGGACATGCCCACGGCGCCGGCCACCACCGATCGCCGCGCGGTCTTGGGATCGCTCATCCAGTGCAGCGAGAAGATGAAGAGGCTCGCCGCCAGCAGGTAGGCCGTCTCGATGACGTAGCCCATCATCGCGGCGGCTCCTTCCCGGTGCGGAACATCCGAAGCATCCGCTGGGTGATGAGGAAGCCGCTGATGATGTTCGTCATGCTCGCGAAGAGGGCGACGGCGCCGAGGAGCCGGATGAACGGCGGGTAGTGGTCGTCGCCGGAGACGATGATGGCCCCGATCACGGCGATGGCGCTGATGGCGTTGGTGAGGCTCATCAGCGGCGTGTGCAGGAGCCGCGAGACGCGGCGGATCACGCCCACGCCGATGAAGGTGGCCAGGACGAAGACGAAGGCCATCGCCGCGATGTCCATGTGCTGGCGCACCGGGTCGACGGGCGCCGCGATGGCGGCGATGCACGGGATCGGGCTCATCGTTCCAGCGCCTCCCGGGTGGCCTTGTGGGTCACCTCTCCCTGGTGGGTGATCATCGCGCCGTGGAGGATCTCGTCGTCCATCAGGAGATGGAAGCGACCCTCGCGGCTGAAGGCGGCGATGAACGCGTGCAGGTTGCGCGACCAGAGCGTGCTGGCATCGGCGGGCATGGAGGCCGCCAGGTTCATCGGGGCCGCGATGCGCACCGCGCCGTGGGTGACCGTCCGGCCGGGCTGGCCGACCTCGCAGTTGCCGCCGCCGTCGGCGGCCAGGTCCACGATGATCGAGCCCGGCTTCATCCGCGACACCGCGGCCTCGCCGATCAGCTTCGGCGCGAAGGTGCCGCCGATGAGGGCGGTGGTGATGACGGCGTCCGCCTGGGCGCACTGCTCGGCGATCAGCTCCTGCTGGCGCACGCGATCCTCGTCGGAGAGCGCGCCCGCGTAGCCGCCGCCGGCCGACGCGGAGCGACGCAGTTCGAGGCCCACCCACTTGGCGCCCACGCTTTCGATCTGCTCCTTCACTTCCGGTCGGACATCGGTGGCCACCACGTTGGCGCCCAGGCGCCGCGCCGTGGCGATCGCCTGGAGCCCGGCCACGCCCGCCCCGATGACGAAGACCCGCGCCGGCACGATGGTGCCCGCGGCGGTCATGAGCATGGGGAAGTAGCGGGGCAGCTCGGCGGCGGCCAGGAGCGCCCCCCGGTAGCCCGCGATGTTGGCCATCGACGAGAGGGTGTCCATCGACTGGGCCCGCGTGATGCGCGGGATCGCGTCGGTGCTGAAGGCCGTGACGCGGCGCCGGGCCAGGGCCCGGACCGAATCCAGATGACGCAGCGGAAGCAGGCCGCAGAGGAGCATGGACCCCTCGGGGAGCCGCTCCACCTCGTCGACGGAGGGCGCCCGGATCCCGAGCGTCATCTCGGCCCCGGCGAGGGCGGCGCCGGCATCGGACTCCACCACCGCGCCGGCGCTTGCGTAGGCCTCGTCGCGGAACCAGGCCCGCGCGCCCGCGCTGCGCTCCACCGCCACCTGGTATCCCGTGGAGACGAGCTTCTTCACCGTTTCGGGCACGATCGCCACCCGCGGCTCGTCGGCGATGGTCTCCTTCAGGACCGCCAGTCGCATCGGTGCGTGTTGTAGCGGATCGACGACGCCCGGGAGGTCCCGGTTCCTGCAATACTCATCGGCGCGCCCCCAAGAGGCGGCGAGCATCGATGGCGAAGGAGGAGCCCATGACCATCACGGGTCGATCGACGAGGCAGCGGACCGGGCGCGGGACGACGGCGCGATCCGCGGCGCTGGTGGCGGCGGCGTCGCTGCTCACCGGCTGCATCGCGATCCGCGGCCAGCACGGAGCCACCACCACCGCGGGTCGGACCGTGGCCGGCGTCACCTCGCTCCGGGTCACCACGCGCAACGGCGCCGTGACGGTCATCGAGGACGCCGCGGTGCAGGGGGCGGTGGTCAGCGCCGAGATCCGCTGTTTCGCCGACTCGATGGACGCGGCGGAGAAGCGGGCCGCGGCGGCCACGCTCGTCACCGAGAGCGATGCCCGGGGCGTGACGCAGGTGCGCGTGGAGTTCCCGGCGCCGGCGTCGACGCAGGATTCGGCGAGCATCGAGATCCGCGTGGCCAGCGTGGCGCAGCTCGACCTGGAGACCAGCAACGGCCGGATCACGGTGAAGGGGCTCGCCGGACCGCTCACCGCGAAGACCAGCAACGGCGCCGTGGAGATCGCCGATCACGACGGCCCGCTGACGCTGGAGAGCTCCAACGGCAGGATCGCCGTCACCGGCGCCACCGCGTCGGTGGATGC
>CAZSVT010000266.1:0-3229 GCA_964610365.1 uncultured Isosphaeraceae bacterium
CGCTGCCGCCGTTGGAGGCGGGCGGGCTGAAGGCGATCACGGCGCTGGCGTTGCGGGGCGATCCGCTGAGCGTCGACACCATCCTCGCCGATCCCGATCCGAGGATCCTCCGCGCCGCGCTGCGGTGCGGCATGCAGATCCCGCTGGACGAGGTGGCGCGACGAGCCGCCAGGCTCATGCGCTCCAACGACTCCTCCGACATCGTGATGGGCGTGGAGATGGTGGCGCTCTCGAACGAGGAGCGCCTGCGCCAGCGCGCGATCGATCTCATGCAGCGCGTGGTCATGCGGCTGGATCGCTCCACCACCGCGGCCCTCGCGCCGCGGCTGGGGTCGCTCTCCGGGCAGGCGCCGATGTGGCGCCCCAGCGACTGGCAGCGCTGGTACGAGGATCTTCCTCGCAATGGCTGGCCGCTCGTGGCCACCAGGCTCGAGAAGTCCCAGGCGATCGCCGACGCTCCCGTCAGGACCTGGGGCGCGTTCGCCCGCGCCCTCCCGGGGCTCGTGGATCGTCCGGTGGACATCGTTTTCGTGATCGACGCGACCGCCAGCATGTGGTCACACCTGGCCCAGGCGCAGCGACACGCCGACGATGCGGCGAGGCTGATCCTCGATCTCATTCCCGGGAGTCGGGCCGGCGTCGTCCTCTATCGCGATCGCCGCAGCGAGTTCATCGTGCTCTCGCTGCCGCCGGTGGACGATCTCGCCACCTGGCGCGAACGGCTCTGGGAGATCCCGGCCGAGCGCGGCGGCAATGTCCCCGAGGCCGTCGACGAGGGACTCCGCGCCGCCTTCGAGGGCGTGCCCTGGGATCTCTCCCGCCGCAACGCCGTGATCCTGATGGGCGACGGGCCGCCGCACCCGGGGACGCGAGGCGCCTGCGCCGCCATGGCGCGGGCGGGGCGCGAACGCGCCGGCACGCGCACCTTCGTGGTGAGCGCCCGCTCGCCGGGCGGAGGATCGAAGGAGATTCCCGGGTTCACCGAGATCGCGGGCGAAGGAGGCGGAGAGGTCCTCCTCCTGCGGGACGAGCTCGATCTCGCCGGCGTCGTCCTGGGGGGACAGTTCGGCGACGACTGGGCGCCGCTCCTCCGCGCGTTCCGGCATCGCTGCGATCTGCTGCTGCACTGAAGGGCCGGTGCGCAGGATCCGGCGGAATCATTCCATGCGCGCCGCGTTCCAGCAGGCCTCGAGGAGCGCGGGGACGCCCTGCCCCGTGGCGCCGGAGATCGCCAGCGGCGGTCGGGAGAGGCGCATCGCCGCCCCCAGCGCGCGCACGCGCGATGCACGATCGCTCTCCGGCAGGAGATCCACCTTGTTGATCGCCACCACCTCGGGCTTCCGCGCCAGGTCCCTGGAGAACGCCTCCAGTTCGCGCCGGATGGCGTGGTAGCGCTCCGCGGGGTCCCCGCCATCCAGCGGGGCCGCGTCCACGAGATGCACGATCACCCGCGTGCGCTCGATGTGGCGCAGGAAGTCGTGACCGAGTCCGGCGCCCTCCGCCGCGCCTTCGATCAGGCCCGGGAGGTCGGCCACCACCAGGCGCCGATCGCCGGGCAGTTCGGCGATGCCGAGCTGGGGCGAGATCGTGGTGAACGGATAGTCGCCCACCTTGGCGTTGGCGCGGCTCACCGCCCGCAGCAGCGTGCTCTTCCCCGCGTTGGGCATGCCCACGAGCCCCACATCCGCGATGAGCTTGAGCTCGATCTCGAGCGTCCGCTCTTCGGCGTCTCCGCCCGGAGTGGTCTCGAGCGGCGCCTGGTGGGTGGAGCTCTTGAAGTGCTCGTTGCCGAATCCGCCGCGACCGCCCCGCGCCGCCACGAACTCCTGGCCGGGGGCGACGATGTCCGCCAGCACCTCGCTCGACGCCTGGTCGCGCACGATCGACCCCAGCGGCAGGGCCACCCGGATGGACGCTCCGTCGCGTCCATGGCAGCTCTTCCCCTGCCCCTTCTCGCCGTCCTCGGCGAAGAAGTGCATCCGGTATCGGAACTCGATGAGCGTGTCGAGGTGCGGATCGCCCACCAGGACCACATCGCCGCCGCGCCCGCCGTCGCCGCCGTCGGGACCGCCCTTGGGCATGAACTTCTCGTGGCGCATGTGCGAACAGCCGTTGCCGCCGCGGCCCGATCTCACCTTGATGACGGCGCGATCGATGAACACGGTTCGGAACGGCGGGGCGTCCCCGCCCACCCGACGATGGAGGTCACTTCGCGCGGTCGCGCGCCAGCCGCGGAGCGGCGGGATCCGAGGGCACCACGTCGACGGTGTTGCCGCGGAAGCGGACGGTTCCGGCCACTTCGGCCATGAGCGTGTAGTCCTTGCCCTGTCGAACCATGAATCCGGGCCGGAACTTGGTGCCGCACTGGGTGAGGATGATCGCGCCGGGCCTGGCCTGCTGGCCGCCGTAGAGACGAACGCCGCGGTACTGCGGATTCGAGTCGCGTCCGTTCTGGGTCGAGCCCTGTCCCTTCTTGTGTGCCACGGCGAATCGCTCCTCTGCTCCGGCCGGGGACGCCGCCCGGTTCGGGCGGCTCCGCTGCGGAGGGTCGGTGAGTATAGCGGCAGCCCCGGGGCTCCTCAACGGCTCGAAGCCCCGGCCACCCGCAGCGGCCCGGGAGGCGGACGCTAGCGCCAGACCCAGCGGGGATTGGGCTCCTTGCCCTCGTCGATCAGCTCCAGCGCCGCGCTGCCGCGCGCCATGGCGTCGCCGGGAACCTGGAATCCCACCATGAGCTGCTTGCGAAGCTCCGCCGGCTCGCCGTTGGCGTCGCGCGTGCCGCGCCGCTCGCTCGAGACGTTCGAGATGTAGAGGAAGAGCTCCTTGCTCGGCAGCTTCGTCACCTGGAAGACGACGAGCCCCTCCTTGGCGTTGGCCTCGCCCTGGAGAATGTCGCCGAGGATGGAGTTCTGATCCTCGAGGAGCGGATTGTTGAGCCGGCGCAGCAGCAGGCGGGAGACATCGCTGGGCACCCCCTGGCCGGAGACGGAGATCCGACCCTCGTCGTCCACGAGCTCCAGCTTGGGGGCGAAGCGCTGATCCTCGCCGGTGTTGTTCACCACCTTGTAGGTGAAGTACCAGTACGGCGTGCCGCTCTCGGGATCGACGTAGAGGCGCATCGGCCCGGGGGTCACATCCATCTGCCAGGCGTTGCGCGACTCGCTGCGGGCTCGCGTGCGGGCGCGGCGCGCGGAGGGCGGGGTCGCGGCGCCATCCGCGGAGTCGCCCC
>CAZSVT010000267.1:0-3166 GCA_964610365.1 uncultured Isosphaeraceae bacterium
GAGCTGGCGGTGCGGCAGGCGCCGGAGCAGTACCTGTGGATCCATCGGCGCTGGAAGAGCCGCCCGCGCTTCGAGCGCGAGGGACGCCCCTTCCCCGACGCCCTCCGCACCAAGCTCGAGGCGCTGCCGTGGATGACGGAGGAGGAACGGCGCCGCATCGAGGAGACCTCGCGGGTAGGCTGATCCCGATGGGAGAGCGACTCTCGGGCATCCATGCGCTCGTCGTCGACGACGATCCGGACATCCTGGCCGGCATCGAACTCGCCCTGCGCACGGAAGGCGCCACCACCGAGACCGCGGCCGACGGCGCGGCGGCGATCCGGGCGGTGTCGCAGCGCATCCCCGACCTGGTGGTCCTGGACGTGATGCTCCCGGCGGCGAGCGGATTCGTGGTGCTGGAGAAGATCCGGGCCCTGCCCGACGCCCCACCCGTGATCATGGTCACCGCCAACCAGGGTCGCCGGCACGCCACCTACGCCGAGGGCCTGGGCGCCGCGGCCTACTTCTACAAGCCCGTCCCGCTCGCCCGCCTGCTGGAGCGGGCGGTGGAACTGGTGACGGCGGATCTCGCCGACGACGAGGACGACGACGACGCCGACGGCGGCGACACCGGCGGGAAGCCGGGAAGCACCGGCGCCCGTCCTCCGCGACCGGCGTGAGCCGGGGCACCATCGGCTATCGTGAGCGATTCACCATGGGCGCCCGTCAGTTCGTGATCCTCTCGAGGAACGGAAGCAAGGACGGTTCGCTCGCTCCCATCGGGGGCCGTCGCGAGATCATCCGCGGGCTGGAGCACTGCAACACGGCGCCGGAGTCCGAGGGCGGAGACATCCTCTACGGCCCCGGCATCGAGATCGAGCTTCCGCCCGGTCAGGATCCGGTGTCGCAGATGCTGCTCTCCATCTCCGACGACGACATCGCCTGGGTGGTGGTGATCCGCCTGGCGCGCGAGTTCGGCTGGCGGATCCTCGACCCCACCTCGGGTCGCGAACTCAATCCGTGAGCGGCTCGGATTCGATGCTCGCCGCCTCGCCCTTGAGCTTCTTCTCGGCGTAGCGTCGGACCCAGTTCTCCCAGGTCTTGCCGGCCGCGGGATCCTTGCCGGTGAAGGCCACGCTTCGGATGCGCGAATACGGGATCACGATCCGGCGATCGGAATCCCTGGGCACCAGCCGAACGAACGATGACTCGGCGTCGGGGCCGCGGCGGTGGTCGAAGACGTAGCCCTCCTGCTCGGAGCCGTCGTCGAGGGTGATCGAGACGTCGCCGCGGTAGCCGAACGCCTCGTCGAGGGCCCGCTCCAGGAGCGCGCGATCGGCGGCGCCGGCGGGGAGGTCGAATCGGGTTCCGTGCACGGGTCAGCGGCTCCCGCGAGCGCCGAGGAGCATCACGCGCTCGGCCGTCTCGGAGAGGTACTCGTCGACCAGCCGGATGAGGTCCTCGGTCTCCGCGCATGCCCGGTCGAGCGCGGACTGGCCGGTGACATGGCGGATGGGATCCACTCGGCGGGCCGCGGCGAGCCGCGCCTCCAGGCGGGCCCGGTCGGCCTTCAGGTTCTCCAGCAGTCGGCAGGCATCGCGGAGCGCGGACATCGCCTCGCCATCGCTGGCGGCGTCACCGAGGGAGGGAGTACCGGCAAGCCTGAGCTTCACCTGGGGAGCGCCTGGTTCGTGCTCTTCCTTGGCACCGGCGGGGGCTGGGGACCGCTCGGGCCGGGCCCGAGGTCGCCGCCTTGAGGAACCGTCCATATGGGTGCCCATTGTCCCCGCGTCCACTTCCGTCGGCAAGTCGGCCCGATGTCCGCCACCATCGGCGCCCCAGCCGGGCTCATAACTTCCCCCACGAGCGGCAGGCCGGCGAGGTCGGCAGGAGCTGCCTGCGGTCGAGGCTCGGATTTCCCCGTCGACGGCCGCCGATACCCTCCGCCGATGCCCGGATCCACAGGTGGTCGACAGGTCGCGGTGACCGGCGCGGCGGGCTACATCGGCAGCCACGCGGCACTGGCCCTGCTGGACGCGGGCCACCGCGTCCTCGGCATCGATCACTTCGGGCGCGGCCATCGCGGGGCGATCGATGTGCTCGCCCGCGCGGGCGGATCGCGATTCACCTTCCTGGAGGCGGACCTGCTGAACGGTGCCGCCGTCGAAGCCGCCCTCCGCGGCGCCGGCACCGACACGGTGATGCACTTCGCGGCGCTGGCGTACGTCGGCGAGAGCGTGGTCGAGCCGTTGCGCTACTGGTGGAACAATGCGGGCGGGACCATCTCGCTGCTGCGTGCGATGGTGTCCGCGGGCGTGCGCCGCATCGTGCTGAGCAGCACCTGCGCCACCTACGGCGTGCCGCACGCGGATCGGATCCCCATCGACGAGCGCTGTCCCCAGCAGCCGATCAACCCCTACGGCCGCAGCAAGCTGGCCGCGGAGACGGCGCTCCTCGACCTGCTCGCGTCGCCCGAGGGCGCGTCCTTCGAGGCGGTGATCCTTCGCTACTTCAATGTGGCCGGCGCCGATCCGCGAGGGCGGCTGGGCGAGGATCACCGGCCCGAGACCCACCTCGTCCCCATCGCCATCGAGGCGGCGATGGGTCGACGAGCGCATGTGGATCTCTTCGGCGAGGACTACCCCACGCCCGACGGCACCTGCGTGCGCGACTACGTCCATGTGAGCGACCTGGCGAGCGCCCATCTCCACGCGATGGAGCTGCGGCGCCCCGGAGCGCCGCTGGTCGCCAATGTGGGCATCGGTCGCGGCTTCTCCGTGCGGCAGGTGCTGGATGCGTGCCGCCGCGTCTGCGGGTCGGAGATCGCGGTTCGCTCGGCGCCGCGCCGGCCCGGTGATCCGCCGACCCTCGTCGCGAACGCGTCGCTCATCCGGCGCGAGCTGGGGTGGACGCCGCGCTTCGATTCGCTGGACGCGATCGTGGAGACGGCCTGGGCGTGGCGCCGTGCCCATCCCGACGGCTACGGCCCCTCGACGGCGTCGTAGAAGCCGATCCGCGCCCGCTCAGAACGGCAGCGAAATCCCCGCGTAGAGCTCCAGGTTGTTGCGGCCCGGATTCGGCGTGCTCGTGTTGGCGTTGGAGATGTGGAACCAGCGGACGCCGGTCATGACGCGGGCGCGCGGCGCGATCTCGAAGGAGGCGCCGACGCCGGCGCGCGGCGTGAAGT
>CAZSVT010000268.1:0-3149 GCA_964610365.1 uncultured Isosphaeraceae bacterium
CCGCCGGGAGGGCAGTAGACCGGCAGCCAGCCTTCACCTTCCTCCGGCCAGCACATCGGTCGGTATCCACACCAGGCGCCGAGGTCATTGAGACCCGTGCCCGTGAATTGATCCTGGGTTCCCCAACCGCATTGCCACCAGGGCCAGCTCTCCACGGAGTACTGGCACTGGCCGAAGGATCGACCGGCGATCACCGCCAGCACCAGCGCCGCCGCAAGCGCAACACCGCGCGGACGCCGGCCGGTGCGTGGACTCGTCGATTCGTCCATGTGCATCACTCGACTCCATCATGCGGCGGCTCACGGACCGGCGCCCCATCGGCGCCGGTCCGCGGCCATCGCGTCTGTCAGCCGCCGAACAGCCCCTCAAGCAGGGCACTCATGCTCTCGAAGTCAAGGCTCGAGAGGCACGCAGCCAGTTCGTCGACGCTCTCGATTCCCGTTTCCGCCGCCAATGCCTTCCGCCCGGGACCACTGGACGCCTCGTGGAGATGGGCCGCAGGTTCCCGGAGTGCGGCGGAGGCGACATCGAAGATACCGGGCTCACGATCCGAGTCAAGAACGAGCGCGACTCAGGATGAGGTTCGATGGGCGAATGATGGCGCGCAGCGCTCGGCTGGGGGCGCGTCGCGCGGGTTGCCGGATTCGGCGCCCTGCAGGTCGAGTTCGCCGGACGCGCTCGGCCCGTGCTGCGCCGTCGGCGGCCCCTCTCCGCCGATATGCTGCGCGACGATCCGACGCCGCGGCGGCGTGGACGCGGCGGACGCCATGACGGGACCTGCATGAACGCGGCATCGGAGTGGTCGCACCTGCTGGACGACGCGGAGCGACGCGATCCCGCCGGTCATGCGGTCCACCTCGGCCTGGCGCTCCTCTTCCTCTTCACCATGCCGCTGGGCACGGCGCCCTCGAACATCCTCTCCGCCCCGCTCCTGGTCATCACCATCCTGCGCTGGCGCACGGTGGGGCCGATCGTGGTCCGACTGCTGCGATGGGGCCCGACGCTCCCGGCGCTCCTCCTGGCGGCGTGGATGTCGCTCACGCTCCTCTGGAGCGACGATCCGCGCCTGGGGGGCCACCTGCTCCTCTCGATGCGCGTGCTCGCGCTGCCGGCGTGCCTGGCCCCGCTGCTGCGCCGGCGCGAACTGCTCGGCGCGTCGCTCCTCGCGGGCATCCTGCTGGAGGCGATGGTGCAGGGAGGCCAGTACGCGTCGAACCGCCTCTCGCCCGACTTCGACGGTCTCGGACGCTTCGGCGGCTTCACGAGCGATCCCGGCAAGGCGGCGCTCTGGGATGCGCTGGGCGTCTGCGCCGGCGCGGCGCTGGCGCTCCTCCTGCCGTGGATGGGCGCCATCGCGGGGGGCGTCATCACGCTGCTGAGCGGCGCGGGCATCGTGGCGAGCGGCACGCGTCGCCAGCTCGTCGCCCTGGCGATCGTCCTGCCGCTCATGGCCCTGTGGACGCTGGCGGCCATTCCCGCGCGCCGTCGCCGCGTGCTGGCGGTGGTCGCGGTGGCGGCGCTTTCGATCGCCGCCGCCTGGCCGGTCGTCGGACCGTCGATCGCCACGCGCTGGCGCCAGACGGTGTCGCAGCTCTCGGAGCTCCCGAAGCCCGACGATCCCTCGATCGTGCCGCCCCCGATCGCGGGCCTGGTGCACTTCGACCTGCGCGCCTTCTACTGGCGGGCGTCGATCGACGCGTGGCGCGAGCATCCCTTCGCGGGCATCGGTCTCGGCGGCACGCGCGGGGCGACGGCGCGGTCGCCGCTCCAGCCGGAGCTGGAACGCTGGCTCCGACAGGAGATCACGCGCGAGTACCCGAAGCGCACCGCGGAGGAGAACGAGGCCGATCTCCGATCGCGCCTGGTCAGCTCCCATCCGCACTCCACCTGGCTCCAACTGCTCGTCGAGACGGGCGCGGTCGGCCTCGCCCTTGCCGCGGCGGCGTGGCTCGCGGCGTTCCGCGGCGCGATGCGCCGCGCGGCGGCCCACGGAACCGCCGACCCCGTGTCGCTCGCCGGCGCGGCGGCGCTCCTCCTCTGGGCGCTCGGCGGTCTCTTCGACGCGTCGATCAACTCCACCTCGCTCGGCGCCGTCGCCGTGGCCGCCACGCTCGGCGCGCTGCCGCCGCCGCCGCGGCGCGGGTGACGGTGCACCGCGATCCCGCGCGGGACCACGCTCCCGTCATCACGCCCCGGCGCGGACGCGCAGGTTGTCGATCACGCTCATGAAGTTGATGTAGGCGTCGTACGGACTGTCGTACGGCGAGAAGTACTTGTGCACATCGCCGTCGGCCCAGTACTTGGTGCACATGTAGTAGAGGTGGTCGCTGGTGGTGAGCTTGCGCCAGTCCTCGAGGATGTAGGGATCCCCCGCCGCGTGCCGGTCCTTCACCGCCGGCTCCAGCTTGTAGAGCTCGGCCACCGCGTTGTCCTGGAGCGGATTGCCCAGCCAGGCCGAGAGGTCCCGCTCCGTGTCCGCCCAGCTGATGAAGTTCTCGCTGCCGTACTCGCCGATCGGCTTGTAGCAGTCGAGCACCTGGCTCGGCGTGAGGAAGTCGTTGTGACCCGGGTTCACATCGAAGACCTTCTCGGGAAGCACGTCGAGGAAGTCGAAGATCCCCGTCTCGGCCCACTGGTGCTCGCCGAGCGTCTCGTAGTCCATGAAGAGATTGCAGACGTAGCCGTCGCCGTTGATCTGGTTCACCCAGCGCGCGAACTTCTCGGCGGTGAGCGGCCACTCCTTCCACGACCGCTCGCTGAAGCGGAAGGCGATGTCGTCGCTGAGCCGGTGGTTCTTGAGCAGCAGCTTCACCGGTGCATGCCCCTCGGGCGTCGCCCGCGGCGGAGGCACGTAGACATAGTTCGGACTGCGGAATCCCAGCAGCCGCTCCACGCCCTCGCAGATCACCGCCTTGTGCCGCCCCAGCCACGCGATGTGCCCCGCAAGCTCGTTGCTGAAGATGAGCTCCGTGTTCCTGAAGACCCTGGGCGTCTGCCCGAAGAGCGACTGCATCCGCTCCTCATGGAGGCGCACCTGCTCGTCGAACTCCGGGCGCGAGAAGAGGAAGCTCAGGCTGTGATGGCTCGTCTCCGCCAGGAACTCGCAGGCACCGCTGTCGGCGAGCTGCCGGAAGAGATCGATGACATCC
>CAZSVT010000269.1:0-3112 GCA_964610365.1 uncultured Isosphaeraceae bacterium
CGGTCGAGCGCCTGCTCGCGCCGCGGCCGCTCGAACTCCGTCCGTCGCCGTGATGGGACGCATGGTCATGGCCCGCTTCCCGCCGCGCCGGCGCCTTCCGCCGCCGGGGCCGCCACGGGCACCGGCGCCGCGCTCTCCTGCGGAACGGCCGGGAGCGGCGGCTCGCCCAGCGGCGGGATGCCGGTGGGCAGCTCCGTGTCGCCCTCGGCGCCCAGCAGCGCCCGGCGAACGGCGCGGTAGTCCGGCACGGTGCGCACATAGGCCGCCGGCAGGCGGGCGAGGATCTCGGGGATCTCGCGCGCCTCCTCCAGCGCGGCGATGGAGCGCGGGTACTGCTTCATGAGCGCCCGGATGGTGCGCTCGCTTCCGATGAAGTCTCCCGTCTGTCGATACCAGCGGGCCTGGAGCGCCAGCTTCGCCGCCTCGCTCTCGTAGATGCGGACGAGCAGGGCCTCGGCGCCGATCTGCTGCGCCACCGCCGGCTCGGTGGCCTGCAGTTCCTTGATCTTCACCGTGGCTTCCACCAGTCCGCTCGAGTCGTACGCCGGCCCCTTGAACTGCGCCAGGTACGCGGCGATGAGCCGCAGCCGCGCCTTGTTGATGTGGCGCGAGCGCGGGTAGTTCTTGATGAAGACGTCGTAGGCCTCCACCGCCAGGGACATGTCGCGGATCCGGAAGTAGAAGTCCGCCAGTTCCATGCCCGCGCGCTCCGCGAGCGAACTGCCGGGCAGGCGCTCCTGGATGCGGATGAGGATCTCCTGCGCCTCGGGCGTGGCGTCGATGATCCGGAACGTGCCGAAGAAGCGGCGACGCAGGCCGTTCGCATAGGCGACGGCGATCTGGAACTCCCGCTCCAGCGCGGGCACGAAGTACTCGCTCATCGGGTAGCGGCGGATGAGGTCCTCGTAGGCGAAGGCGGCCTTGTACTCGTCGCCCTGGGCCAGGAGGGCGTCGCCCTGCACGAGCAGCGCTTCGGGACGGAACTGGCTCATCGGGTAGCGCTCGAGCCACGCCTCCACCAGGCTCAGGGCCCGACCCGCCTCGCCGCGCGCGAGCGCCTGCCTGGCCTGCGTGAGCTGGAGCGCTTCCTCGCTCGGCTCCTCCGTGGGAGGACGCCAGGTGTCCATCTCGTCGAGCGTCCGCGTCTCCTGCGCCGTCGCGGGCGTGGCGATCCATGCCGCCGCCAGCATTGCCGCCAGCGCCAGCGGCGCGGGGCCGCGCCCGAAGCGGTCGATGCGGCGGAGCAGGAGCGAACGGAGGCGCCCGAACATGGCCGGATGGTACTCGGCAGGCGCGGCGATTGCGGTTAGCGTCCGCACGCGTGGAGCGGCGCGCGCCCCGGATCCTGCTGGTCTCGAACCCGATCGCCGGCGGCGGCATGGCCCGACTCGGCGCGGCGGCGATCCTCGAGGCGCTCTCGTCCGCGCGCATCCCGGCGAGATCGATCGACTCGCAGCCGGGCGACGCCCGCGACTGGCTGCCCTCGCATCTCGACGGCGTCGAGCTGGTGGTGGTGGTGGGCGGTGACGGCGCGGCGCGCCAGGCGGCGTCGGTGCTGGACGGGCGCGACATCCATCTCTGGCACTCGCCGTCGGGAACGGAGAACCTGCTGGCACGATCGCTGGGCATGGCGGCGGGGGCGAAGCCGCTGCTGGAGGCGCTTCGCGCCCGTCGCTCGACGGCCGTCGATCTCGGATGGGCGCGACCGGTGGACGCCGGCACCGGCACCGGCGCCGTCGCCGCGCCGCCGGGTGAGGGCGGCGGCGCTCGCGTCGACCACCCATTCCTACTCATGGCCTCGTGCGGCTTCGACGCGGAGGTCGTGGCCCGGCTCGCCGCCTCGCGGCGCGGGGCGATCTCCCATGCCTCCTACCTGGGGCCGATCCTCTCGGCGCTGCGGCACTACCGGGCGGTGCCGATCACGGTGGAGGTGGACGCGACGACGGAGCGAAGCGTGGGCGGGGTCATCGTGGCGAACGCCCCGCGCTACGCCCTCGGCCTGGATCCGATCCGCGCCGCCCGCATGGACGACGGATGGCTGGACGCCTCGTTGCTCGCCGTCCGCAACGGCGTCGACGCCCTCCTCCTCGGCGTCCGCTGCGTCATCGGCGGCCGTCCGGCGTCCCGCCGCGGCACGCGGATCCGGGTGGAGTGCGAGCAGCCCGTGCCGTGGCAGATCGACGGCGACGCGGCCCCATGGGGCTCGGCGCGGGCGGTGGAGTTCGGTCTGCGCCGCCGCGCCCTTCGGATCCTGCTGCCTGCGCCGCGGGTGCCGGGTGAATTCGAATCGTCGCTGCAGGAGTCGCTGGAGTCTCCTCCCGTGGAATGGACCGTCCCTCCGTTCGACGAGGAGGTATGAGGCATGGCTACGCGCAACGCAGCGAACGACAAGGCAGCGGCGAACTCCGGGGCGGCGGGAACGTTCAAGGTGGCGGTGATGACCACCGCGCTGCTCGTGGGCGAGGCAGCGGCCATCGTGGGCCTGTTCGCGTTCGTGGGACGCCCCGCGTCCAGCAACGCGCAGACTCCGGTGGCCGCTGAGGAGGAGGAGACCGTCGAGGAGGTTCCGCTCTTCGAGGGTCGCCTCTCCAACGACCGCGCCGGCTCGGTCTTCGTCTACGACACCGATGTCTATGTGCAGGTGCGCAAGGGCGAGGCGGAGCGCATCCGGCGGGAGATCGAGCGCTCCCGGCACGAGCTCCGCGCCGAGATCGCGGCGATCTGGCGCAGCGCAGAACCTGCGCACTTCCAGGAACCACGCTTCGAGACCCTGACGGCGCGGGTGGAGGCGATGCTCCGCGACCGTTTCAACCGCGGCGGACGCCAGGGCGTCGTCAAGGCGGTGGTGGTCTCGGGAGCCGGAATCCGGCTGGGACGGTAGGCCTCGATGGGATTCGCGGCGACGAGCTGCGCGGGACCGGGCATGAATCCCGCCGCGCATCGCGGGGCGTCCCGAATCTTCAGGGCGAGTGCCGAGTCGGCCGATGAGCAAGCCGGGCCCCAGCGGGCCCGGCTTGTCTCGTTCCAGGGACCTCGCGCGCCATGAGTGATTCCGCACGCCCCCCCCCCCCCCCCCCCCCCCCGCGCAAACCCCGGGGGGGCCCGCGCGCCC
>CAZSVT010000270.1:0-3075 GCA_964610365.1 uncultured Isosphaeraceae bacterium
TCCTTCCGCCGGGGCTGGACGCGACGCGGTGGGAGTCGCTCGAGCCGCTCTACCGCTCGCTCATCGAGCGCCCGCTCAAGTGCGGAAGCTGCCTGGAGCGCCTCATCCTGGACCGCAGCGAGCTCGACGCCTGCGCGAGCGAGGCGGAGGCGAACGCCTACATCCGCATGACCTGCCACACCGACGATGCGGAGGCGAAGCAGCGCTACTTCCACTTCGTGGAGACGGTGGATCCGCAGCTGAAGAAGGTGGGCTTCGAACTGGATCGGCGGATCGCGGAGAGCGCCTTCGCCGCCGAGCTCGACCAGGATCGCTACGGCGTGCTCCTCCGCGCCCTGCGGCGGAACGTGAAGCTCTTCCGGCCGGAGAACGTCCCGCTGGAGACCGAGGTCACCAAGCTCGACCAGCAGTACAGCGAGATCAACGGCGCCATGACCGTCGAGTTCGACGGTCGCGAGCAGACGATGCCGCAGATGGCGCGCTACCTGGAGGAGACCGACCGCTCCGTGCGCGAACGGAGCTGGCGCCTCACCGCCGAGCGGCGCCTGCGCGACGCCGATCGCATCAGCGCCGTCTACGACCGCATGCTGGAGCTGCGCCAGACGATGGCGCGGAACGCGGGCTTCGCCAACTTCCGCGACTTCCAGCACGAGCGCATGCACCGCTTCGACTACACGCCCGCCGACTGCGAGCAGTTCCATCGCTCGGTGGAGGAGGTGTGGGTGCCGGTGCTGCGGCGCCTCCATGCCGAGCGGGCGACGGCCCTGGGGCTCTCCGCCCTGCGTCCGTGGGACCTGAAGGTGGACACCCAGGGGCGACCGCCGTTGCGGCCCTTCAAGGACGCGGACGATCTCGTGGCCCGGACCTCCAGGGCGTTCCACCGCATGGGCGGCGGACTCGGCGAGATGTTCGACACGCTCCGGGGCGGCGGCTGCCTGGACCTCGACTCGCGCAAGGGCAAGGCGCCCGGCGGCTACCAGTACCAGCGGCAGTTCTCGCGCACGCCCTTCATCTTCATGAACGCGGCCGGGTTGCAGCGCGACCTGGAGACGATGGTCCATGAGGCGGGCCACGCCTTCCACTCCATCCTCTGCAAGGACGATCCGGTGCTCGCCTATCGCGGCAGCCCCATGGAGTTCGCGGAAGTGGCCTCCATGAGCATGGAGCTCCTCACCTTCCCGGTGCTGGATGAGTTCTATTCCGCCGCCGACGCCGATCGGGCGCGGCGCGGCCTGCTGGAGAACCTGGCGACCATGCTCCCGTGGATCGCGCAGATCGACGCCTTCCAGCACTGGATCTACACGCACCCCGGACATTCGCGCGACGAGCGCGCCGCCGAGTGGCTCCGACTCACGCAGCGCTTCGGACCGAGCGTCGACTTCTCGGGATTCGAGGCGTCGCTGCGCACGAGCTGGCAGCGGCAGCTCCACCTCTTCGGCGTGCCGTTCTACTACATCGAGTACGGGATCGCGCAGCTCGGCGCGCTGCAGCTGTGGCTGCGGTCGCGGCGCGACGCCGCCGCGGCGCTCGCCGGGTACAAGAAGGCGCTGGCGCTCGGAGGCTCGAAGCCGCTGCCGGCGCTCTTCGAGGCGGCCGGACTCCGGTTCGACTTCGGCCCCGAGATCATGCGGGACCTGCAGCGCGAGGTCTCGCAGGAGCTGGCGCGCACGGCGCCGGGCGGGAGCGCGGGGGCGACGCCGGCGCCGTCGTCGCCGCCGGGATCCGAACGCCGCGCCGGCGCCACCAGCGCCGCCCGCAAGAGTCCCACCGAACCATGAAACCCATCATCGTCCTCGGGGCCGGCAAGATCGGCCGCATGGTGGCGCACCTCCTCCAGACCAGCGGCGACTACGCCGTGACGGCGGTGGACGCCGACGCCGCGTTCCTCTCGGAGACCTCGCGCCTCGCCCCCGGCTGCCGGACGGCGGAGGCGCGCTTCGACGACGCCGCCGCGCTCGATCGGCTCTTCCAGGGCGCCTTCGCGGTGGTGAGCTGCGCGCCCTTCCACTGCAACGAATGCATCGCGTCGCGGGCGAAGGCGGCCCGCGCGCACTACCTGGATCTCACCGAGGACGTGCGCGTGACGAAGCGCGTCAAGGAGCTGGCCCGCGGCGCGGAGAGCGCCTTCGTGCCCCAGTGCGGTCTCGCCCCGGGCTTCATCACCATCGCCGCCATGCACGTGGTGGAGGGACTGGAGGAGCTGCACGAGGTGGCCATGCGCACCGGCGCGCTGCCGGAGCATCCCAGCAACGCCCTCAAGTACAACCTCACCTGGTCCACCGAGGGCCTCATCAACGAGTACATCCAGCCCTGCGAGGCGGTGGTCGACGGGCAGCTCGTCCTGGTGCCCGCGCTCGAGGGACTGGAGCGCGTGATGATCGGCGGCATCGAGCTGGAGGCGTTCAACACGAGCGGCGGACTGGGAACCCTGGCGGAAACGCTCGCCGGGCGCGTGCGTCACCTCAGCTACAAGACGATGCGCTACCCCGGCCACAACGCGGTGATGAAGATCCTCCTCCAGGACCTGCGATTCCGGGAGCACGCCAGGGAGTTCAAGCACGTGCTGGAGCGCGCCATTCCCGGCACGCAGCAGGACATCGTGGCCATCTTCACCAGCGCCATCGGCACCGTGGGCGGACGGCTCACGCAGCGCACCTACGCCAAGATCATCCGCAACGGCGTGATCGGCGGCCATCACTGGACGGCGATCCAGATCACCACCGCCGCCGGCGTCTGCGCCATGCTCGACCTGCTCGCGGCGGGCAAGCTGCCGCAGAAGGGCTTCGTCCGCAACGAGGACGCGAAGTACGCGGACTTCGTCGCCAACCGGTTCGGCCGGCACTATGCGTGATCTTGTCTCGCCGAAAAAGCGCTTGAATGGATGATCAATCTACCCGGGACAGGCCTCGTTGAAGTCTTGACGAAGTCTGTCATGACACTTTGACGTGCATTGTACGCTGTTGCGTGGTATCCAGACGAGCCAGCGAGGTCCAGGTCCGGCGACGATGCCGGGCCACTCGACAATCGGGACAGCCGGGCGTTGAACACGGGGGACGAGGCGCTTCGATCGAGCGA
>CAZSVT010000271.1:0-3025 GCA_964610365.1 uncultured Isosphaeraceae bacterium
GTGTCGCTCCCCCCTCAGGCCCCCCCTGTCGCGGCCCCCGTTCTTCCCCCGCCTCGGCGCCGCGCATCTCCGCTCACATCGCTGGCGCCGACCTCGGTGCCGTCGCGCGGCGATCAGCCCGTCCACTCTCCGAGCAGGAAGCCGAGGTCGTCGCCGTCCACCTTGCCGTCGCCGTTGAAGTCGGCGGAGCAGCCCGGGCACGGACCCCACTGGCCGAGCAGCGTTCCAAGGTCGTCGCCGTTGACATGCCCGTCGCCGTTGAAGTCCGCAGGGCTCGGAGGCGTGACGGGGCCGCCCCAGTCGAGACCGCTGCCGCTCACGATCACGGCGCCGTTCACCGGCGTGCCGTTCTGGAGCAGCACCGCGCTGATCCCGCCCCAGCGGAGCCCTTCACCGGAGAAGTCGGATTCCGCCGTCGAGTTGCCGAGGACGCTGCTCGAGGAGCGCATGCCCGCCAGGGCATGCGCATAGATCCCCAGCTTGAACTGCGTACCGAAGGTGAATGGCACGGCGAAGGTCACGGTGTCCGACACGGTCTTGCTCTCCGTCGGCGGATTCCCGTAGGTGGCCACGGCCCAGTGGCCGAACTGCCGGTCGGTGCTGAGCAGGTCGGATCCGCCCGCATCGAAGTACGGATTGATCATGAGCTGGCCGCCGTCGACGTAGCCCGTCAGCGAGAAGCTCGCGGAGCCGGCGAAACCGGAGGCGAAGAGCGTGCCGTTCACGTCGAGCGTGAAGACCAGGTAGCCCTGCTGACCCGTGTGCGACGGGTGCGACACGGTGAAGAGCTCGGACCACCCGCCGTTGCTCGCGCCCGCCGCGAAGTTCGAGGAGTTCGGCGCGTTGTTGGCGGCGAAGGCGTTCAGCCAGCCGAGTCCCGCGGTCACGTTTCCGCTGTTGCTGTAGCTGCCATCGCCGCTGCTGGCATCCGCGGTCGCGGAGGTGTTCCCCGAGTAGGAACCCTCTTCGAAGTCGGCACCGGCGCCGGACCATTGTCCGGTGTAGTCCGACCCGGGCCAGTTCCACGCACCGGGCGTGCTCGGCCCCGAGCCGGCCTGGACGAATCCGCCGGGTGCCGGGGCGATCGACCAGCTCCATCCGGCACCGGCCGTGCCGGCGCAGGCGAGTGCCAGGGTCAAGGCCACCGCGCCCGGCGCAACGATTCCCGTTCGGTCCTTCATCGTCCACCTCCTGTTGATGCGAACTGCGAGGTCGCGAGTCTACCCGCCGGACGGGCCGTCGAATCGCACCTCGCCCGATCCCTTCTCCACGCGCCCGCAGACGAACGCCGTCTCGCCGTACTTGCGGAGCTTGCGCAGCACGCCGTCGACGAAGTTCGGCCGCACGATGAGCATGTAGCCCACGCCCATGTTGAAGACGCGCCACATCTCATCCTCGGCGACGCCGCCGTGCTGCTGGAGGAAGCGGAAGATCGGCGGCACGGTCCAGGTGGAGCGATCGATCACCGCGTCCAGCTTCTCCGTCAGCGCCCGGCAGAGATTTCCGGGGATGCCGCCGCCGGTGATGTGGGCCATGCCGCTCACCACCTTCTTGCGCTTGTAGGTGTTGAGCAGCTTCACGATGGGCCGCGCGTAGATGCGCGTGGGTTCGAGCAGCACCTCGATGAGCGTCGGCTCGCCCGAGGCCTCGGGGCGCTCCCCGGTTCCGCCCGATCGCCCGGGCGGGCGCTCCGCACCGTCGCCGGTCCACGACACGGTCGAGCCCCGCAGTTCGGGGTGGCGCCGATCGAGGTCCAGGCCCGCGTCGCGCACGATCCGTCGCACCAGCGAGAAGCCGTTGCTGTGGAGTCCGCTCGACGCGAGGCCGATCACCGCGTCGCCCTTGCGAACGCGCGTGGAGTCCATCGCCCGGTCGAGCTCCACCACGCCCACCGCGAAGCCGGCGATGTCGAAGTCGCCGGGCTTGTAGATGTCGGGCATCTCGGCGCACTCGCCGCCGATGAGGGCGCAGCCGGCGATCTCGCAGCCGCGGGCCACGCCGTCGATGATCGACGCGGTGTCCTTCGGCCGGATGCGGCTCAACCCGAGGTAGTCCAGGAAGAAGAGCGGCTCGGCGCCCTGCACGATGAGGTCGTTCACGTTCATCGCCACGCAGTCGATGCCGACCGTGTGGTGAACCCCCCGCTCGGCGGCCAGCAGCACCTTGGTGCCGACGCCGTCGGTGCACGCCACGAGCACCGGCTCGCGGTAGTTGCGCTTGAAGAGCTTCTCGTTCCAGTCGAGCCGGAACATGCCGGCGAACGCGCCGTGGCGACCGATCACGCGCGGCCCGTGCGTCCGCCGCAGGATCGGCTTGATGAGGTCCACCACCTCGTCGCCGGCGTCGATGTCCACGCCCGACTGCGCGTAGGTGAGCCCGCGCGGCGCGGCCCCGGCGGCGCTCGTGGAACCGGCGCCCGGCGCGCGGCCCTGCGACTCCGTGCCGGTGGCGGACGCCGCGTCGTCGTCGAGCATGTCCGGATCGTAGCGGAAAGTGCTATGCTTTCCGCCCCATGTCGATCCTCGTCGACGGCAACACGCGCGTGATCTGCCAGGGGATCACGGGGGCCACCGGCGCCGTGCACACGCGCGGCTGCCTGGAGTACGGAACGAAGATCGTCGGCGGCACCACGCCCGGCAAGGGCGGCACGAAGGACGCCAACGGCCTCCCCGTGTTCGACACGGTGCGCCAGGCGGTGCGCGAGACCGGCGCCGGCGCCACGATGATCTTCGTTCCTCCCGCGGGCGCCGCCGACGCCATCCTGGAGGCCGCGGACGCGGGGATCTCCGTGATCTGCGCCATCACCGAGGGCGTGCCCGTGCAGGACATGATCAAGGCCCGCGCCACGCTGGACCGGGCCCATCCCCAGGTGCGGCTCATCGGCCCGAACTGTCCGGGCGTGATCACGCCGGGCCGACGCACCGGCGAGGCGCGCGGCGCGGAGGCGAAATTCTCCGGCGGCTGCAAGATCGGCATCATGCCGGGCTACATCCACACCCATCGGCTCGACGCGTCGAGCGGGCGC
>CAZSVT010000272.1:0-2977 GCA_964610365.1 uncultured Isosphaeraceae bacterium
GATCCGCCGGCGGGAGGGCCATGAGCGCCTCGTAGCCTTCCAGCCGCGCCTGCCGCACGAAGCGGCGCGGGGAGTTCGCGGCCACCACCCGCGCGCCCTGGGCCTTCGCGGCGTCGATCATCGGCTGGTACCAGAGGACCCAGGTGTCCTTGCCGGCCCAGTTGCGTGAGCCGGTGCGCTCCATGAACTCATCCACCTCGATCGCGCCGCGCAGGTAGAGGTCGGTGGCCTCCTGGTCGTCGCGCTCCAGCATCTCCATGGAGAGCGCCGTGCGCGGGAAGCGGGCCATCGTCTCCTCCACGATCGCCAGCTGCACGGCGTGCGCCACCGCGTCGTCGTGCTGCTCGCCGATGATGATGACATCCGCCCACGCCACGGCCTGCGAGAGATCGAACCAGGTCAGCACCGTGCCGCGCCGGCCGTCGAACATCGGCAGTCCGCGCGGCGCGAACGGATCGCTCGGCACGGTGGCCCATCCGGGCCTCGGATCGTCGAACGGATTGGCGAACGGATCGAGGTTGGAGCACGCGGACGCGGCGCCGAGAACCAGGAGCGCCGTCGTCGCGAGGAGGATTCGGGCAGCGCGTCCGAGGTGCGGCATTGGCGCAGCTTCCACGCTTCGGCACGCTGGAGCAAGTCGGAACCGGGGCTACACTCGATTCGCGCTGGAAGGAGCCCTGATCCGTGATGCCCGTCGATCTGCCGCCGCCGTCCGCCCCGATCGAATCCGTGGTCCGCGCCCGCCCGCGCGATCTGCGCGATCTTCGCATGGTCCTCGCCCTCACCGGGGATGTCTGGAGCCACGCGATGCGGAACGGGGAGATCGATGTGCGCCTCTCGGGCGACGCGATCCGGGCGCTCGAGGGCGCGGGGGTGCCGCTGGAGGTCCTCATTCCCGATGTGCACGCGATGATCGAGGCCCAGGCGGCCGCGCGGGCGCAGCGCCGCGCCGAGGGCGGCCTGGCGGGTGAGGACTGGTGGGCCGATGTGAAGGATCTCGCGGCCATCGAGGCGAAGCTCGACGAGTGGGTGGCGCAGCATCCCGACCTCGTCTCCCCGGTGCTGGTGGGCGAGAGCCTGGAGGGCCGACCCATCCGAGGCGTGCGCCTCTCCGCGCAGCCGCCCGGCGCCGACATTCCCGCCTTCCTCTTCGACGGCTGCCAGCACGCGCGCGAGTGGGCGACGCCGATGGCGGTCATGCTCATCGGACAGCAGCTCATCGACGGCGCCGCCGGCGATGCAACGATCCAGGCCATCCTGGAGCAGGGCGAGATCATCCTGGTGCCGGTGGTGAACCCCGATGGCTACCACTTCAGCTGGGTCGATACGCGCCTCTGGCGCAAGAACCGTCGACCGAACGCCGGGGGCTCCTTCGGCGTGGACCTGAACCGCAACTGGGGCTGGGAGTGGGGCGGCGAGGGCTCCAGCGGGAATCCCGACAGCGAGACCTATCGCGGGCCCGCGCCCTTCAGCGAGCCGGAGACGCAGGCGCTCCGCGACTTCATCCTCCAGCACGGCCGGATCATCGGGAACATCGATTTCCACAGCTACAGCCAGCTGGTGATGTGGCCATGGGGCTGGACCTCGGCGCTCTGCTCGGATCAACCGCTCTTCGAGACGGTGGGCGCGGCGATGGTCGATGCGATCGAGTCGACGCATGGTCGCGTCTATGTGTCCGGACCGATCTACACCACCATCTATCCGGCGTCGGGCGGCAGCGTCGACTGGTGCTACGGCGGCGCCGGCGTCTACGCCACCACCATCGAGGTGCGCGATACGGGAAGCTACGGCTTCCTGATCCCGCCCGAGGAGGTTCGGCCCTGCGCGGAGGAGAACGCCGCGGCGGCGCTGCAGATGGTGCAGACCATGCTGGTGCCGGCGCTGCTGACGCCGGATCCCGAGTGGCCGTCGCTCCTGTCCGCAGGCGAGACGAGCGACATCACGCTGCACGCGGCTCCGCTGGCCTCGTCGTTCGCCGGTCCGCCGCTCCTTCACTGGCGCGTGGGTACCTCCGCACCGTTTGCGGCCGAACCGATGGAGCCGCTTGGGGAGCAGCGCTTCCGAGGCGTGTTGCCCGCGGCTCCATGCGGCGCCACGGTGCAGGCCTATGTGGAGTGGCCCGGCGTGCCGTCGACCGCGCTGCTGCCGGCGGAGGGATCGTCGGCGCCGCTGGCGTTCGCGGTCAACGGCATCGTGCCGATCCTCGTCGACGACCTCGAGTCGGGCGCGGGATGGGCGGCCGGCGCACCGGGCGACACCGCCACCAGCGGAGTGTGGGCGCTGGTCGATCCCAACGGCACCACCGCCCAACCGGAGAACGATCACTCGGGCGTCGGGACCAGATGCTGGGTCACGGGGCAGGGGCCGGTCGGAGGACAGGCCGGCGCCGCGGATGTGGACAACGGCATCACTTCGCTCACGTCGCCCGCGCTCGACGGCAGCGATCCGGATGCAATCGTGCGCTACTGGCGCTGGTACTCGAACAACCTCGGTGCCGCCCCGAACTCCGACTCCATGCTCGTCCAGTACTCCACTGACGGCGTGCTCTGGAGTCTGCTGGAGGAAGTCTCCTCCAACGCCGGCGCCTGGGTGCAGGCCAGCTTCCGGATCGGCGACTTCATCGATCCGCCGTCGCCGTTCCGCCTGCGCTTCGTCGCCCGCGATCTCGGCGCCGGTTCGCTGGTGGAGGCGGCCATCGACGATCTCTCCATCGACGGGCTGGCGTGCGCGCCGGTCGCCGCCGATCTGAACCTCGACGGTCAGGTCGATGGAGATGATCTCGGATCGCTGCTGGGCCAGTGGGGCCCGTGCCCCGGCTGCGGCGCCGACCTCGACGGCGACGGAGTCGTGGACGGCGACGACCTCGGCACGCTGCTGGGTGAGTGGTCGCTGCCGCGCTAGTTCAGCGAGTCGCTCCGTCGCCGCGCGTCGGCCCCGGCAGCCCGCTCGCGTCGGACGCCTGCTCGGCTTCGCGTCG
>CAZSVT010000273.1:0-2963 GCA_964610365.1 uncultured Isosphaeraceae bacterium
GTCACCGGTGTCGTGGAGGGGGGGAGGGGTGGGCGAGGTCACTGCAGATCGGCATGTTGCACCGGCGTTCCCGAAAGGAACCACGGGAAGTGCCTTCCAGGCCCCCGGACTGCCCTCGAAGAGGATCTGGACCGGAAACCTGCGCAGATTGCGTTTGAACCGGTCCGAGATCGAGGCACATTTCGTAACAGAATTCGCCAGGGGGATCGGTTGTTCAGTTCCTGGTGAGCGTAACCGATAACGGAGAAAGGATCTCTCCATGAGCGACCAGGAACGATCCGAGCACCGTACAGCGAGGACCTCCAGGAAGGTCATCATGAACCGACGGGATGCCAATCGAGTGGCGGTCAAGCCTGCGTACAGCAGCGTGGCGGTCACGGCGACCGGCTCTCCCGAACGGCTCACGGGTCATGTCTACGACATCAGCGGGAAGGGACTGCGATTCGAAGTGGATCGCGCCCTGCCGGTGGGATCGGCGGTGGAGTTGGAGTTGCTCGTGCCGCCGGAGGAGTCCATCCGGGTCACGGCTCGCGTCGTCCGCGTCTATGACGAGGCGGATGATCCGGGCCCGCGCCGGATGGGCGCGGAGTTCACCGGCTTCCTCTCGCCGAACGACGAGGCGCGCCTGGAAGGGCTCCTCGACTCATACCAGATGACGCGCGCCGCCTGAGAACGGGCGGCGGCGAGCACCACGCGGCTCGATCGGGCGAGCCGAAACGCGCAGGCTCCAGATCGCTTCACCGTGAAGCGCTCTGGAGCGGGCGCGGAACGATCCGGCCGGCGCCTCCCGATGGGCGCGGCTTCGGTTGCCCTGCATGGACAGCACCATCCGCGCCGCCGCCGAACAGGCGATCGGCCACACCTTCCGGGATCCCGTGCTCCTCGAGCGCGCCCTGACCCACGCCAGCCTCGCCGACCGTCGGGTGACCAGCAACGAGCGGCTGGAGTTCCTCGGCGATGCCATCCTCGGCATGATCGTCTGCGAGCACCTCTACGCCACCTTCCCCGAGTTCCTCGAAGGCGAGCTCACGAAGATCAAGAGCCACGTGGTGAGCCGGCGCACCTGCGCGGAGATCGCGGTGTCGGCGGGACTCGACGAATTGCTGTTCCTGGGCAAGGGCATGTCGAGGAGGCACGCGCTGCCGGAGTCGGTGACGGCGGCGGTGTTCGAATCGATCGTCGCCGCCCTCTATCTCGACGCCGGCTGGGAGCCGGCGCGGCGCTTCGTGATGACCCACATGGCCGACCGCGTGACGCAGGCCGCGCGGCTGGGACACCAGTACAACTTCAAGAGCGCCCTGCAGCAGGCCCTGCTCCAGCAGCATCGTCCTCCGGCGATCTATGCGGTGCTCGACGAGAAGGGGCCCGACCACGCCAAGTGCTTCGAGGTGGCGGTGCAGAGCGGCGAGGATCGCTTTCCCGGTCGATGGGGGCCCTCCAAGAAGGAGGCCGAACAGCTCGCGGCGCTCGAGGCCCTGCGCGGGCTGGGCATGGTGCGCGAGACGGCCGAAGGCGAACCGCTGCTGGAATGGCCCGTGGAGGAGGCGCCGACCGATCAGCCGCGCCGGCGCCCGGGCGGCCAGAGCGGATCGAGCGCGTCGAGCGCGGCGGATGGATCGAGGTCGGACGTGTCCAGCTCGGACGCCGCCAGCGATCGGTAGTCGGCGAGACGCGTCCCCGCCAGGTGTTCGATCTCCCGCTGCGGCGGCAGGTCCGTGAGCGCGGGGCGCAGGATGCCGCTGCGCGCCATCCGGTCCGCCAGCACGTCCGATCGCGCCGTGAGCAGCACGATCCGCGCGCGACCCGCGGCCACCGCCTCCTCCAGCAGGGCGCGGGCGCCGGGCGCCGTGGGCGTGCCTCCGCCCAGCGCGATCACGGCGGGGCGCGGGGGCTCGCGCCGCGAGGGGTGCAGCACCTCCGCCAGCAGCGCGGCCTCCGCGGCGCGGAAGGCGGTCTCACCCATGGCGCGCAGCGCCGCGCCCGGCGTGGCATGGCCGTGCCGGGTGGCGAGGATGTCGTCGAGATCGATGAAGGGAGCGCCGCGACGCGCCGCCAGCGAACGGCCGAGCGAACTCTTGCCGCTGGCCCGAAGGCCGATGAGCACCAGGTCGGGAGCGTGGGGGGAGGCGGCGGGTGATTCGCCGGCCTGCGTGCGACCGCCGGTCAACGGACGCGGATGCGCCGGCCGAGACGGCGCTTGCGGTTGATGATCTTCCGCCCCTTCCGCGTGCTCATTCGAGCGCGGAAGCCGACGGAGCGGACCTTCTTCACCCGGCTGACCTTGTGGGGGTAATGCATGGCGGATCGAGGAGCCTATCGGGGCGCCGATGCCGCCGCAAGCCCTTGGACCGGGGGTCCCGTCGGCTCACTCGCCGCCGTGCCGCACGATCCGCCCCTCGACGAGGAAGATGACGTCCTCGGCGATGTTGGTGGTCATGTCCGCCATGCGCTCGAATCGCTGGGCGATGGTCAGGAGGTCGATGGCGGCCCCGGTGGCTTCCACATGGCGGGGGATCTCCTGACGGCCCCACATCAGGACCTCCTTGTAGATGTCGTCCACGCGCTTGTCGGCGCGGCGGACCTGGCGGCAGAGGGCCGCGTCCTGGTTGGCCAGCGCCGCGAGCACGTCGCTGAGCATCGTGCGCGTGGCGAAGGCCAGATCGGTCATCGCCGGCGGCATTTCCATGTCGGGATGGGCGGCGAGCTTGATGAGCTTCTTGGCGATGCCGCGGGCGAGATCCGCGATGCGCTCCAACTCGCCCGAGATCCTGATCACCGCCAGGAGGAATCGCAGGTCGCTGGCCACCGGCTGGGCGAGGGCCAGGAGCCGCATGCACGACGACTCCAGCTCCACCTCCATCGCGTCGATCTCGGCGTCGCCGCCGCGCACGCCTTCGGCCAGGGTGATGTCGTTGTCGATCATCGCCTCGATGACCTTGGTGACGCGCTGCTCCACCATCGCG
>CAZSVT010000274.1:0-2943 GCA_964610365.1 uncultured Isosphaeraceae bacterium
ATGCTCTCGAAGTCAAGGCTCGAGAGGCACTGGGCCAACTCTTCCACGCTCTCGATTCCCGTTTCCGCCGCCAATGCCTTTCGCCCGGGACAAAGGGATGCCTCGTGGAGATGGGCCGCAGTTCCCGGAGTGCGGTCGAGGCGATCACGAGCGTACTGGCGCGCGGTGCTCGGTCAACGGTCGAGGACGGGATTGGCCGGGCGCGGCGAGGGTGGCCCTCTCTCGGCGAGCTGAGGGCCTCGGTGCCGCTCCTCCGCGCGCGCGGCCGCGTCTTGAGCTGCCCGGGCCGACGCGCGATTCACGCACCCGGCACGATCGCCGCGGCCAGGCGCCCGCTCCGCGCTCCATCGCGGCGGTAGCTGAAGAAGTCGTGTTCGTCCTCGACGGTGCAGAGGTCGGCGCGGTCCACCCGATCCTGTCCCACGCCGGCGCGCTCCAGCACCATCGCCACCGCGGCGGCCAGATCGATGGTGGGGCGACGACCGGCTCGCGGGCGGATGCACACCTCGAGCCCGCGGCGAGAGAACGCCTCCGCCACTTCGAGACCGACCTCGAACGCCCGCGGTCCGATGCAGGGGCCGATCGCCGCCCGGATCGACGCGAGGTCGGCGCCTCGCTGCACCAGGCGCGCGAGCGACGCCTCCACCACGCCCGCGATCACCCCGCGCCAGCCTGCGTGCACCGCCGACACCAGGCCCGAACGAGGACACGCCAGCAGCACCGCGGCACAGTCGGCCGTTCGCACGAGCGCCGCGGGCTGGCCCGGCGCCGACACCACGGCGTCGGCCTCTGCGCAGGTCGCGTCGGCGGACGCCGCCGTGCCGCACGCCGCCTCGCTGGACACGGCCTCGGCGGCGGCCGCGTCCACGGGTCCATCCGCCGTCCGCGCCGTCGAAGCCGGCGGCACGGCGAGCCGGGACGCGTCGATCACCGCCGCGCCATGCACCTGCCGCGCCGAGACTGTCGCCGCCCCGCCAAGCGTGGCCGCGCGGAATCGGCGCAGGTTCTCCGCCACGGAGGCGGCGTCATCGGCGTCGTCCACCGCCGCGCGACCGAGATTCAGCGAGTGAAACGGCGCCCGGCTCACGCCGCCGATCCGCGTGGAGAACGCGTGGACGAAGCCAAGCGTGTCGAGCGCGGGCGAGATCCAGACGGCCAGCCCCTGCTGCTCGCGGCGCTCAAGGGCCGCCATGGAACTCCTTCTCCAGCGCCAGGCGGACCAGCTCGGCGGTGGAGCCGTCGCCGGCGGGAATGAAGCCGAAGAACGCCCAGCTCCACGCCTCGATGGTCACCATTCGATCGATGTCCGCGTCGCCCTGGGCCCCGCCGCCCGCCGGATCGATGCGCAGCGTGAGCACGCGGGCGTCGTTGAAGTCGCCGTCGGTCCAGACCAGCTTCAGCGTCCCGGCGGCTTCGTCCTTCTCCACGCGCTGGTGCCGCGCCGCGGTGTTCGCGGCTTTGAACCGGATGGACTGCACCGCCGTCTGCGTGCGCTCCCACACCTCCGGGTAGGTCCCGTGCACGGTGGTGCGGGTGGTGCAGGCGCCGACCAGCGCCGAGCCGAGAAGGAGTCCGAGCAGCGGTCGGTTCGATGCGGCGCGCAGGGCGGTCATGGCGGGAGAGCGTAGTCGCCGCAGGCGTCTCCTCGCCGCTCCGCCTCGCCCGCGGGCCCGGGCCGCGCTCCACTTGCGGGCGCGCGGCGCCACGGGGATGATCCGGCGATGCCCACACGCACTCATCGGTTCCGCGACGCCGGCGCCTCCGGGGGCGCCGCCGGCGCGATGGCGGTCGCGATCATGTCGGCCCTGATCGGCGCGGGGCTCGGAGGCTGCCAGCAGCCGAAGGCCTCCAAGCCCCCCACCTTCCGCCAGGCCATGGATCGGGCGATGCCGAAGTTCGGCGAGGGCAACATGATCGTCATCGCCGACGCCGCCTTCCCCGCCCTGAGCCACTCCGGGGTCAACACCGTCCCGATGGGGGTGAGCTCCATCGAGGCGCTCAAGGACGTGCTCGCCTCGTCGAGCGCCTACGGGCACGTGGCGCCGCATCTCTGGGTGGATCGCGAACTCATGCAGCTCACCGACGCCCAGGCGCCGGGGATCGAGAAGTTCCGTGCCCGGCTCCAGGAAGCCGCGGGGAGCGTGCCCATCGACGCGTCGCTCGCGCAGAACGATCTGCGCACGCGCATCATCGAGGTGGCCGCCACGCACCGCGTCATCATCATCAAGACGCCGAACCGCCTCCCGTTCAGCACCCTCTACGTGGAGTTCGACCACGGGAACTGGACGCCGGAACAGGACGCCCAGCTTCGCTCGCAGATGTCGCGGTAGCGTCCGGGACGGCGAAGCGCTCGCGCCGATGCCGGTTCAGAGCCCCAGCCGACGGCGCTTCGCCTCGAACTCGGCGTTCTCGCGCTTGTTGGCGCTCGCCAGCGGCTGACCGCTGCGGATCGCCTCCACCTCCAGCCGCGTCAGGTGCATCGACTCGAAGTCGTAGTCGCGCCACGCTTCGCAGGCCGTCGGCACGATCGGCTCGATGAGCCGGAGCATGGCCCGGGCGTAGTCCTGGATCTCCTGCTGCGCGTGCGGATCCATTCGCAGCGAGAGGAAGCGAAGCGTGTTGTGCAGGTCGCACTTCCAGTACCACTCGGTGTAGACGCTCACCGGCAGCGCCGCCCGCGCCAGCTCGCGGGCCACGCCCTGCTCCGTGAGCCGCATGTAGTCCTGGTAGTTGGCCTCGGCTTTCTCCAGGAGCGCCAGGAACGCCTCCGCGGTGGACGCCTCGACCGGCGCATCGCCGCCCTGGCGGTTGCCGGCGCTCTGCGCCCGCACGCTCTCCACCGTGGGGCGGTAGAAGCGATCGGGCACAATCGAGTAGCGCGCCGAGTACTCGTTCACGTTCGCGGTTCGATGACGGATCCACTGCCGGGCCACGAAGATCGGC
>CAZSVT010000275.1:0-2932 GCA_964610365.1 uncultured Isosphaeraceae bacterium
ACTCGATGATCGACGCCGTCTTCGCATCCACCTCCTCGCGGCTCATGCCCAGGCACATGCCTCCGAGGACGATGTTCTGCCGCCCGGTGTAGTCGGGGTGGAAGCCGGTCCCGAGCTCGAGGATCCCGGAGACGCGCCCCGTCACGCGCGCCGTCCCGGAGGTGGGCGCCAGCGTGCCCATGAGGATCTTCAGCAGCGTGCTCTTGCCGGCCCCGTTGCGGCCCATGATGCCCACCACTTCGCCGCGACCCACGCGCATCGACACGTCGCGCAGGGCCCAGAATTCCCAGTGGGCCTTGCGGCGCAGGAGGAGCTCGATGAGGAGATCCATTGGGCGCGGGTAGATCTCGTAGCACTTGGAGAGGTGCGCCACCTCGACCACGGGATCGACGACGTCGCGCGCGCTCACAGGTGCTCTCCGAAGCCCACGCGCAGCCGGTCGAAGACGAGGCGGCCGAACGAGAAGGAGACGATCGCCAGGGCGGGCAGCACCACCCAGGCCACCGGGTGCTCCAGCCGACCGAAGTAGAGGAGATCCTGCGAGCACCAGACGAGGTAGCTGAACGGGTTCAGGTAGAGCACGAAGCGGATGCCGGGCCAGACGCGATCGAGCCACTCGGGCAGGTAGAGCACCGGGAGGAGGAAGATGCCCGCGGCCACGAAGAGCTGCACCAGTTCCTTCGTGTCGCGCAGGTAGACGCTCAGCGACCCGATGAGGAGCGAAAGCCCGGCGAGGAGGACGAGCTGCAGGAGGAGCAGCACCGGGAGGAGCAGCACCGTCCACGGCAGCGCGCCGCCGCGCAGGAGCATCCAGGTCAGCAGGAGCCCCAGGGCCACGAGCTGGTTGGTCATCGCCGCCAGCGCCGTGCGCACCGGCAGGAGGTCGATGGGGAAGACCACCTGCTTCACCAGGTTCGCGTTGCCGGTGAAGACGCCGGGACTGCGCGAGAGCGTCTCGGAGACGGCCAGCCACGGCACCAGCCCCGCCAGGATGTAGGTCACGTAGTCGCGCGGCATCGACGCGGAGATGTCGATGCGGCTGGGAAAGATGTAGGCGAAGACGATCGCGTAGAGCGCCACCAGGAAGAGCTGGTGGGCGAAGACCCAGAGCCACCCGAGCGCGCTGCCGGCGTAGCGCTCGCCGATCTCCCGCTTGAGCAGTTCCCAGAGCAGCGAACGATGGCGGTGAATCAGGGCGAGCAGCGACATGGAGCGGGCGGACCGTGAGCGGCGGCGAGTATATTCGCGCCCCGACGGGAGCCGCGGCACGCTCCATCGTCGCCATGGCCCATTACTCGCCCATCAAGCAACCGGAACGATCGGCGCTGGCGCGGGGTCTGCAGGCGGCGGTGGACGGCCTGCGGCGTCGCGCCCCGTGGCTGACCGACGCGCTGGGCCCGGTGAAGCGCGCCGCGAGCCGCGTCTTCTACGGCTGGATGGCGCGCGGCGACCGGCGCGCGGCGGAGGCGCACGAGCGCCGGATGGCCGAGTGGCGCGAGGGCTTCCGCGCGGAGACCGGGTCGGCGATCGACCCCGCCACCGCGCCGCTCCTGGGGCCGGAGGGCGTGGTGGCGACCACCCTGCGCGCCCGGCCCGTGGCGGCGGCCGGCGCCCCGTGCGTGCTCCACTGCATCGGCGGCCTCGGCCCCGGCGGCGCCGAGCGCCAGGTCTGCCTGCTCATGCAGGGGGCGCGCGACGCCGGCATCGCCAGCACGCTGCTCACGCTGCGGCCGCTCACGGGCGCCGACGGACACTATCGCGATCGGGCGCTCGCGTCGTGCGGGCGCTTCGTCGGGGTCGGCGACGCGGAGGCGATGACGCGGGGGCTCGAGGTCGACGCGGGCGTCTTCACGCTGCTCGAGCGCCTGCCCGGCGGCTACCGCGACGACGTGCGGCGCATCTGGGCCGTGTGCACGCGCCTGCGGCCGGCCGTGCTGCACGCCTGGCTCGATCCGAACAACGTCTGCGGCGGCATCGGCGCGGTGCTCGCGGGCGTGCCGCGCATCGTGCTCGGCCTCCGCAACGTGAGCCCGCGTCACTTTCCGCACCTGCTGCTGCCCGAGATGCGCGAGCTCTACGCCGAGGTGGCGCGGGTGTCGCCCGCGGATCGGGTCCGCTGGGTCGCGAACACCGCCGCCGGAGCGCGCGACTACGCGGAGTGGATCGGCATGTCCGTCGATCGGATCCGCGTGGTGCACAACGCCCTGGATCCCGCCGCGCTCGACGCGGACGCGGGCGACCGGGCGCGGACGCGCCGCGAACTCGAGGTGCCGCCGGCCGCCCCGCTCCTTCTGGGGGTCTTCCGACTCTCGGACGAGAAGCGGCCGCTCCTCTGGGTCGAGCTCGTCGAGCAGGTGCTGGAGCAGGTGCCCGGCGCCCACGCGGTGCATGCGGGCGACGGCGCCATGGAGCGGGAGTTCGCCGACCGCATCCGCGCATCGCCGGCGGCGGCGAGGATCCATCGTCTCGGTCGTCGCGAGGACGCGCACGCGCTGATGGCCGCATCCGACGTCATCCTGCTCGCCAGCCGCGCGGAGGGCATGCCCAACGTCCTGCTCGAGGCCCAGGCGGTGGGCTGCGTGCCGGTGGCGACCGCCGTGGGAGGCGCGCCGGATGCGGTGCAGGACGGCGTGGGCGGCGTGCTGCGCGCCGCGGACGATCGCGACGGGCTCGTCCGGGCGGCGGCGATGCTGCTCCGATCCTCCGACGCCCGCGCCACCATGGCGCGCGCCGGGCGGGAGCGCGTCCGGCGCGAGTTCTCGGTGGATGCCATGGTGAAGGCCACGCGCGAGGCGTGGGGGCTCTGAGCACCGATCGACGATGCACGCCTACGACCGCTACTTCTTCCCCCGTGGATCGCTGGCGCGACGGGCCGCCAAGCGCGGCATCCAGCTCCTGCGGCGCACGGCGCCGGGGCTCGCCGACCGCCTCG
>CAZSVT010000276.1:0-2872 GCA_964610365.1 uncultured Isosphaeraceae bacterium
GTGCGCTGCGCCCGATCTGGAATCCGGAGGGGAAGTTCATGTCCGGCGTCTCCGTGCCTGGAGGCTCTAGTGGCGAACGTCGATCGCGAGGGCGCGATCGGAGGAGGCCAGCCGTCCGCGGCGGCCGTAGGTGGCGGCGCCCGGCGACTGCACCAGGGCGCGGACGCCGGCGAGATGGGCGGCCAGGCGGTCGGCGGCGCGGCGCACGATGCCCAACCGCCGCGTGACTTCGGCGGCCTCGCGGCGGAGGATCGCGGCGACGCCCTCCACGGGACCCGGATCGAGGCCGCTGCGCCGCAGGTGCGCCACGACGGAATCCATCCCGCTGCCGGCGGGAAGTCCGAGCCGCGCGACGGCCGCGTCGCGCGTGCGGGCGAGGTCGGAGAGGCGGCGCGATCGTTCCGCCACGCGCTCGGCGGCGGCGCGGAGGGCGGCGGCGTCGGCGTGCTCCACTGCCGCGCGCTCCCCTTCCACCGCGTCCGCCAGGGCGCGGACCGCGTCGAGTTCCGCGGAGAGGGCCTCGGCGAGGGAACGGAGGGCGCCGATCGGTCGATCGCTCATGACGACGACTCCTCACCGGTGCGGGCGCGGAGGCGGGCCTCGATCCGCTCCGCCACGCCCAGCCGGGGGCTCGAGGCGATGCGGTCGGCGATCGCCTGATCCAGCAGCGGCGCGAAGCCCTTCTCGGCCTCGTTGGCGCGGAAGGGACCCCAGGCGAGCGAACCGGCGCGGAGTTCGCGCAGGATCGGAAGGACGAGGGCCTGCGAGGTGATGGCCTGCGCGGCGGCATGGATCTGCTCGTCGCGCTTCGCCTGCGCCATCACCTTCCGGAAGGGATCGCGGGCGGCGGCGTCGAGGGCGCCGGAGCCGTGGGTGAGGCGCTCGAGACCGATGGGATGACTCGACGCGAGGATGTTCATTCGTTGACGATCTCCGCGGAGAGGGCGCCGGAACGGCGCAGTTCGTAGATGATCGAGATCTGGTCCTTCGTGGGCACATCGAGCTGATCGAGTGCGCGCAGCAGATCCGACAGGCGCGTGCTCCCGGGCGACCCGGGCGCCGCGCCGGTGGCCACGCCCGCCCAGCGCGCCGTGGTGACCACGGGGAACTCCGGCGTCCCCACCGGCTCGGGCGTGATCGTGGTGATCTGCAACCCGGCGTGGGCGATCGCCACCGGACGGATCTCCACCGTGTCGGTGACGATGATGATCCCTTCGCGCTGGTTCACCACCACCCGCGCCGGCGTTCGCAGGAGCGAGGCGTCGACATGGAAGGTGAGGACGCGGGCGAAGAACGCGGACGGCTCGCGGCGATCCCGCGCCGGCACGCGGAGGCGGATGGTCTTGGCGTCCTCCACGCGGGCGACATCGCGCTCGCCCAGGAGCGCCATCTCCTCGTTGACCACCGCGGCCACGGCGTTGGCCACCGGGTAACCGGCGAACTGGTCCTGCAGGATGAGCTGCGCGGTTCCGTCGGGCTGGAGCGGATCGCCCATCACCGAGCGGAGCATCTGCCCGCCCAGGCGCACCACGCCGTCGCGCGGATTGCCGGGATCGACCTCCACCGGCCCTCGCGCCTGGGCCATGACGGGGAGATCGGAGGCGTCGGGCAGCGGCAGGCGCATCATGGCGGTGATCAGGGTGCCGCCGGCCAGGCTCTTGGCGTTGAAGAGCGAACTCACCGTCACATCCACGCGATCGCCTTCCGCGGCGCCGGCCGGCGGGATGGTCATGGCCACGCGGACGATGGCGAACGAATCGGTCTTCCGCAGCTCCTCGAGGCTGCCGATGCTGGCATCCATGTTCTTGAGGTACTGGGCGAAGGGCCGCGCGGCGATGAGCGAGTCCTTGTTCCGATCACCGGTCCCGTTCAGGCCGATCACGATGCCGATGCCTTCGAGCGGGCTGCGCTCCTGGCCCTTGAGCCGGGCCAGCTCCTGCACCGTGGCGGCGGATGCAATCCCTGCGCCGAGGTGCGCAAGAACCGCCGACCCGATCAGCACGGAACGAATCCACCGGCGGCGCGCGCCGCGGCTCTCCGAGCGGCGAGGCCGGATCGTTCCCGAGCCGGAGAGCGGGCCGCAGACGCGTTCCTGCATGGGGATGGTGGCGGTGGGCATGGCGTCGGACCCGGGATCGGGTTCGCCACTCCAAGGCAAGAGCCGTGCCACGGTCTCCCCGCCCGGCGCCGGTTCCCGCGCCGCCGTCCCGGGGCACGCCCCGCGCGGCCTTTCGCGCGGCGTGGCAAGATGGGGCCATGGGACCGCGCCTGGCGCCGCTGGCGACGCTGCTCCTGGTGGCGGCGATGCTCCTCATCCTCGGCTCGCGCGTGCCGGACGGATCCCCGAACGCGGCGCTCGCCGTCTTCGAGTCGCTGGCGCTCGAAGGGTGGGCGCCGCTCCTCTGGATGCTCTCCGCCGCGGGGCTCGGCTCCTGGATCGGACGGCGACTCGGAGCGGATGGATCGGCCGCATCCCTGGCCGTCGGCATCGCGCTGCTGCTGGCGCTCGACCAGGCGGGAGGGACGCTGGGCGCCTTCGCCCACCCGATCGGCGCGTGGTTGATGCTGGCGCCCGGCCTCGCGCTGGCCCTCCGCTCGGTGGCGCGGATCGAAGGCGCGGCGAACCGCTTCGTGGATCTCCTGGGGCGCGCCGCGCCGTTGGCGCCGGCGCTCGGCGTGCTGGCGATCGCGGCGACGAGCAGCCCCGGCTATCTCTGGTCCACCGAGTTCCGCGGCTACGACGCGCTGAGCTATCACCTGGCGCTGCCGCGCGCGTGGCTGGGGCACGGTTCGCTGGCGCCGCTCGACTGGAACGCGTACTCGTTCCTTCCGAGCTGGGTGGAAGGCGCCACGCTCCACCTCATGGCCCTGG
>CAZSVT010000277.1:0-1020 GCA_964610365.1 uncultured Isosphaeraceae bacterium
TCCAGTGCCCCGCCGATCTGAACGGCGACGGCGTGGTGGACGGCGACGATCTCGGTTCGCTGCTCGGCGAGTGGACCGGCTGATCGTCGACGGCGGCGCGACCCCCGGGATCACTCCCCGCCGAGGAGCACGCGCGGCGTGAGCCGCTGGAGTGGTCGAAGCGCCAGCGCCGCGGCGCCCAGCGCCATGGCCATGGCCACGGCGGCGCCGACGAGCGTGGCGAGCCACGGCATGATGAAGGGCACTTCCAGGCCCACGAGCTCCAGGTAGAGCCCGCGCTCCATGGACGCCAGCTGCAGTCCCAGCAGGGTGCCGGAGATGGCGGCCGCCACCGCCACCAGCGCCGTCTCCCCCAGCACGATCCCGGCGATCGTTCCGCGTGAACCGCCCACGGCGCGCAGCACGCCGAACTCGCGGCGCCGGGCGGCGATCCCCGCGGCCACCACGTTGGCCACGCCGAAGCTGGCCAGCAGCAGGGCCGCGCCGGCGACCGCGGAGGAGACCGTCAGCACGGTCCGGCCGATGGAGATCACCGCCTGCCGGATGGCCCGTCCGCTGCTGAAGACCGCGCCCGGCACGCGCGCGGACACCTCGTCCGCCACGCGCTGCTCCAGCGCCTCGTTCGCCTCGGGACCGAGATCGAGTTGGAGGATGTAGGCCTCGCGGGAGTCGAACCACTTCGCCACCGCATCGAAGTCCATGAAGACGCAGCTGACCGCCTGCTCCATGTAGACCGTCCGGATGCCGAAGAACTGGGTCACCACGTCCAGCCCGGCGCTGGAGACGACGCCGGCGATCTCGAAGTCGTGGCTGCGGCGGGGTCCGCCCAGCGTGATGCGGTCGCCCACGCGGAGCCCGCGGGCGTTCATGAACTCCTGGGCCACCAGCACCGCGTCGCCGGCGCGGAGCTTCGGCAGGGCCGAGGTCGGATCCCCGTCGATCCACTCGATGCGATTGAGACGGAAGAAGGCCTCGGGTTCGAAACCCACGCAGGTCACGTTGGGTGGACCGACGCCGGTG
>CAZSVT010000277.1:1030-2852 GCA_964610365.1 uncultured Isosphaeraceae bacterium
CGCCGGTGACGCCGAAGGCCTGTCCGCCCATCACGCGAACCGGCAGATAGCCGACGGGCACGGAGGCGACGATGCCGGGAATGGAACGCAGCCGCGCCTGCTCCTCGGGCGTGAGTCCGTTGCTCTTGAAGACGAACGAGTCGGCGAAGCGGACCCGCTCCACGATCTGCGAGAGCGCGCCGACGCCGTTGCTCCAGACCACCACCAGGAGCGCCAGGCCCACCATGAGCGCGCCCGCGGTCAATCCCAGTCGATACGGCGTCAGCGCCACCGTGCCGCCCAGCATGCCGCGCGGCAGCCGCAGGGCGCGCTCCAGCAGGGGCGCCAGCAGGGCCGCCGCGCCGCGCAGGATGGGAACGCTGAGGAGGAACCACGCGGCGAAGAGCGCGGGCAGACCCGCGAAGGCCCACGCCCAGAAGCGGTCGTCGCGGTCGGGCAGGAGCATGAGGGCGCGCTGGAGCGCCAGGCATGCCGCCGCCGCCAGCACCAGCCGCACCATCGTGCCGCGGCGCGGACGCCGGGCGCGGATCCGCAGCGCCTCGAGCGGCGCCACGCGCGTGGCCGCGATCGCGGTGAACGACGCGCCCGCGAGGCCGGAGCACAGCGCGCTCCCCGCCGCCACCAGCACGCCGACCGGCGCGAGCGCCGCGCCCGCCGGAAGGTGATGGCGGTAGAGATGGGCGCCCAGCGCCGTCAGGGCGATCCCCACCAGGACTCCGACCACGGCGCCCGCGGCGGCGATGATCGCGCCCGCGGCGAGCTGGATCGCGGCCGGGTGGGCGCGCGACGCCCCGATCACCCGCAGCATCGCCAGCTCCCGCACCTGCTCGGCGTACGCGGTGGTCAGCCCCGTGCCCACGATGAACGCGCAGCTCATGAAGCCGAGCATGCACGCCAGCGTGAAGGCCAGCGACGACGCCCGCGCCTCGCGATCCAGGCCGGTGCGCACGCGCTCCGCCGGCTCCAGGACCAGCGGCTCGCGCACGCGCGGGGCGTGCTCGCGGCACCACGCCTCCGCGTCGGTGCCGGGGCGCAGGATCATCACGACGGCGCTGATGCCGTCCCCGTGACCGCACGCCTCGGCGACGGTGGAGCGGGCGAGCTGGACGAGCGGGCGCTGCAAGGCCCCGAGGGCCGGGCGATCGTCGATGCCGACGACGGTCAGGGTGATGGGATCGCCGAGGCGCTGCACCTCCACGCGGTCGCCCAGTTCCAGGCGCAGCGCCTGCCGGGTGCGCGGATCGACCACGATCTCCTCGGGCGTCCGCGGAGCGCGCCCGCTCAGCAGCGAGATGGGATTGAGCCGCGGATCGGCGTCGAGGTCCAGTCCGCGGGCCTGCACCGTGGTGCGAAGGAGGCGGCCATCCTCGCCGCGCGCCCCGTCCGCGCGCACCAGCGTGAGCGATCCGCCGAGTCGCGCACCCGCCGCCTCCACCCCGGGCCAGGCGCGCACCTCGTCCAGCACCTCCGCCTCGAAGGTCGGCGAATACGGATGCACGATGCGGACATCGATGGCCCCGATGAGCCGGTCGATGCGCGCGGCGACGTTCTCCTCCACGGTGGCCAGCCCGCAGGCCAGCGCCGTGACGAGGGCCGTGGCGAAGGCCACCGCCGAGACGAGCAGGAGCGACCTACCTCGTCGGGCGAGCAAGCTCCGCAGCGCGAGCCGCCAGATCATCCGCATCCAGGCCCTCCGTGGAGAAACCGCCCGCCACCATGCCGTCGCGCAGGATCGTCGTGGCGGCGCATCGCGCCGCCGCGTTCGCCTCGTGCGTCACCACCAGCACGATCATGCCGCGCTCCGAGGCGATGCCGCCGAGCA
>CAZSVT010000278.1:0-2845 GCA_964610365.1 uncultured Isosphaeraceae bacterium
AGAGCCCCAGCGAGAAGTAGCGGTCGCCGAGCGTGGAGTGGATCTCCGCCGCCAGGTCCGCGTCCATGCCGGGCGTGGCGGCGAGACGCTCGGATGCCTGGTCGAGCGCCTCCTTCAGGGAGAAGCTGGGCCCGCCGGCGCGGGCCGGATCGAACCAGCGCAGCATCTCGGTGAGGTAGCGGTTCACGCGCTGCACGCGACGCGACTCCGCGTCGGCGGTGCGCCACGCCAGTCCCGTCCACACCGTGGCGGCCGCCAGCGCCGCGAAGGCGAAGAGCGCCATGGCCACCGGCGCGCGATGGCGGCGCACGAAGCGCCCCGCGAGGTAGAGCGTTCCGGGTGGCCGGGCGGAGATCGGCCGGAGGTCGGCGCAGGCGCGGAGGTCCGACGCGAACTGGGCGGCACCCGCGTAGCGCCGCGCGGGATCCCGATCCATCGCCTTGCCCACCACGGTCTCCGGATCGCCGGCGAGATCGCGCCGCAGTCGACCCAGCCGCGTGGGCTCCTCCGTCTGCAATCGACGGATGGCCTCGGGAATGGAGAGGTCGCGGACATCGAAGGGCGGTCGGCCGGCGAGCAGTTCGTAGGCCAGCACGCCCAGGGCATAGACATCCGTTCGGGCGTCGATGTCGACGCGTCCGTCGATCTGCTCCGGGCTCATGCAGCCGAGCGTGCCCATCACTCCACCGTCGATCGTCGCCAGCGTCGAGGCGGGCGCCGCGTCCACCGCCCGCGCGATCCCGAAGTCGAGCACCTTGGGCTGACCGTCCTCGGTGACGAGGATGTTGGCGGGCTTGAGGTCGCGGTGGATCACGCCGCGACGGTGGGCGTGGTCCACGGCGTCGGCGATGCGCGCGAGGAGCTCCAGCCGGGCGCCGAGGTCCAGCCCCTGGCGATCGGCCCATTCCATGAGCGGCACGCCGCGCACCAGCTCCATGGCGCAGTACGGCTGTGCGCGACCGAGCGGATCGAGGTCCGGCGGCGCCAGCCCGGCGTCGTGGATCGCCGCGATCCCCGGGTGCTGAAGCCTGCCGAGGATCTCGATCTCCCGCCGGAATCGCTCGAGTCCCCGCTCCGTGACGAGATCCGGGCGGATGAGCTTGAGCGCCACCAGCCGCTTCGGACTCGACTGCATCGCCTCGTAGACGACGCCCATGCCGCCGAGTCCGATGCGGCGCAGGATCGTGAAGTCGCCGAGGGAGCGGCCCACCAGGGGATCGGTGGTGGCGATCGCGGCATCGATGGGAACCGGGGACTCCAGGAAGCCGTCGTCGCGCGATCCGGCGAGCAGCGAGAGCACTTCGCCGCGGATCGCCGCGTCGGGTTCCTCGCGCTCCAGCAGCGCCGCGCGCGCCGCGCCGTCGAGTTCGAGGGCGCGGTCGAAGAGGGAGGCCACGCGGCTCCATCGCTCCGCGGATCCGCTCATGAGCCGCTCGCGCCGTCGCGTTCCAGCTCGCGCCGCAGCCAGGCCCTGGCCAGCGTCCAGTCCCGCTTGACCGTGGCGGTTCCAACTCCGATCGTCTCCGCCGTCTCGTCCACGCTGAGGCCGCCGAAGTAGCGAAGTTCGACGGTGCGCGACAGGCGGGCGTCGATCGACGCCAGGCGCGTCAGCGCCTCGTCCAGGGCCACCAGGTCGGGCGCCGCTCCGGCGGGGCCGGACTCGCCGGCATCCATCGCCGCCAGCGCCATCATCGACTCGAGCGGGGCCTCGCCGCCGCGCTTGGCCCGGCCGCGCCGCCGGGCGTGATCCACCAGGATGCGCCGCATCACCAGTGCCGCCACGGCGCGAAAGTGGGCGCGATCCTGGATCCTCGCCCCGCCCTGGCCGGCCAGGCGGAGCCACGCTTCGTGGACCAGCGCCGTCGGCTGGAGGGTGTGTCCGGGTCGCTCGCCCCGAAGCAGGCGCGCCGCCTCCGTCCTCAGCGAGTCGTAGACCAGCGGAAAGACCTCGTCGATCGCCGACGGGTCGCCGCCGGGCGCCGCCTGGAGGAGCTGCGTGACGCGACCGGGCTCGATGGACTGGAAACGGGGCGGCTCCATGCGGGCGCTCGGGTGACGGCGGCCGACGAGCCTACCCCCGGAGGAAGCGCCGGCCGTTCGGCGATTTCCTGATCCCGCCCGCCGCCGGATGGCGCTTGGTGGGATGGGAGCGGCACCCGGCTCGGGTCGGGCGCCCGCGTCCCTTCACCTCGGCCCCTCGCCCACCGGATCCCGGAGCAGCCATGCAATCAGCCACCCATGTCGGAAGAACCTCCCGCCTCGCGCGCCGACGCCGTCGCGGCGCCGCAACCTCGCTCGGCAGCCTCCTGGCGATGGTTGCCGCGCCCGCGGCGGCAGGCGCCATCATCCGAGTCGACGGCTCCAGCGGCAGCGCCACGCAGAACGGCGCCAGTTGGTCCACGCCGTACCACACGCTCGGCGCGGCGCTCACGGCCGCCGCCCCCGGCGACCAGATCTGGGTGGCGAAGGGCACCTACAAGCCCACCACCGGCTTCGTTCAGACGATCAGCTTCAACCTCAAGTCGGGCGTGATGGTCTACGGCGGCTTCGAGAACGGCGACGCGAGTCTCGGCGATCGCGATCCGGTGGCGAACCCCACCATCCTCTCGGGCGAGATCGGCTTCCCCGGATCCCATGCGGACAACAGCCAGCATGTCGTGCGGGTGGCGAGCGTGACCGACGCGCTGCTCGACGGCTTCACGATCACCCGCGGATTCGCCGACGGCGCCGGCGACGAGTCCAACGGCGGCGGGATGCTGATCCTGGAATCGTCCATCCAGGTCCTCCGCTGCCGATTCGTCGACCACCACGCCAACGGGAGTGGTGGCGCCATCTTCGTCGACGG
>CAZSVT010000279.1:0-2840 GCA_964610365.1 uncultured Isosphaeraceae bacterium
TCCCTCCGGTGGTGGCGGCGGCGGCGCTCGGCCAGGTCGATGTGCAGCTCGATCGGTTCGGCGTCGGCGACCGCTGGCGCGCCGGCGACATCGTGGGAATCCAGGTGACCTTCACCAGCGAAGGCACGGAGCCGATCCCGGTGCGCGTGGAGTGGGAGATCCCCGACGCCAACGGCGACATCGTGCAGAACGGCCGTTCGCTGGTGCTCAATGCGCGCCAGCCCACCACGCGCTGGCTCTACGGTCGGCTCCCTCCGTCGCGCGCCGGATTCGGCGGCGCCGACGATCTCATCACGCTCGTCCGCGTCTACGAGGAGCGCGATGGACGGCGCGTGCGCGAGCTCGCGTCGCAGAGGCTCAAGCCGTCCGACGCCCGCAGTCGTCCGATGGAGGTCTCCATCGAGGACGATCTCATCGGCACCATCGGCGCGGGTCGATGCGGCCTGGAGGGATACGAGAGCATTCCCACGGGCCTCGATCGGATCCCGTCGCTCAACACCGTGACGGCGATCGCCCGCGGCATCGAGCCGCGCGACCTGCCCGACCGCTGGGAGGGACTCTCCGGCTTCATGGCCCTGATCTGGACCGAGGGCGCTCCGTCGGCGCTCGCGCCGGAGGCCGCCGATTCGCTGCGGTCGTGGATCCGTCGCGGGGGGCACCTGGTGGTGGTCCTTCCCGAGGCGGGCAATCCCTGGGCCCTGGGTTCGAGCAACGCCCACGCCCTCTCGGCGCTCCTGCCCTCCACACCGCCGCAGCGGCGCGAGGGCGTGCCGATCGATTCGCTGCTGCCGATCCTCTCCAAGTCCGCGGGCCTCCGCGCCGGCGGCGCCACCATGCCGATCTTCGTCTTCGATCCCGCGGTGCTCGATCGCGGCTACGAACCGTTGCTCGCGCTGCCCTGCCCGCGCGACGAGAGCAACGGCGAGCTGCGCCCCGCGCCGGGATCGCTCGACGGCGCCGTGGTGGCGGTGCAGGCGCGGGTGGGATTCGGGCGCATCAGCCTGGTCGGCATCGATGTGGATTCGCTCAACCGGCGGCGCCTCCAGGCGGGCGACCTCCCGCAGGCGGATGTCTTCTGGAACCGCGTGCTGGGACGGCGCGGCGACACGCCGAGCGCGCTCGACTACCAGGCGTGGACCGACTCCGATCCGCGCCGACTGGTGCGCAGCCCCGGCAACACCTTCACCGTGGAAGGCGCGCCGATCGCAAGCCGCATCGGCCTTGCGGGGCGAGCCGCCCTGAGCCTGCTGGGCATCCTGGTCCTCTTCGGCACCTACTGGGCGGTGGCCGGACCGGTGAGCTGGATCGCGCTGGGACGGCTGCGGCGCCGGCGCGACGCGTGGATGCTCTTCCTGGCGGTGGCCGGCGGGTTCACGGCGCTGGCGTGGGCCATGTCGCGGCTCAGCGCCGACACGAGCGCGCGACTCCAGCATGTGACGATCCTGGACTGGGTGGCCCAGGGGCCCGGTGAGAAGCCCTCGACCGATCCCCGATGGGCGAGGGCCACCTCATGGTTCAGCGCGTCGCTCCCCGGCTACGGGCAGTCGACGGTGGCCATCGAGCCGACCACCGACGAGCGGAACATCATCGGGGTCTGGGCGGTGCCGCCCTCGGGGTCGGGCACGGTCTTCCCCAATCCGTCGCGCTACGAGGCGCCGATCACTTCGCCCGACTCGATCACCGTTCCCACGCGCGCCACCTCCAGCGAGTTCGAGGCGCGCTGGCTGGGGAGCGTCGATCCATCGTGGGGCACGCTCCCGCTGGCGGACGGCGCGGGCAACCTCGAGGCGACCATCTCCTGGATCGCCGAGCCTCGCTGCGGCGTGCGCGGATCGATCGTCCATCGACTTCCGGGCACGCTCCGAGCTGTGCGCCTCATCCATGTCTCGCCGCTGCGCAATCCGCTGCCGCGCATGGTGGACCCGCCGGAAGCGCCCAACGCCGCGCCGCGGGCGCCCAACGCGCCGCGCCCGCCGCAGGAGATCGTGCCGAGCGGACTGCCGTCGAACCCGGGGCGCTTCTTTGAGGTCCCCGCATGGGAACCGGGTCAGCCGCTCGACCTGGCGCGAGCGCTCTACCCCAACGGTCCGGCGTCGCCCTTCGCCGGAGACCTCGCGTCGATCCAGGGAGCGTTCCGCCAGCGCTACTACCGGCCGGTGGCCGAAGCCAGCTACGTGGCGAGCGTCTTCGGCGGCGACAACGCGGGCTTCCAGCAGCAGCTCGATCTCCTGGGCTTCTACTGGTGGCTCGAACCGCCCGCGTACATGATGAATCCGCCGCGCGACGTGGCCGTGGGCCGCGTGGTGCGCACCTTCGGGCACGACCTGGATCTCTCCCCGTGGTCCAATCGCCCGTGCCTCCTCATCGTGGGCTTCCTCGACGACTCGCCCTGCCCGGTGCCGGTGACCATCGACGGCGAGCGTCCGGAGAGCCGCGGGCTCACCGTGGTGCGCGTGGTGGTGCCGCTGCCGGTGGATCCCGCCCTGCTCCCGCCGACGCCCTAGTTCGGTTCCCTGGTCCGCCTTCCTACACTCCCGCCCGCCATGGCGATGATCGAGACCGTCAACCTCACGAAGAAGTACGGGGATCTCGTCGCCCTGGACAACCTCAATCTCTCCATCGAGGAGGGCGTCTGCTTCGGCTTCATCGGTCCCAACGGGGCCGGGAAGACCACCACGATCAAGATCCTCGCCACGCTGCTCAAGCCCACCTGGGGCGAAGCGCGCATCGACGGCAAGGTGATCGGCTACCAGAACGCCCTCATCCGCCCGGTGATCGGCTACGTGCCCGACTTCATGGGCGCCTACGAAGACATGGTCGTCACCGAGTACCTCGAGTTC
>CAZSVT010000280.1:0-2830 GCA_964610365.1 uncultured Isosphaeraceae bacterium
TCGATCCGATCGATGCGGACCGACTCGGACTCGACAGGCTTCCCGTCGAGGGTCACGGTCCATGCCACCGGGAGCCGGATCCCGCGCTCCGCGGCGTCGGCGGTGAAGACCCTCGCCACCTCGCCGATCCGGGTACCGCCCTCGCGTCCGTGGAAGGTCTGTCGCAGCGGGCGCCCGGTGGCGGAATCGATCGCCAGGCGCGATGAGGCTCCTCGCATCCACACATCCACGAATCGCACGGCGACGCCGTCGATGGTGCCTTCGCCGGCGCCGCTCGCCACGATCTCGGCCGGGTTCGCCGCGCCCGCGGCCCCGGCCCGGGCCCACGCCACGATCATCATCGCGGGCGATCGGCCGAGCACGCGGTCGAACGCCTCGGCGCGGCTGCGGGCCACTCGCCCCACGCCGCGGGATGAAGCCATCGCCACACCCTCCGGAGCGCGGATGGTGGAGAACCACGAGTCGTCCCACGCCTCGCGAACCAGAGCGCGATCGGGGAACCGCATCGCGATCTCCCAGGTCCACGCGTAGACCTTCTCGCCCGAGGGCCGGTCCCGCTTCGAGGAGAGGCGCACGCTCTCCAGCCGGCGCAGCGCTTCCGCCCCGCCCGCCCAGCGCGTCAGCAGGTCCATCGTCTCGGCGCCGGCCGCGGCCTGCTCGCCGCCGGGGGTCGGCCTCGGATCCGGTCGCTCGATGAACGCCGACGGCTTCTTCCTGAAGCCCTCGCGGCAACCGTCGGAGGCGAAGAACCAGACGCGCCCGTCATGCACCAGGTACCGGCGAGCATCGCCGAGCCCCGAGAGCGGCCCCATGCGACCGCACGCTCCACCATCGGCCACTTCGAACGCCCGCGGGTCCTTCGAGAAGCGGTCCCGGTTCTCCGGCGTGGCGAAGAGATAGGTGATGCCTTCATGCTCGATCGCCAGCTCCGCCTTCCCTGGCAACTCGCGCCCGGCCACGAGTTCGATCACATCCACGGAGAGGGTGCGCTCGGGGTTGGCGCAGTCGGCGGGTTTCGACTCCTGCGGCCCGGCGCTCGCCGCCGGGAGCATCGCCACCGATGCCGCCACGGCGAGGATGCACCGTCGCACGATGCCGGACGAAGCGGGGCGTGCGCGGCTGGCGGTGCGACGCTGGATCAGGGCGCGGCATGTCATGGTGGACCTCCCTGCGGAACGGCGGTGGTTCGCCAAGCCGCCGACCGGACTTGAACCGGCAACCTCGAGATTACAAATCACGTGCTCTGCCAATTGAGCTACGGCGGCGCTTGCGACCCGCACGCGACTCGGCGTCGAACCGTGGCCGGCGGGTCCCGTGCAAGCCTAGTCGACGCCTCGCCCGGCGCGTGCACGGCGCGTTCGTTCGATGGCCACCGCGATCAGGGTCATGTCCGCGGGATTCACGCCCGCCAGCCGCGATGCCTGCCCCATGGTGGCGGGACGGAAGCGCCGCAGGACCTCCACCGCCTCCGCTCGAAGGCCGGGAATTCCCGACGGATCCAGGCCGACCGGAATGGCCGACCGCTCCGCTTCGCGCTGCCGTCGGACCTCCACCTCCTGTCGCCGAAGGTAGCCCTCGTAGCGCAGGTCGCAGATGACCCGCTCCACCAGGCGGCGCCGTGCCGCGGGTTCGCCCAGGTGCGCCGCCACCTCGGAGGCGGCGGGATCGGCGCGGCGGATCCAGTCGGCCATCGGCACGCCCTGCACCCGGCCGCACGCGACGGCGGCGCGGAGTCCGTCCAGGGCCGCGCGGCGATCCTCGAAGGCGGTCCAGCGGGCCTCGCAGCAGAGCCCGAGCTCGCGAGCGCGCCCGGTGAGCCGCTCGTCGGCATTGTCGGCGCGAAGGCGCAGGCGGTGCTCGGCTCGACTGGTGAACATTCGGTAGGGCTCGCGCGGCGTGCGCGTGACGAGGTCGTCCATGAGCACTCCGATGTACGCCTCGTCGCGACCGAAGCGGATCGCATCCAGCCCGAGGACCCGTCGCGCCGCGTTGAGCCCCGCCACCAGCCCCTGCGCCGCCGCCTCCTCGTAGCCGCTCGTGCCGTTGATCTGTCCCGCCAGGAAGAGCGATCGCACGCGCTTGGTCTCGCCCGTGGCGTCGATCTGGTGGGGCCGGACCATGTCGTACTCCACGGCATAGCCGTAGCGCACGATCTCGGCGCGGGAACATCCCGGCAGCGATCGCACGATCTCCCGCTGGATTTCCTCCGGCAGCGAGGTGCTGATCCCGTTGCAGTAGATCTCCGTCGTCTCGAGGCTCTCGGGCTCCAGGAAGACATGGTGCGCCTCGCGGTCGCCGAAGCGCACCACCTTGTCCTCGATCGAAGGGCAGTAGCGCGGGCCGCACTCGGCCTCCACCTGCCCGGCGTACATCGGCGCGCGATGGAGATTGGCGCGGATCAGGTCGTGCACCCGCACGCTGGTGTGCGTCTCCCGACACTCCACCTGCGGCAGCATCGGGAAGCGGCGCTGCGGGAGCGCCGAGGGCGAGAGATCGGAGAACGGCGTCGGCTCCGCATCGCCGGGCTGCGCCGGCAGCGACTCCCAGTCGATCGACGCCCGGCGGAGGCGCGGCGGCGTTCCCGTCTTGAGGCGTCCCAGCTCGAAGCCGAGCGATCGCAGGGCCGCCGAGATCCCGGTGGCGCTGCCCTCGTCCACCCGGCCTCCGGGCGTGCGGCGCTCGCCGGTGTGCATGAGGGCGCGCATGAAGGTGCCCGTGGTGAGCACCACGGCGCCCGCGTCGAGGCGATGCCGCGCGCCGCCCTCGTCGGTGAGGATCACGCCGCGCGCGGTCTCCCGCTCCACCAACACTTCGTCCACGGTGCCGCGGA
>CAZSVT010000281.1:0-2816 GCA_964610365.1 uncultured Isosphaeraceae bacterium
AACGTCCGCCGGAGCTTCGGCCGCGTGATCACGCTCCGGGCCTTCCGCGCCGCGACGACGCGGCGCCCGCCAGGGACGCCGCGCCGTCGATGACTTCGTGATGGTGCCGCGGGTGAGGCGACGCCGGCCGCGAGGGCCGGTCCCGTTCGCTCAACGCCGTCGTCGGCCGATGATCATCGCGGCGCCGAGCAGCGCCAGCGCGCCCGGCGAGGGCACCAGCGAGTTCGTGATGCCCACGCCCACCAGGTCGGGACCGTTCATCCCGTTGGCGGCCTCGAAGCGGAAGCCGACGATGTTCTGCCATGACGCGTCGAGGCTGATGCCCACGCCCTTCACCTGCTGGTTGCCGTCGATCTCCAGCGTGTCGAGCGACCAGCCGGTGTTCCCGGTGCTGCCGCGCAGCATGGAGATGGCGCCGGTGAGCGAACCATCGCCGCGGATGCCGCGGATGCTGAGATCGCTGTTGCCGCCGCGCTCCAGGATCGCCAGTTCCACGCTGCCGGAGTCGCCGTCGGCGTCCAGCCACTGCCCGGCGGTGAGGAAGAGGTCCAGCGTCCAGGCGCCGTTGTCCTCGCCGTCGACGATCCAGGACATGTTCTTGTAGCCGCCGAAGGAGCCGAAGACCTCGGCGAGCGTGCCGGTCCCGCCGCCTTCGCCGCCGAAGCTCGTCGCGCCGTCGGCGCGATCGGGATTACCGGTGATCGTGTTGGATCCGCCCATGTCGCGCGCCACGGCGTCGGTCCAGCCGTAGGTGCCGAGGTTGTTCGTCAACGATCCGGAGGTCCAGTGGAGGAAGTTCGAGCCGTCCCACGCGGAGGGCGACGACACGAAGCCCAGCGCCGTCAGTTCGCGATCGCCGCCGTGCAGCACCGAGCTGGTGGAGCCGGAGGAGACGGCGTGGAAGTCCACCGAGCCGAGCGCGAAGGACGCGATGCCGAGCGAGAGGGTCGTACCGACGAGAGACGGATGCATGAAGGATCTCCTTGCGTGCGAGGACGCAGTGGCACCTCCCACCATGCCGTTCCGCCGACGGCGTGACGAGCCCGAGCTCGATCCCGGTCACGATCGCCCGCGCCAATCGCGCCGGACGGCGGCGGGACGGTCCCGGAAGCACGACGCCGCGACCGCGAACCTCTCCCCGCGCAGGTTCTCGGCGTAGGCTCCGGCCCCGTGGCGGCCGACCCGTGCATCCTCGTCATCCTCGGCGCCTCCGGGGACCTGGCCCGGCGCAAGCTGGTTCCGTCCATGTACGAGATGTCGCGGCGCGGACTGCTGCCGCCGCAGAGCGTCATCCTCGGCGTGAGCCGCACGCCCAAGAGCGACGAGGAGTGGCGGCGGGAGCTGCAGCCGTGGGCGGCGAAGCACGTGGCGGGATTCGACGCGTCGGCGTGGGAGGTCTTCTCGCGTCGGCTCTTCTACCAGGCGGGCGACGCGGCGCAACCCGAGGTCTACCCCGCGCTCGCGGCGCGCCTCGACCGGCTGGCCGCGGAGCATGGAACGCGCGGGAACATCCTCTTCTACCTGAGCGTGGCCCCCGAGCTCTACGAGCCGATCGTGACGCAGATCGACGAAGGGGGCCTGGTGACCGAGGGTCGGCGCTGGTGCTCGGTGGACGCGGCGTCGCGCTCCTGGCAGCGGATCATCGTGGAGAAGCCCTTCGGCTTCGACGGCGAGAGCGCCGCGAGCCTCAACCGCGCGCTCGGTCGCGTCTTCGACGAGGAGGCGATCTACCGGATCGATCACTACCTGGGCAAGGAGGTGGTGCAGGGACTCCTGGCGTTCCGCTTCGCCAACACGGTCTTCGAGCCGATCTGGAACCAGCAGTTCGTCGACCATGTGCAGATCACCGCCGCCGAAACGGTGGGGGTGGGCCAGCGCACCGCCTTCTACGACTCCACCGGCGCGATCCGCGACATGATCCAGTCGCACCTGCTGCAGATCCTGGCCTTCGTGGCGATGGAGATCCCCACCTCCTTCCGCGCCGAGCACATCCGCGCCGAGAAGGTGAAGGTGATCGACGCGATCGAGGTTCCGCCGGCGGACCGCCTCGCCGAGTTCGGGGCCCTGGGCCAGTACGGCGCCGACACGAAGGAGCCGGCGTACCACGAGACGCCGGGCGTGGCCGCCGACTCGCGCACGGAGACCTTCGCGGCCATGAAGGTGCTCATCGACAACTGGCGCTGGTCGGGCACGCCCTTCTTCGTGCGCACCGGCAAGAAGCTGGCGGCGAAGCGCACCGAGGTGGTGGTGCAGTTCCGCGCTCCGCCGGCCAACCTCTTCCGCGGCATCTCGCCGGCGCCGCCGGAGGCCAACCGCATGATCATCGAGATCGCGCCGCGCGAGCGATTCCGCCTGCGCTTCGAGGGCAAGGTGCCGGGCCAGGGATTCACGCTGGCCCCGGTGGAGATGACCATGGACTACATGGAGCAGTTCCACGCCGAGCCGATCGAGGCGTACGGGCCGCTCATCATCGACGCCATGCGCGGCGACCAGAGCCTCTACAAGCACCGCTTCGAGGTGGAGGGCGGCTGGCGCTGCGTCATGCCGTTCCTGGGTCCGGAGAGCGCGCCGCTGCGGCGCGACATCCACGCCAACTACGCGCCGGGTTCCTGGGGGCCGGCGTGCGCGGAGTCGTTGCTCACTCGGGACGGACGGCGCTGGCACGATCCGGCGCCGGCTCCGCGCGGAGCCGCGGGCCCATGAGCCCGCTGGTCGCGGCGTGCGCCTGGCTGGCGCTGCTGCTCGCCCCGGCCGATGGCGCCGCGACGACGGGCGCCGACGGCGCCGGCGCCGCGGAGCGCACCGCGCCGGCCGGG
>CAZSVT010000282.1:0-2790 GCA_964610365.1 uncultured Isosphaeraceae bacterium
CCAGGTCGTTGGCGATGCGGCCGGCGTTCACGCCGATGGAGCCCCCCCAGAGGAGCGAGCAGAGGCCCCAGAAGAGGAGCGTCACCAGCAGGCTGGCCACCGTGCTGCGCGTGAGGACGGCCATGAAGGCGCAAAAGGAGAAGAGGTAGCTGTAGAAGAGGACCACCAGCGGCACCGCCAGGAAGATCGCCGGCGCCCACACGCCGCCGCGCCAGCCCAGCACCACGAAGCACGCGGTGGCGAAGACCGTCACCTGGAGGGTGGTGAAGAGCAGGCCGCCCGCGAACTTCGAGAGGAAGATGCGCGTGCGCGAGATCGGCTTGGAGACGAAGAGATCGATCGATCCGCTCGTCACCAGGTCGGGGATCATGCCCGCGGTGGTGATGAGCGCCAGGATGGTGGCGATCCACGAGAGCCAGACCTGCACGCCCAGCCCCATGAAGAGGAGCTTGTAGAACGCGGTGGCGGGGACGATGGAGGAATTGAAGCGGGCGCTCTGGAGCTCCCAGTGGAAGATGGTGATGCCGCGCTCGTTGATGCCCACGATGGCGAAGACGAGCACCACCAGGAGCGAGAGCAGGAGCGCGATCCAGAAGAGCCGCCGGTGGTTGAGCTCACGGTAGGCGTCGAGGAGGAAGGCCCAGGTCTGCGTCATCGGCGGCCTCCATCCGGCGCTCCCTGCGCGGCGCCGGGCGGCGGCGCCAGGCCGGTGGCGGGATCCCGCACGGCGCGCATGAAGGTCTCCTCCAGGGATTCGCGCACCTCGCGCACCTCGGTGAGGACGGCCTTCCGCCGGCGAAGCTCGTCGAGGATCGGCTGGATGGCCTCGGCGGTGCCCTGCGGAACCACCACCCGGCGGAGCGTCCCCTGCCGCTCCACGGCGTGGGTGGCGTCGCCGAACCGCAGCGACTCCTCCTCGAAGCCGGTGAAGACGATCTCGTAGCGGCGCGTGTGGGCGGTGAGCGCCTCGATGGACCCCTGCGTCACCACGCGCCCCTGGAGCATGATGGCCACCGAATCGCAGACCATCTCCACTTCGCTCAGGAGATGGCTGTTGAGGAAGACCGTGCGTCCCTCCTGCCGCATGCGCACCAGCACGTCGCGGATCTCCCGGCGACCGACCGGATCGACGCCGTCGGTGGGCTCGTCGAGGATCACCAGCTCGGGATCGTTCACCAGGGCCATGGCGATGCCGGCGCGCTGGCGCATGCCCTTGCTGTAGGTGGTGACGCGCCTGTCGGCCCAGTCGCGCATGCCGACGACCTCGAGCAGCTCCGCGGCGCGGCGTCGGCGCACGGCGCGCGGCGTCTTCGCCAGCGCTCCGAAGAACTCCACCAGCTGACGACCGGTGAGATACGGCGGGAAGCGATGGTGCTCGGGCAGGTATCCCACGCGGGCCAGCACGGAGGTGGAGCCGAGCGGTGCGCCGAGAATGGTCCCCTCCGCGTGCGTGGGTCGGACCACCGTGGTGAGGATCTTCACCAGGGTGCTCTTGCCGGCGCCGTTGGGCCCGAGCAGTCCGAAGACCGCCCCGCTCGGCACGGTGAGATTCACCTCCCGCAGCGCGTGGACGCGCCCTCGGAAGACCTTGCTGACTCGACGGAGTTCGAGCGCCGGTGCGGTCACGGATCGGGACTCTACCGGAGGGCGACGATGATCGGCGCGCCGTACCATCGGGCCCGTGTTTCCGACCTTGGGCTCGTTCCTTGCAGCATTGTCGCAGCGCGGTGAGTTGCTCCGCGTGCATCGGGAGGTCAGCCCCCTGCTGGAGGCCTCGGAGTGGTCGCAGCGCGAGGCGCGGCGTCCCGCGCCGTCCGCGAGTCCGAGCGCCCGGACCTTCGATCCCCTTCGCGCCGGACTCGGCGGCCGCGCCCTCCTCTTCGAGCGCGTGGAGGGGTGCGACTTCCCGCTGGTGATGAACGCCTTCGGCAGCTACCGCCGGATGGAGATCGCGTTGGGCGTGGCGGACCATCCGCGCGGACTCGAGGCGATCGCCGACCGGATCGCGGCCCTCACGAAGCCGGCCCCGCCGAGGACGCTGGGCGAGTGGATGGCCACGGCGCGCCGGCTCCTGCCGCTGCTGCGCGTGCCGCCGCGCCGCGTGCGGACCGGGCGCTGCCAGGAGGTGGTGCGACTCGCCGAACGCGGCGAGGTGGACCTGCGCCGCATCCCGATCATCAAGTGCTGGCCGCGGGACGGCGATCCGCGCGCCGTCGGCTCGAGCCTCGACGCCGAGCAGGCCGGTACCGCGGGCGGCGCGGGGCGCTTCGTCACCTTCGCGGGGATGCACACCATCCACGCCGACGATCGCGGCGCCGCGAAGCCTCGGAGCCACAACATCGGCATGTACCGGGCGCAGCTCGTGGGTCCCACGCGCCTCGCCATGCACTGGCACATGCATCACGACGGCGCCGCCCACTGGCGCAGCTGGAAGCGCCGGGGCGAGCGCATGCCGATCGCCATCGCCTTCGGCGGCGAGAGCGTGATGGTCTACGGCGCCACCGCGCCCCTGCCGCCGGGCATCAGCGAGCTGCTGATGTGCGGCTTCCTGAACGGCCGCGGCATTCCCATGGTGCCGGCGCGAACGGTGCCGCTGCGCGTTCCGGCCAACAGCGAGCTGGTGATCGAAGGATGGGTGGACACGCGCTGCGGATTCCCGGGCTGGGATCCGGACTGCGGCGAGCCGCTCGGCGACGGCGCCGTCTTCGAGGGCCCCTTCGGCGACCACACCGGATTCGATTCGCTGCCCGACCGCTACCCGATCGTGGAGGTGACCGCCGTCAAGATCGA
>CAZSVT010000283.1:0-2786 GCA_964610365.1 uncultured Isosphaeraceae bacterium
CGTGCCCCGGCGTGGTGCAGTACTACCTGGAGGTGGGCCTCCAGGGTGGCGGCGTGACCACCAGCCCGCTCTCGGCGCCCGCCTCGGTCTTCTCCGCGCCGATCGCGTCGGTGTCGACCACCATCTTCAGCGACGACTTCGAGACCAACCAGGGGTGGAGCTACGGCGTCACCGGCGACACCTCCTCGTCGTCGGGCATCTGGCTCCGCGGCGATCCGCTCGGGACCGCGGCCCAGCCGTCGGACGACCACACCAGCGGCGCGGGCGTCAACTGCGCCTTCACGGGCCAGGGATCGTCGGGCGGCGCGCTGGGCGAGGCCGACGTGGACAACGGCGTCACCACGCTCATGTCTCCCGTCTTCGATGCATCCGCCTTCGACGACTCGTACCTCACCGCCTGGGTCTGGTACAGCAACGACAAGGGCGCCAACCCGGGGCAGGACGTGCTCCCGGTGCAGGTCTCCAACAACGGCGGCACCACCTGGGTCACGATGCAGACCATCGCCTCGAGCACCACCAGCTGGGTGAAGTACCAGTGGCGGCTCAGCGACTTCGTCCCGCTCACCAGCACCATGCGCGTCCGGTTCCGCGCCCAGGACACGGACCCGCAGTCGCTCGTGGAGGTGGCCGTCGATGATGTGGAGGTCTTCGGCTTCGAATGCACGCCCGCCCTGGTGGGCGACTTCAACGGCGACGGCCATGTGGACGGCGACGACCTCGGAACGCTCCTGGGACAGTGGGGCCCCTGCGCCGACTGCCCGGCCGATCTGAACGACGACGGCTTGGTGGACGGCAACGATCTCGGCACCCTGCTGGGCAACTGGGGCTGATCCGTCCCGGCGCCCCGAATCGACGCGGCGGTCGCGCAGCCCACGCGCTGCGCGGCCGCCGCTATACTGCGCGACTCTCCGCACGCCCAGATGGCGGAACTGGCAGACGCGCCAGCTTGAGGTGCTGGTGGGAGCAATCCCTTGGAGGTTCGAGTCCTCTTCTGGGCATTTCGAGGCGCCCGTGGTCCACGGCTCGCTCCGAGTCAACGAGATCTTTCATTCCATCCAGGGAGAGAGCACGCGCGCAGGGCTCCCCTGCGTCTTCGTGCGTCTCGCGGGATGCCCGCTGCGCTGCACCTACTGCGACACGGAGTACGCCTTCCGTGAAGGCGCGGCGCGGCCGGTCGAGGAGCTCCTGCGCGAGGTGCTGGCGATCGACTGCCCGCTGGTGGAGGTCACCGGCGGTGAACCGCTGGCGCAGGCCGGCGTGCATGCGCTGATCTCCGCCCTGATCGACGCCGGGCGCACGGTGCTCATCGAGACCTCGGGCGCCATCGACCTGGCGCCCTGCGACCCGCGTGCCATCCGCATCCTCGACCTCAAGACGCCCGGCAGCGGCGAGTGCCGGCGCAATCTCTGGTCGAACCTCGACCGGCTCCATGACCGCGACGAGATCAAGTTCGTCATCGGCGATCGCGCCGACTACGACTGGGCGAAGGGCGTCATGGACGAGCACCGCCTGGCCGCCCGCGTCGCCTGCGTGCTCATGAGCCCGGTCTTCCCGCAGTTGCCGGGGCGCGAGATCCGAGGCCATCCGGGTCTCCCGCCGCGCACGCTGGCGGAGTGGATCCTCGAGGATCGTCTGCCCGTGCGACTTCAGCTCCAGATGCACAAGTTCATCTGGGATCCCGGAACGCGCGGCGTCTAACGGCCGCGTCGCGTCTAGCGTCCGCGTCGGGTCGATGGACGGGAGGTGCGGCCCGCCGCAGCACCCTGGCCGCGTGCCTTGCTCGCCGCGCGCGGTCGTCGAACCGCCCGGGCCCCCCGCTCCGCCGGAGGCCGGAACGCCTCCCGGCGCAGCTCCGCAAGCTCGAACGAGGTCAGATCGCGCCACTCTCCCACCGCCAGGCCGCGCAGCCGAAGCGGGCCCATCTGCACGCGACGGAGCTTCTTCACCGGGTGACCGAAGCGCTGGAGCATGCGGCGGATCTGGCGATTGCGACCCTCGGTGAGCTCCATGAGCAGCATGGTGCGCGTGCGGTCGCGCTTCAGGATGCGCAGGGATGATCGTTCGGTGCGCGCACCCGGTCCGCCGCGCGGGCCCGGCAGGTAGATCCCCGCCTCCAGGTGCGACAGGTCGCCGTCGGGAATCGCGCCGCCCACCGTCACCTCGTAGAGCTTGTGCATCTCGTAGCGCGGGTGCGTGAGGCGATTGGCCAGCTCGCCGTCGTTGGTGAGCAGCAGGAGTCCGCTCGAATCGATGTCGAGGCGACCGACGGGGTAGAGGCGCGCTCCGCTCGGATGCCGCACGAGATCGATCGCCCGCATGCGTCCCTCGGGGTCGGCGTTGGTGGAGACGACCCCTTTGGGCTTGTAGAGCATCACGAAGACATGCCGCTCCTCCTTGGGCAGCGGGCGACCATGCACGGTGATCCGATCCTGCGTCGGGTCCACCCACGCAGGAAGGGCGTCCACGATCTCGCCATTGACGGCGACCGCCCCCTCCTCGATCAGCGCCTCGCAATGTCGACGGCTCCCGATGCCGGCATCGGCCAGCACGCGCTGCAGGCGCGGGCCGCGGCGATCGTCCGTGAACGGGTGCGCGCGATTCGTGCGTCGGCGGGGCATGCGACCATCGTACGGCCCGGCCACGGCGGTCGTTTCGGGCGCACGGCCGCGCGTCGGCCCCGGCAGCCGGAACTGCGTCGGCGTGCGCGCTGGTCCGCGCGTCGGCCCCGGCAGCCCTCTTCGGCTCAAACACTCGGGCGCGCTTCGCCGCTCTCCGGTCGGCGAGCA
>CAZSVT010000284.1:0-2751 GCA_964610365.1 uncultured Isosphaeraceae bacterium
ACGACGCCACGGTGGCGCTGGCGGAGCAGGCCGCGGCCGACGCGCCCACCGAGGCGGCCATCCTGGACACGCTCGGCTGGATCCGCTACCTGCACGGCCAGCTCGGCGACGACGAAGCCACCGGCCGCAAGGGCGCGGTGTCGCTCCTGCGACGCTCGGCGGAGCTGGGCGTGGACGACCCGAGCCTGGAGGTCCTCGACCATCTCGGCGACGCCCTCTGGCGCAGTGGCGACCGCGACGGCGCCCTGGACGCGTGGCGCCGCGTGGGCCGCGTCTACCGCGAGCGCTTCGACCGGGCGCAGGCGATGGGCCAGATCGGCAACTACCTGCTGAGCGAGACGGGCGTGCGGCTGGTGGATCCTGCGCGCTTCTACGAGCTCCACTTCGAGACGCCGGCGAACCGTGCGGCGAAGAAGCTGGCCGAGGCGGAGCAGGGGAAGGAGCCGTCCGTGGCGCCGCTGCTGGGAACGGCCACCGCCCGGTCGGGTGAGTGACGAGAGGCAGAGACCAGGGACGCATCGGGATCGAACATGGCCGGACACAGCGCGTGGAAGAACATCAAGCACCGCAAGGCCGCGGTGGACGCCAAGCGGGGCAAGATCTGGTCGAAGCTCTCGCGCGCGATCATCGTGGCGGCCAAGACCGGCGGCGGAGATCCCAAGTTCAACGCCGGCCTGCGACTGGCCATCGAGGACGCGAAGGCGGCGAACATGCCGCGCGACACGATCGAGAAGGCGGTGAAGAAGGGCTCGGGCGAACTGGAGGGGGAGAGCTACGAGTCGGTGCGCTACGAGGGCTACGGCCCCGGCGGCGCGGCCTTCATCGTGGAGTGCCTCACCAGCAATGTGAATCGAACCGCGCCGGAGATCCGCACCCTCTTCGACAAGGGCGGCGGCAAGCTCGGCGTGCCCGGCAGCGTGCTGCACGGCTTCGCGCAGAAGGGCGTGGTGCTGGTCCCGGCCGACGCCGTGGGCGAGGATCGCATGCTGGAGCTGGCGCTGGAGGTTGGCGCCGACGATGTGGTGAGCAGCGCCGACGGCCACCAGGTGACCTGCGAGCCGTCGAGCCTGGCCCAGGTGAAGGAAGGCCTGGAGGCGGCGGGCCTCCGTGTCGAGTCGGCCGAGTTGTCGTATGTTCCGCTGATGACCGCGGCGGTGGACGAGGCCGCCGGCGCCAAGATCCAGCGGCTCATCGACGCCCTCGAGGAGCATGACGATGTGCAGAAGGTCCACACCAATGCCGACATCCCCGAGTGAATCCCTGCGCGCCGGCCGCACCGCGGCGCCGAGCGCCGTGTCATCCTGCCCGCGCCTCGCCCGCGCGGCCGCGCTCCTGGCCCTGCCCGCCGCCCTCGGCGCGTGCAGCATGGAGCGCACCTACGAAGGCCATTCGCGCGAGGAGGTCTGGTCGGCCATGATGGACGCGGCCAAGTCGCCGCGGTACCGCGACTGGATCGTCATGGACAACTCCGTCTGGTGCGACGACGCGGATTCGCGCATCGAGATCCTGCGGGAGCTGAAGCGCGATGTGGTCCTGCCCGGCCAGAAGCCCTACCGGGAGGAGACGCAGTGGCGCCTCAAGGCGGTGCTCGAGCCGGAGTCGCCGCCGATGGTGAAGTTCTCCACCAGCAACTTCTGCGTGCCGGCGCACTTCTGGCTCCAGGCCGACCACTACTTCGACGAGGTGGAGGCGCGCCTGGCCGCCATGACGCCGCCGCCGCAGCCGACGGTGCCGCTGGACGCGGGATCGCTCCTGCCGCCGGCCAGCATCACCGCCACGCCCGAGCGCCGCGACGACATCGTGGATTCCGTGCCCAGCGCCACCGCGCCTCCGGAACCACCACCGCCGCCGCCGGCTCCGCCGCCCGCGCCGCCGCGCTCCAGCGGCCAGTCGCAGCCCATCGACATTCCCTGATCCAACCACGCTCCGCGCCTCGCGCGCCATCGACCCCAGGAGGAAGACCCATGCCCAGCTCCATCACCATGACCGCGTCCGGACTCAAGGTGCCGGATGAGCCCATCCTTCCGTTCATCGAGGGCGACGGTACCGGCCCCGACATCTGGCGCGCCAGCGTCAAGGTCTTCGACGCCGCGGTGCAGAAGGCCTACAAGGGCAAGCGACGCATCCACTGGCACGAGGTGCTGGCCGGCGAGAAGGCCTTCAACAAGACCGGCAACTGGCTTCCCGACGAGACGCTCAAGGCCTTCCGGGATCACCTGGTGGGCATCAAGGGCCCGCTCACCACGCCCGTGGGCGGCGGCATCCGCTCGCTCAACGTGGCGCTGCGGCAGCTGCTGGATCTCTATGTCTGCCTGCGCCCGGTGCGCTGGTTCAAGGGCGTGCCCTCGCCGGTGAAGAAGCCCGAGGATGTGGACATGGTGATCTTCCGTGAGAACACGGAGGACATCTACGCGGGCATCGAGTACGCCGCGGGCACCGGCGAGAGCCAGAAGGTGCTCGACTTCCTGGCGAAGGAGTTCCCCAAGGAATTCGGCAAGATCCGCTTCGCCACGAAGGAGCGGGCGGCGGAGTGGCAGAAGTCCCTGGAGGGCGTGGGGGCGCCGAAGCGGGATCTCTCCGCCACGCCGCCGCAGGTGGGCATCGGCTTCAAGCCGATCTCCTATCTCGGCACGGAGCGCCTCATCCACAGCGCCATCGCCTATGCCATCAAGGAGAAGCGCCGCAGCGTCACCTTCGTGCACAAGGGCAACATGATGAAGTGCACGGAGGGCGCCTTCCGCGACTGGGGCT
>CAZSVT010000285.1:0-2692 GCA_964610365.1 uncultured Isosphaeraceae bacterium
GCGGGTCGATGGGGATCACCAGTTCGCCCTGGGCGCTCTTCTGGAAGGCGTCGATGCGGCGCCCCGGCGCGCGGAGGGTGATCTTCACCGGCGCGAAGGAGTCGCCCTGTCGCGGCAGCGAGAGCTTCACTTCGCGCAGGCCCGGACGCAGCGTCTCCACGCGTCCGTTGGGCAATCGCAGTTCCACCGAGTCGCCGTCGACGCGCAGCGGAAGGAGCCGCTCCAGCGCGGGCTCGCGGTTGCCGGCGGCGGGCGCCAGGTTGAAGACGAGGCGCACCGACTCCGAGCGGTTGCCGGCGGGATCGGGAAGGACGAGCGCCGTGCCGGTCTCGAACCCGGGGGCCGAGACCTCCACGGAGCGCGCGGTGGAACCGCGCGTCCACGCCACCATCATGGTGAGCGGCGTGCGCCCCTGCGTAGCGCCGTCCACCGTGACCAGGGCCCCCTCCGGCGCGCTCAGCACCGTGAGGTTCTCCATGTTGATGGCGGCCGGTTCGGCGCTGGCGCCGGCCGGCGATCCGCCGCCGCCGCTGCCGCCCGGGATCAGGCGCCGCAGATCCTCCAGGCGCACCCTGCCCGTGGCCACGGCCGCGGCGCCCGCCGCCACCACCACGATCGCCAGGAGCGATCGCCAGTGACGCCGGAAGCCGCCCCCTCCGGCGGCTCGACGGCGCGGGGCGCGGGCGCCCTCGGATCGGATGCGGGCGTCCGCGGGTCGGCTGCCCCGGCCTCCGCGCTCCGGCGGCGCATCGAGGGCCAGGTCGTCGTTCGGCGCGTCGTCGGACGCCTCCGCGGTTCGACCGCGGACGACCGCGGCGCCGCTCCCGGCGGCGATCGGCGGCGGATAGAGATATCGCTCGAGCGCCCGGGCGAGCGAACCGGCGGATGAGAATCGCTTCTCGCGGTCGCGCTCCAGGCAGCGCATGGCGATCGCGTCGATCGCCGCGTCGATGCTCGGGTCGATGAGGCGCGGCGGCTCCACCTGCGCCATGCTCACGATCCGCGCCGCCTCCGGCAGCGGGAGGCCGCGCACGTCGTACGGGAACGCGGAGACGAGCATCTCGTAGAGGATCACGCCCAGCGCGTAGACATCGGTGCGGAGATCGATCGCCCGCGGATCGCCGCCGATCTGCTCCGGGCTCATGTACTGGACGGTGCCGATGAGCTGGCCGGTCTCGGTGCGCACGCTGGCCACGCCGAGGTCGCCGTTGCTGGCGCGGGCCACGCCGAAGTCGATCACCTTCACGCGGCCGTAGCGGTCGACGAGGAGATTCGCGGGCTTGAGATCCCGGTGGAGGATCTTCATCTCGTGGGCGAAGGCCACCGCCTCGCAGGCGCGGTGGAAGAGCTCCAGGCGCCCGCGCAGGTCCAGCCGGTGCTCCAGCGCGAAGTCGGCCAGCGTCTTCGCGTCCTCCACGAACTCCAGCAGCAGGTACGGAATGCCGCCGGAGCCGTCGTCCCAGACGCCGTGTCCCTTCATCTCGGCGATGCCCGGATGGCGCAGCCGGTCGAGGATGGCCGCCTCGCGCTGGAAGCGACCGATCGCCTCCGGGTTGTCGAAGCCGCGCGACAGGAGTTTCACCGCCACGCGCAGGCCGGCGCTCGTGGTGCCGAGGTAGACGCGACCCATGCCGCCCTCGCCCACCAGGGCGCTGATCGTGGCGCCGCCGATCTCCTTGCCGATGATCGGATCGATGCGAACGCGCGGTGCGCCGTTCGCGGCGCCGGCGCGGGTGCCGGTGCCGTCGCCGTTCGCCCCGCCGGGACTCGGCGCGGCGTCGGCGGAGGCGTTCGAGTTCGGTGCGGGCGCTGCGCCTCCGTGCACCGTCGGCGGCGCGGCGGGCGCGACCGTCGGCGGCGCGGCGGGCGCGATCGTCGGCGCTGCCGCCGGGGGCGTCGGCGTCGCGAGCGTGATCGCCGGCGGCGGCGGTGATCCCGCGTCCGCGCGGCGTCCGGGCGTGACGATCGTGGCGTCGGTCCCTCCCGGGGTCGGCGCCGGAGCGGCGGCACGGAGGCGGATCGAGGACGCGGCGGCGTCCGCCCCCTCGGGCTCGAGCGGGATCGGGTCGAGATCGTCCATGCTCGCCCCGTCGGCGACCTAGGAGCGCAACTTGAAGCCGTTCACCACATTCCCGAGCGACGAGATCGCTTCGCGCAGGCCTGCGGCGGCGGCGGAGAATTCTCCGATCGACGCCTCCGTCTGGCGGGCCCCCGCGGCCAGTCGCACCATGGCCTCGTCGATCCGCCGAGCCCCCTCGCTCTGCTGCGCCGCGCCCTCGTCCAGGACCGAGAAGCGCGTGGTGCTGGAGGCGACCTGCTCGATCACGCGACCGAGCTGATCGCCGATGCGATCCACCTCCGATACGCCGCGACGCACATGGTCGGCGAAGCGATCCATCTCCATCACGCCGGAACTGACCGCCGACTGCATTTCCGCCACCATGCGTTCGATCTGCACCGTGGCCGACGCCGCCTGGTCCGCCAGCCGCCGCACCTCCCGCGCCACGACCAGGAAGCCGCGCCCGCTCTCGCCCGCCTTCTCCGCCTCGATGGCCGCGTTCACCGACAGCAGGTTGGTCTGATCGGCCACGCGGGTGATGGTGTCCACGATCACCGTGATGGCCGAGGCCTTCTCGTTGATGGCGGCCAGGCGCGTGGCCACGCTCCCGGAGGCGCCGTCGAGCTCGCGCAT
>CAZSVT010000286.1:0-2658 GCA_964610365.1 uncultured Isosphaeraceae bacterium
GGCCGAGGATCGGATCGCGGTCCAGCGCGTGCCGCCCGCCATCTACGACGCGAGCTATCCGATGCACGTCTTCGCCCGTCCGCGCTTCGTCGCCCGGCTCCCCGCCTCCATGGAGGTGCTGGCGGAGTTCGACTCGCCGGTGGACGCGCCGGCGCGACTCGGCCCGCTCCCCTTCCACTTCCGCGGCATGATCCTGCGCCGCCGGTAGCCCATGGATCCGGAGCGCTCCATCGACGCCCGCGACCAGGAGGCGCCGCGCCGGGACGAGCCACCGATCCGCGCCGAGCGAACGCTGCTGCGGCGCATCGCCCGCAACGGCGCCTGGCTCTTCGCGGAACAGGCGCTGCGGGCGGTGGTCGGCGCCGTGGTCGGCGCGATCGTGGCCCGGCACCTCGGGCCCGCCGACTTCGGCACGCTCGCCGTGGTCTTCGCCTACCTGGCGCTCTTCGCCTCGGCGGCGGGCCTCGGACTGCCGAGCGTGGTGGTGCGCGATCTCGTCCGCGAGCCCTCCGACCGCCCGGCCATCCTCGGCGGCGCGCTCGAGCTCCGCCTCATCGCGACCGTGCTGGTGACGGCGCTGGGGCTCGGCGCGGTGGCGGTGATCGAGGGCGGCTCCGGCCGCATGGTGGCGCTCGTGGCCGTGGCGTGCGGCGCGCTCCTCTTCCAGTGCGCCGAGGTGGTGGACTTCCTCTTCCAGGCGGAGCTGCGCGGCCGCGACGGATCCATCGCCCGCGGCACCGGGTTCCTGCTGGCCTCGGCGGCCCGGCTCTCCTTCGTGCTCCTGGGAGCGCCGCTGATCCTCTTCGCCGCCGCGCCGGTCATCGAGTCCGCGGCGGCGGCCCTCCTGCTGGCGGCGCTCCTCCTCTCCCGCTCCGACGACCGCTTCGCGTGGCGCCGCGATCCTCCGCGGATGCGGCGGATGCTGCGCGACGCCGCGCCCGTCGCCGTCTCGGGCTTCATGGTGATCGGCATCATGCAGTTCGACCGACTCATCCTCGACCGACTCGCCGACGCCCACGCGGTGGGCGTCTACTCCGCGGCGTCGCTCCTCTCGGCGGCGTGGTACGCGGCCCCGGTGATCGTGGGCGCCTCGGTGGCGCCGGCGCTCACCGCGCTCCACCGCGACCAGCCGCGCGAGTACGAGCGCAAGCTGGCGGAGGTCTTCGGCGCGGTGTCGGGCATGGCGCTGGCGGTGGGACTCCTCGGGACCGTCCTCGCCGGTCCGCTGGTCCACCTCTTCTTCGGGGGGACGTTCGACGGCGCGGCGCCGGTGCTGGCCATCCACATCTGGACCGGAGTGTTCGTGGCCCATGTGTCGATCCGCACCCGCGCCCTCATGATCGAGGGTGGCGAGCGCACGGTGATGCGGCTCTCCATGGGCACGCTCGCCGCGAACATCGTGCTGAACCTGGTCCTCGTGCCCCGCTTCGGCGCCGTCGGGGCCGCGTGGGCGTCGCTCCTGGCCTGGGGCGCGGGCGCGGCGCTCTGGCCGCTGATGTTCCCCGCGTCGCGCCGATTCGCGGCGCACCTGCTCCGCGCCCTGATCCCCTCGTCGTGGTGGGCCTGGACGAGGTCGTCCACCTCGCGGTGAGGCCGCGGGATCACCGCCGGGCCGCCCCACGGTCGTCGCAGGGGCGCCGCGTCGCCGCCGTATGATGGGCCCCATGACGGCGCCCGCCGCCATCGTGCCTGGAGTGGAAGTCGTCGAGCACGCGGGTCGGCGGCTCGCCCACATCGTCCGCGCCCGCGCCTCGGTGCCCGTCAGCACCTTCTTCTCCGAGGCCGGCGAGAGCTTCCAGCTGGGCCTCCTGGCCCACGAAGCGGGCTTCGTGGAGGCGCCGCACACCCATCCGCGCGTGGAGCGTCGCATCGACGATCTCCAGCAGTTCCTGGTGGTGCAGCGCGGTCGGCTGGAGGTGATCTTCCACGAGGACGACGGGCGGCGGATCCGCGGGGTCGAGCTCGGCCCCGGCGACGCCATCGTCATCATGCGCGGCGGGCACTCGGTGCGCGTCATCGAGGACATGCAGTGCGTGAGCGTGAAGCAGGGCCCGTTCCTCGGCGCCGCCCTCGACAAGGCGCCGCTGGGAGGCGGCGCATGATTCCCGTCTTCGAGCCGGTGATCGAGCCGGCGGACATGGAGGCGGTGGCGGCGGCGCTGCGCGACGGGGAGATCTCCGGATCGTTCGGGCGCCGCATTCCCGAGTTCGAAGGGGCCGTGGCCCAGTGGCTCGGTCGACGCTTCGCGGTGGCCACCACCAGCGGCACCACGGCGCTCCACCTGGCGATGGCGGCGCTCGAGCTTCCGGCGGGGAGCGAGGTGCTCGTCTCCGCCAGCACCAACATCGCCTCGGCGCTGGCCATCGTCCACAACCAGCTGGTGGCCGTGCCCGTGGACAGCGAACGGCGGACCTGGAATCTCGACCTCGATCTCCTGCCGTCGCTGGTCTCGCCGCGCACCCGCGCCATCATGCCGGTGCATCTCTTCGGGTGCCCGGTGGACATGCCGCGGCTCATGGAGTTCGCGCGGTCGCGCGGGCTCGCGGTGATCGAGGACTGCGCCGAGTCGCACGGCGCCGCCGTGGGCGGGCGGCTGACGGGCGCCTTCGGCGACCTGGCCAGCAGCCCCGAAGAGGCCTTCGACCTCTACGCGAGCCG
>CAZSVT010000287.1:0-2654 GCA_964610365.1 uncultured Isosphaeraceae bacterium
GAGGCCCTCGTGCACGTCCACGGCGGTGAAGTGGCCGGTGCGCTCGAGGAGGCGCGGGCGCTCCTGGCGGCGGTCGGGGCCGACGATCTCTCCATGATCGATGTGAGCGACGGTCTCGGTCGCGACGCCGCCGCCCTGGTGGACGAGCGCCACCAGGTGGTGATCGATGCGTCGCGCCTTCCCTGCGCCGACGGCTGCGACTGGCGCGCCGCGCTCGGCGACGGCGAGGACTACGAGCTCTGCTTCGCCTCCTCCGGCCGGGTGCCGTCCACGCTGCCGGCGCGCGATGGCGGCGCCACGCCCGTGCGCGAGATCGGTTCCGTCCGCGAGCGTCGCGTCCTCTCGGCGCCGGCATGCGTGGTGGTGGTCGACGGCGCCGATCTCGACGCCACGGGCCTCGGCTGGGAACACCGGGGCGCGGGCGACGGGCGGGAGATCCCCGATGGGCGCTGACGAGTTCGAGCGCCTCAGCCGCTCGCCGGAGCGGACGGAGGCCATGGCCGCCGCGCTCGGCGCCGCGATGCGAGGCGGCGAGGTCATCGCCATCGACGGCGAACTCGGCGCGGGGAAGACCCGCTTCGTGCGCGGACTCGCCGCCGGATTGGGCGCCGATCCCAGCGAGGTCTCCAGCCCCACCTTCGTCATCGTGCAGCGGCATCGGGGCGCACGACTGGACCTGGTGCACGCCGACGCGTACCGGCTTCGCAGTGCACTCGAGCTCGACGGCACCGGCTGGAGCGAATGGGCCTCCTCGCCGGGCGTCGTCGCCGCCATCGAGTGGGCGTCGCGCGTGGCGGGTGCGCTGCCGGATCGGGCGATCCATGTGCAGCTCGAACTCGACGACGCGGGCGATCCGTCGCATCGGCGCATCCGGGTCCGCGATCCCGATACGGAGCGGCGACGCAGGCTGGAAGCGGCGATCGATGCCGCGTCCGATCCCGCCGGGCCGGTCGGCCCCGGCGCTCCATCGATCCCCGTCAACGATCGCTGCCCGATCTGCGGCGTCGCGCTCCCGCCGGACGCACCGCACCGACCGTTCTGTTCACCGCGCTGTCGGACCGTCGATCTCGGCCGCTGGTGCGAAGGTCGCTATCGCGTCTCGCGGCCTCTCGCGCCGGACGACCTCGAGGATCGCTGAGTGTTCGTGCGCCGCGAGCCGCGCGGCGACGCAGGCATGGAGCCGCCCCGGCGAGGCGCTGGTTCGGGCGCGGACTCCGCGCCCGGGCCCACGCCGTAGACCAGCACTCGATGCCCGATCGGGGAGAAGCCGTGGTTGCGGCAGATCTCGTCGCGCAGCGAGGCCATCTCCGGGCTGTCGAACTCCACCACGCGCCCGGTCCGCACGCACACCAGCAGGTTCCTCGGCCGCCGTCCGTAGGCCAGCTCGTAGCGCGTCTGCTTGGCGTCCACCAGCGCCGGAACGATGATCCCGCAGTCCTGGAGCAGTCGCAGCGTGCGGTAGATGGTGGCGCGCGAGACGCGATGCCCGGCGCGGGTCATCTCGTGGTAGAGCGACTCCGGTTCGAAGAGCTCGTCCTTCGACATGACCGCCGCCAGGACATCCGCCCGTTCCTGCGTGTACTTGAGGTCGATGGATTTGAGGTGGCGCCGGAAGACCGAGCAGAGCGGCACCGTGGGCGGCCCCGGCGTGGCGTGATCGCTGCTGCTGGAGATCGCCATTCGGATCGATCGTAGCGTTCGCGGTTCCCGCGGCCGCGGAGCCTCGATCCCCCCTATGTCCGAGAATGTGTGTTATGTAAAATCAACCGGCCATCGGCGACGGCCGCGGAGGCCCGGCCGCCCCGCATCGAGCGTCGCTCCAGCCCGGCGGAGTTCAGCGGCTCGAAGCCCGATCGACCTGCTCCACCGCCCGGACGCTCTCGCCCTTGGAGAGATTGAACGCCTCGTGGATCGCCTGGAGTCCGCGCGTTCCGTGCTCGCGCGGCACGATGCAGGAGATCTTGATCTCGCTGGTGGTGATGTTCTGGATGGGGATCCCCGCGTCGCCGAGGGCTCGGAACATGCGGCTGGCCACCCCTGAGTGGCTCTTCATGCCCGTGCCGACGGCGGACACCTTGGCCAGGCCCACCTCGACGGTGAGATCGCCCACGCCCAGCGCGGCGAGGAATTCTCCCGCCACGGTCTTCGTCTCCGCGAGGTCTCCGTGCTCCACGGTCACCGAGATGGTCGTTCCATCCGCGGCCTCGTTCTGCACGATGTCGTCCACCAGGATCCCGCGGCGGGCGATGGCCTCGAAGAGGCGCCCCTGCAGGCCCACGGTGGCCGGCAGGCCGCGGAGCGTGATGCGACCGAGGTCCGGCTTGAGGGCCGCACCGATGACTGCGATCTCTTCCATGTCGGGTGTCTCCTCGACGATCATCGTCCCGGAATCGGGCTTCTGGCTGTGGCGCACGTGGATGGGGACGCCGAACTTCTCCCCGAAGATCACGGCCCGCGCATGCATCACGCCGGCGCCGAGCGCGGCGAGTTCCAGCATCTCCTCGTAGCTGATCCGCGGGAGCTTGACGGCGCCCGGCACGAGGCGCGGATCGGCGGTGTAGACGCCGTCCACGTCCGTGTAGATCTCGCAGCAGCCGCCGTCGCGACCCACCTCGCGCGCCGCCGCCAGCGCCACGGCCGTCGTGTCGCTGCCG
>CAZSVT010000288.1:0-2617 GCA_964610365.1 uncultured Isosphaeraceae bacterium
GCAGCATCGCCGCCTGCCATCCGACGACGGCCAGCAGCAGCGCCGCGGCGACGGCCAGGACGGTTCGCATCGGGCGCCGGATCCGGTACGGCGCCGGCGCGGCCACCAGGGCCTCGGCGCGCGAGACGAGTCGCGCGACGGCGCGCGGATCGAACTCGCGCTCATGGTGCGCGCGTGCCTCGTCGGGGAGCCGCGGCGCCGCGTCCGCCACTCCTTCCGCGGCGTCCCGGCACGACGAGCACTCCGTCAGGTGCAGCGCCACCGCGCCGGCCCGATCCTCGGACAGAGTTCCATCACGCCAGGCCGCCAGGTCCATCATCGAGGGACAGTCGGCGCGCGGCGGGGCGGAGGAGTCGTCGGATCGAGGGTGACGCGGGAAGTGCATTCGGGGCTCCCGTGCCTCTAGGCGGCCTTCGCGCGAAACATCCCCTCCGATTCCGCATCGACCGGATTCACCGGATTCTCCGCGGTTCCGAGGTCCGCGGCGCCCGCGGCAACGGTGGGCCCTGGCGGAGCGGCGCCACTCAGTCGACGGCTTCCTCGCCGCCCAGCCCGAGAAGATCCCGGAGCCGGCGGATGGCCTTGTGGTGGGCGCTGCGCACCGTCTGCGGCTCCACTCCCAGGCGCCGGGCCACCTCGTCCACCGACAGACCCTGGCGATGCATCAGCAGGAGCACGGTGCGCTGCTGCTCCGGGAGATCCCCGAAGGGGAGCGCGCCCGCCGCGGTGACGGCCCCGGCGCGGCGCGCCGAGGCCGCCGGATCGATCAGCCGTTCCGGCGCCGCATCGCGATCGACGGGGAGCGCGCGCCGACGAGTGCGCTCGTGAACCACGCTGCGCGCGACGACTCCAAGATAGGTCTCCAGCTTCGCCCGCGACGGATCGAAGGCTCGCAGCAGTCGGAAGTCCTGCTGCACCAGCCGGACGAAGACCTCCTGGGCATCATCCTCCGCGTGGGTCATGGATCCGCCGGCGGCCCGGCGAACCACCGCAAGCACGAAGGGGGCCACGCGCCGCACGAATCGCGACCACGCCGCCGCGTCGCCGGCGATGCAGGCGGCGAGATCGACATCGTCGGTGACGACACCGGGCCGGTGCATGACCTCGTCGCGGAGGTCGCGGCTGGTGCCATCCTCGTTCACGACGGAGGTCAACGAGCGATGCGGGGGGCTCTTGCATCAATCCGGCCGGCGGGGCATCGGCGCCGCTCGTCGTTACGATTCCTCCAATGCGAATCCCGCTCACGACCACGATCGTCGTCGTCGCCGCCTCCGTCGCTCCGGTCGCCCGGGAGACGCTCGGCGCCGGCCGCGAAGCGTCACCGTCGCCCGCCGCAACCTCCCCGACGCAGGCGGACTCCGGCGCTCCGAAGCCTTCGGCGCCATCGGTGCCGGCGGGCGCGGAGTTCATCAGCCGCGAGGTCGAATTCACCGGAGGCGCCGAGGATGTGCGGCTCGCGGGGACGCTGCTCCTCCCGTCAGGCGCGTCTCCCAACTCGAAGGTCGCCGCAGTCGTCCTCGTGACCGGCTCCGGTCTCCAGGATCGGGATGAGACGATCGCCGGCAGGAAGCCCTTCAAGGTCCTGGCCGAGTCGCTCGCCCGTCGCGGATTCGCCGTCCTGCGCTATGACGATCGCGGGACGGCGGAGCACAAGATCGGGCGCAGCACGGGCAGCGCGAAGGGGGCGACGCTCGCGGACACCGCGGAGGATGCTGCGGCCGCGATCGCCTTCCTGCAGTCGGCCACGGAGATCGATGCCGCGCGCGTGGCGATCTGCGGTCACAGCACCGGCGGGCTGGAGGCGGCGAAATTGCTGGGAGCCGCACGGGTTCCCGCGGCCGCGGTCCTGCTCGCCACCCCGACCGTCCCGGGATGGGAACTCCTCGCCACCCAGTCCGAGGCCGTCATGCGCGCCGCGCGGAAGGCGGGATCGGTCTCGATGGCCGGCTCGGACATGGACCGCGCCGTCGAGCTGCAGTCGGCGTTCATCGAGGCCGCCGCCGGCGACGACGACGCCGCCCTGCGCCGCGCGGCCGAGGAGGCGGTGCGATTCACGATCTCGCTCCAGGCTCCCGGAAGGGAGATCCCGGCACCGCAGATCGAACTCGGCGTGATCAGTGCCATCGCGTCGATGAAGGAACCCTGGATGGCCCACTTCCTCCGGTACGACCCACGCACCGACCTGGCGGCGGCCAAGGTCCCGGTCCTCATGGTGTTCGGCGGTCGCGACATCCAGGTCTCCGCGCTCCAGAACGCCGGCCCCGGAAGCGCGGCGCTCGCGAGCGCGGGGCACCCGCGATCCATGGTGGTCGTCCTGCCGGTCGTCAATCACCTCTTCCAGGAGTGCGAGACGGGCACCATGGACGAGTACGGCAGGCTCACAGGCGAGATGGGACCGGCGCTGTCGAACCGGGTGGCCGACTGGCTCCTGTCCGTGATGGCGGGCGCGCCGCAGACCTCAGCGGCGCCGGCGGCCACCGGCGGCGGTTGAACCCGGGAGGCATGCGCCGCTTCACGGCGCGCCGCAGCGCGGCGTCCGGCAGCGTCGGCGCGAGCCGATCAACCCGGGCAGGGCCCCCAGGCACCCAGCAGCGTGCCGAGATCGTCGCCGTCCACC
>CAZSVT010000289.1:0-2582 GCA_964610365.1 uncultured Isosphaeraceae bacterium
TGGCCGTTCGCCCCGTTGGTTGCCGGCGCGTCGACGATCTGGTGCGGGTCGTCCACCATCAGGCTGTAGCGCGGTTCGGTGAAGAAGAAGTTGAAGGCGACGACGCTCAGCCCGGCCACCAGGAGCGACGCGCGCCGGCCCTGGATCCAGGCGGCGATCACGACCGCCGCCACGAAGATCATGGCCTCGTCGGAGAGATCGGGCGGCTCGTAGAACAGGCTGGCGACGGCGGTGGCGGTGCCCGCGACGAGGAACGCCCCGAGTCCGCTCTTCCAACCGGATTGCGGCCGGCGCCGCGAGCGCGGCGCGGGCTCCCCGTCGAGCGCCGGCGCAGCGGCCGGTTCGCTGCGGTCGCGCGCGGCGGCGCCGTCGCGGAGTTCATCCAGGTCGTCGCCGCGGATCACATAGACGCTGATCTCCTCGCTGCGCCGGATGACCTCGTCGGCGAAGGAGCCGAAGAGCGCCGCCTTGAGCCGGGATCGACCGGTGCGCCCCACCACGATGCGGCTCACGTGGCGCGAGCGGGCCAGGTCCAGGAGTTCGCTCACCCGGTCGGAGCCCGCGGGCACGGTGATGGAGATGGGCTCGGCGCCGAGGCTTCGCGCCAGGCGCATCGTCTCCAGCATGGCCGCATCCTCGGCGCCGCGACCGTCCTCCACGTGCACCGCGAGGAGCTCGGCCCGGAGTCCCGCGGCGAGCCGTCGCGCCGCACGCAGCAGCCGGCGCGACGAGGGACTGGGACCGATGCACACCATGATCCGGTCGGCGGTGGTTCCCGCGCCGGCGTGACCGCGGCCGCCGGACTCGCGTTGGAACTGCCGGTCCACGAGCGACGCGGCGTGGCGCAGCACCAGTTCGCGCAGCGCCGTGAGATTGCCGCGCCGGAAGAACGAGGCCCTCGCCGCCGCGATCACCTCCGGCAGGTAGACCTTGCCGGCCTTGAGCCGGTCGAGCAGGGCGTCGGGCGGGAGGTCGACCACTTCGATCTCGTCCGCCTCCTCCACCACCGCGTCCGGCACCGTCTCGCGCACGCGGACCTCGGTGATCTGCCCCACGATGTCGTTGAGCGACTCGATGTGCTGGACATTGAGCGTGGTCCAGACGTTGATGCCCGCGTCCAGGCAGGCGCGGATGTCCAGCCATCGCTTCTCGAAGCGCGAGCCGGGCGCGTTCGTGTGCGCCAGTTCGTCCACCAGCAGCACCTCGGGGCGCCGCCGAAGGGCGGCGTCGAGGTCGAACTCCTTGAGGACGGCGCCGCGGTACTCCACCGACCGCAGCGGCAGGATGTCCAGGCCCAGCAGGAGCTGCTCCGTCTCGGCGCGGCCGTGCGTCTCCACGATGCCCACCACCGCGTCCACGCCCTGCGCGGCCAGGCGATGGGCCTCGGTGAGCATGGCGTAGGTCTTGCCCACGCCGGGACACATGCCGAAGAAGATGCGGAGCCGCCCGCGTCGAGCGCGGGCCTCCTCCTCGCGCGCCAGTCCGAGGAAGCGCTCGGGATCGCCGCGAAGCGTGCTCAATCGGTGGGAAGTCTACCGCTCGCCCGGGGGAACTCCCGGTCGAGGGCGCGATTGAGCTCCACCACGGGCACGACCGGCTCGCCGAGCACGCCCAGCTGGCGCGGCGTCGTCATGCGGCGGACGAGGTCGCGCACCTTCGCCTCGTCGGCACCGCGCGCCTTCGCCACGCGCGCCACCTGTGCTTCGATGCCGGCGGGCGAGAGATGGGGATCGAGTCCGCTGCCGGAGGCGGTGACGAGATCGACGGGCACGCGCGCGCCCGCCGGCCGCGTCACGCCGACGGCGGCGTCGGCCTTCGCCAGGGCGTCGAGGCGCGCCTGGACCGCCGTGATCAGCGCCGGGTTCGTCGGCGCCAGGTTGCTGCCGCTGGAGCCGGTCAGGGCGGTCGCGTCGAAGGCGGTGTACGGCGCCGGGCCGGTGGCGGAGAGGCGGCCCCAGAAGAAGTCCGGCCGCGAGAACTCCTGGCCGATGAGCGACGACGGCGCCGGCGCGGGCAGGACGCGGGCGAGCCCCAGCATCAGCAGCGGGTAGAGCACGCCGGTGATCAGCGTGAGGGCGGCGAAGACCGCGATCGCGGGTCGAAGATGGCTCAGCAGGTGGCGCATGGCGTCTCCGGAGTGCCTGGTTCATCCGAGCCGGCCGGCGATGCCGGTCAGGCCCAGCAGCAGGTCGATGAGCTTGATGCCCACGAAGGGGGCGATGAGACCGCCCACGCCGTAGAGCAGGATGTTGCGTCGGAGCAGTCGCCAGGCCTCCACCGGGCGGTACGAGACGCCGCGCATCGCCAGCGGCACGAGGGCCACGATGATCAGGGCGTTGAAGATGACCGCCGAGAGGATCGCGGTGCGCGGGTCGAGCCCCATCAGGTTGAGCGCCGCGAGCGCCGGGTAGGTGCCGGCGAAGACGGCGGGAATGATGGCGAAGTACTTGGCGACATCGTTGGCGATGGAGAACGTGGTCAGCGCACCGCGCGTCATGAGGAGCTGCTTGCCGATGCGGACGATCTCGATGAGCTTCGTGGGGTTGCTGTCGAGGTCGACCATGTTGCCGGCTTCCTTGGCG
>CAZSVT010000290.1:0-2576 GCA_964610365.1 uncultured Isosphaeraceae bacterium
CGTGATCCCGCGCTCCTCGCTGCCCGATCACGAAGCGGCCTGGGCCATCTCGATCCACAAGAGCCAGGGATCGGAGTTCGACCGGGTCCTGGTGGTGCTGCCACCCGACGGGTCTCCCATCCTCTCGCGCCAGCTGCTCTACACGGCGCTGACGCGCAGCCGCGGCGAGGTCCGGGTGGTGGCCACGGAGTCGGACGTGCGCCGCGCGGTGGAGCACCCGGTCCGTCGCGCGGGCGGCCTGGCGGAGGCGCTCCGCGCGCCGTAGCGACGCGCGCGGTGAATTCAGCCGGCGCGGCGCATCGCCGCCAGGTAGACGAGCCACTCGACGAGCATCAGCGCCAGCGCGGCGGCGGCGAAGAACGGCCAGAGCACGAGCGCGCCTCGCGAGGCGCCGCGTCCGGTGGTTGCGGACCCCGCGGGTTCGCGCGGCCGCGGATCGTCGGGCGCCCGCCCGATCCGAAGATCGCTCTGCCCCTCGTCCAGGAGCGACGCGCGATGTTCCACCTCGGAGCCGTCCGAGGCGCGCACCGTCAGGCGCCCCGCGCGGGGGAACGGCGGCACCGCCACCCACTCGCGCGAGCCGTCCCGACGCTCCACCAGCATTCGCGCCGGGCGCCCGGTGCCGATCGCGGTGCCGAGCCCTTCGCCATCGTCGCCCACCAGCCAGAGCACCGCGTTCTGCATCAGCATCACCCACGATGGATCGGCCGGCCACGAGGTGGCGGCGAGCGGGAAGAGGAAACGGATGCCCGGCGCCCGCGGATCGATCCACGCCAGCGCCCGCCCGCGATCGTCCAGCAGTGCCAGGCGCGGAGGCGCCGGCGCGGGTCGATCGGCGATCCGCGCGGCCATCGCGCGCGGGCACAGGATGTCCACCGAGAAGGGCGGAACTCCCTGGAGCACCGGATGCGAGCGCGCCGCGGCGGCGATCGACGCCGCGAGGATGGAGGCGGGCGCGGCCGGGTCCTCCGTTTCGGGCTTCGCGTCCTCGGGCCGCGCCGCCGTGGCGCCTCCGGGCGCCGGCGCCTCCGGCCACGCGAAGACGAGCCACGGAACCGTCGGCGCCGCGCCGGGCGCCGCCGGCGGAATGCAGCCGTCGGCCACCACCAGGTCGAAGGCGCCGAGCGCGGCGGCGTCGGTGGCGCACGGTTGCGCCGTGACCTGCACCGATTCCATGAGGGCCAGCAGATCCGGCAGCGGCGACGCCGCGGCGTCCGCCGTGAGGAGCGCCACGCGGATGGGCGTGGCGGGAGCGAATCGGATCCACGCCGAGTCGTCGATCGGAAGGGCGTCGTCGACGGCGAGGCGCGCCTCGAGGAGCGCGCCCGGCGACGCGGGGATGCGCACGAGCACCGTGGCCCGTCCCGGCGCCCCGCGCTCCGGATCCGCGGCCGGCAGGCGCAGTACGCGCGCCGCCATCACCGTGCCGTCGACGACGACGGCGAGCGGAGTTTCCGTGGGCTCGGAGAAGGAACTCGCGGCGCCCACCAGGATCTCGGCCGTCCCCGGCTCCTCCAGTCCGCGCTGCGCCGAGAGGAGCGTGATGCCCGCGTTGTCGCTTCGCGCTCCGGCGGGATCGCCGACCCAGCGGATCTCGCCGTCGGGCGCCACCTGCGCCGCCAGCGCCATCGCCTCCGCGGCGTCGCCCGGCTCGTCGGTGACCTCCAGGCGGTCGATCGCATCGCGCACGGAGCGCGCCGAACCCGACGCCACGAGGGCCGGCCGCGCCCGTGCCGCCACCAGGTGCACGGTGGTGTCATCGGCGGCGACGGTGTCCAGGATCGTCGTCGCGTCCCGTTTCGCCAGGTCGAAGCGCGTGGGGGGAGGCGGACCGTCGCGATCGTCCGTCGGCATCTCGACCAGGGCCCGCATTCGCGCCCGCGCGTCGAGGACGATGGCGAGCGACTTCGGGGCCTGGTGCAGTCGAACGACCGGCTGACCGGCGGCGATCGCGGCGGCCAGGAGCGCCAGCAGTTGCAGCAGCAGCAGCCACGAGAAGCGCAGCCGCTGGAACGGCACGTTCGCCTCCAGGTCCTGCACGCTGCGGCGCCAGAGGAGCGTGCTCGGAACGCGCTGCGGCAGTCGACGCAGGCGCAGCACATGGAGCAGGATGAGGACCGGCACGCCGATGCCGGCGGCCAGCAGCGCCAGACCCGGCGTGAGAAAGGTCATGCCGTGACCGGCACCGCGATCATGCCGGGACCCGCGCGTCGGCCGGCATCGTCTCGACGATGTTGGTCAGGATCTCGTCGGTGGTCTTGCCCTCCGCCTCGCCCTCGAAGTTGAGGAGGCAGCGGTGCCGCATGGCCGGCAGGACGCAGGGACCGATGTCCTCGGTGGCCACGCTGCTGCGACCGGCCAGCAGCGCCCGGACCTTGGCGGCGAGGACGAGCGTCTGCGCGGCGCGCGGGCTGGCGCCGAAGCGCAGGAACTGGTTCACGAGCGGCGTGGCGAACTGCCCGCGCGGATGCGTGGCCAGCACCAGGCGCACGGCGTAGTCCTGCACATGCGGCGCCACCGCCACCTGTCGAACGACCTTCTGGTACTGGAGGATCGTCTCGGCGTCCATCACCTTC
>CAZSVT010000291.1:0-2571 GCA_964610365.1 uncultured Isosphaeraceae bacterium
CCCAGAAACCGACATGAGCCGCATCGCCGCCCATCCAAACGCCGTCGAATCCGTCCGCACCAGCGCCTGCCCCTTCGCCGCCTTCGCCCGCCGCAGCGCCGGAGCACCGGCGCGATGGGGCGCGCTCGCCTACGGCGCCTTCGCGTACCTGGGATTCCTCGTCACCATCACCTACGCCATCGGCTTCGTGGGCAACTGGATCGTCCCGAAGTCGATCGACTCCGGTGGAACGGTGGGCGCGGCGTCGGCGCTCCTGGTGAACGCCGCGCTGCTCTCCATCTTCGTCCTGCAGCACACGATCATGGCCAGGCCCGCGTTCAAGCGCTGGTGGACCCGGATCATTCCCGCGTCGATCGAGCGCAGCACCTTCGTGATCGCCGCGAACGCCTCGCTGCTCGTGGTGTTCGCCTTCTGGCAGCCCGTGCCCACCACGGTGTGGGAGGTGGAGCAGCCCGTGTTCGCGGCGGCGCTGATCGGCCTCTCGCTGGTCGGCTGGGGACTGGTCTTCCTCAGCTCGTTCATCATCAGCCACTTCGATCTGTTCGGATTGCGCCAGGTCTGGGCGCGATTCCGCAACCGCGCCTGGACGCCCGTGGGTTTCCGGCTCCGAGGCCCCTACCGGCTGGTGCGCCACCCGCTCATGCTCGGCTTCCTGATCGCCTTCTGGGCGACACCGCACATGACCATCGGCCACCTCTTCTTCGCGCTGCTGACCACCGGGTACATCTTCCTGGGTCTCTGGTTCGAGGAGCGCGACCTGGTGGCGGAGCACGGCGAGGCGTACCTCGACTATCGGCGCCGCGTGCGCGGCCTGCTTCCGTGGCCGAAGCGCGGCGCCGACGCGACGCCGTGATCCCACGGGGACGCTAGGCTGCGGCGCATGGACACCATCAAGCCCCTCGCCGTTTCGAGCGCGGTCGTCGTCGGCGGCCGCAATGGACACGCGGAGACCAACGACGGCGTCATCAAGGCCGATCTTTCCGTGGCCAAGGAGATGGGCGGCCCCGGCCGACCCGGCACCACCACTCCCGAGCACTTCTTCTCCGCCGGGTATGCGGCCTGCTTCGGCGGCGCCATCGACTTCGTGGGCAAGCAGCACAAGAAGGATGCCAGCAAGGCGCGCGTCACCTGCACCACCTCCGTCGGACCGCGCGACAAGGGCGGCTACGGCATCTCGGTGCGGATGAAGGTGGAGGACCGGACCATTCCGCAGGCCGAACTCGCGGCGATCGTGAAGGAAGCCCACGAGAAGGTCTGTCCCTACTCGCATGCCACGCGGAACAACATCCCCATCGAGTTCGAAGTGGTCGGCGGCTGACCCGCGACCCGTTCGTTCGAGCGACCCCGTCCCCTGCCTCCGGAGCGCCCCCATGGCCTATGTCGACGGATTCATCCTCCCGCTGCCCACGAAGAACCTGGCCGCCTACAAGAAGATGGCGAAGCAGTTCGCCCGCATCTGCCGCAAGCACGGCGTGCTCCAGTACCAGGAGTGCCTGGGCGACGACCTCAAGGTGAAGCACGGGCTCCCCTACTCGAAGCTCCTCAAGCTCAAGAAGGGCGAGTCGGTGATCTTCGCGTGGATGCTCTACAAGTCGCGCGCCCATCGTGACAAGACGCTCAAGGCGATCATGAGCGATCCGTCGATGACGCCGCCGAAGTCGATGCCCTTCGAGATGGGCCGGATGGCGTGGGGCGGCTTCAAGCCGATCGTCGGGTTCTGACGCGCGGAGCTCCAATGCCCGCCGCTCCTCTCGAGGGACCGGCATCGCGCTGACCCGTGAACGATGTTCGGTCCCGCCACCACGCGCGATGACCGTGGTCGTCCGGTGCCGTTGGCACCGATGCAGCTGCGGCAGGAGTTGCTCCCAGCGCTCGAGAGTCCGGCGCTCGGCGACGCGAATCGGGAGGACCGGACCGGAGCGATCCGGCTCGCCCTCATCTTCGTCCCGCTCATTCTCGCGGCGGCCGCCCTGCCATTCGCGCTCTTCGGGCTCGGCATCATTCCGAGGTGGCTCTTCATGGCAGCGATGCTCCCGCTGAGCGTCGTCGAGTTCATCGTGGCGGTCCGGATCGGGCGCCGCGCCCAGGCCGGGCGGATCGCCCGGCGCCTGGCGGCCCGTGATCGCTGCGGCTCATGCGCCCATGATCTCACCGGATTGCGTCGCGATGCCGATGGTTGCCGCTGCTGTCCGGAGTGCGGTGCCGCATGGCAATGAACCGCCCGGGTTCGGGGGACGGAGCGCCGTGGCGCTGGTTCGAGTGGCGCGCCAGCATCGTCGACGCGCGCGGCCGGCGGGTGCCGCTGATACCGACGCTCTCGTCCATGGAGCGCGGCGACGCGGATCGGGTGGCCCGTCTCACGGCGGCATCACGATGCCCCCGGGATCCTCCCACCCCGGCGCAGTGGGCCCAGGGGATCGTCTACGGACTGATCGCGCTGCCGGTGCTGCTGGCCGGATCGCTGCTCCCGCCGTACATCGCCTTCCACCTGAGCATGCCGTGGTGGGCGCGGATCCTGGTCGCGATTCCCGGCGGCGTGCTGCCGGCGCTGGCGACGATCTTCATCATTCG
>CAZSVT010000292.1:0-2571 GCA_964610365.1 uncultured Isosphaeraceae bacterium
CGCGCGCTCTTCGAAGAGGAGGAGAGCCGGACCGATCACGACGCGGGCGGGAGTGCCCTGCGCGGCGCCGCATCCGGGGGCGGCACCGATCGCGCGGCGCTCCGCGCCCGTCGTCGATTCCAGCCCGGGGCGCTGCGGGGGGCGATCCGGCGCGCCCGACGGGCGGGCCTCGTCCTGCGCACCGCCGACGGTTCCATCCGGCTCACGGCGGACGGGCGCGTGGAGGCGGAGCGGCTCACGGCGCGGCACCGGCTCTGGGAGCACTTCCTCATCGAGCGTGCCGGCGTGCGGCCGAGCCATGTGGATCGCGACGCGGACCTGGTGGAGCATGTGCTCTCGCCGGAACTCCTGGCTCGCGTGGCCCGCGCGGTGGGCGCCGCGGGCGCGGCCATCTCGGCGGCGCCGGCCAGCCCGCACCCGCTGGTTCCCGGGGGAGCGCGGGCGGAGTCCCGCGATGGCGCGGAGGGCGCTCCATGATCACGGCCTCCAGTGGCGCCGTGCCATGGTGGTCGTGGCCGATCGACGGATGGATCGTGGCCGTCGGCGTCCTGGCGGCCGCCGCATGCGCCGTTCCCGGATCATTCCTGGTGCTGCGGCGACTGAGCCTGATGGGCGATGCGATCAGCCACGCCGTGCTTCCGGGAATCGCCGCGGCGTTCCTCCTCACCGGCAGCCGAGCCGGACTGCCGATGTTCCTCGGCGCCGCCGCGGTGGGCGTGCTCACGGCGCTGGGAACCGAGTGGCTGCGACGACACGGACGCATGGAGGAGAACGCCTCGCTGGGCGTGGTCTTCACCACGCTCTTCGCGGTGGGACTGGTGCTCATCGTGCGCGGCGCGTCGCGCGTCGACCTGGACCCCGGCTGCGTGCTCTACGGGGCCATCGAGCTCACGCCGCTGGACACAGTGACGATCGCGGGCTGGTCCGTTCCTCGCGCCGCGATCGTGCTGGGCACGGTGCTGCTGGTCAACATCGTGGTGGTGCGGCTCCTCTGGAAGGAGCTTGCGTTCTCCGCCTTCGATCCCGACGGCGCCGCAGGCCAGGGGCTTCGCCCCGGGCTGATGCACGCCGTCCTGATGACGATGACCGCGGTCACCGCGGTGGCGGCGTTCGAGAGCGTGGGAAGCATCCTCGTCGTGGCGCTGCTGGTGGTGCCGGCGGCGTCGGCGCGGTTGCTCACCCATCGGCTCGGCACCCTGCTGCCGATGGCCGCGGCGTGCGGGGCGGCGGCGGCGATCCTCGGTCACCTTGCGGCGATCCGAGCCCCCGCGCTCCTCGGACTGGGAAGCGTGCACACGGCGGGATCGATCGCCGTCGTTGCCGGCGCCATCCTCGTTGCGGCGATCACCATCCGCACCGTGCGTGAGCGGTCACGGCGCGCTCCCTCAGGGGCGGTGAGCGCCGGTCGAGCCGCCGCCGTCGGTGGCACCGCCGGCCGCACCTGAGCCCGCGGCCACGGAGCGCAGCTCGTCACGGATGGAGCGCAGGAGTTCAAGCTGCCGGGCGCCAAGGACGGGAGCGCGGGGTCCGGCCGCGCGCGCGGCGCCCCCGGTGCCGTTTCCTGCGGCGAGGACCGCCGCGCCGGCCCCGGCGCCGTGCCCCGCCGCGCCGCGCTCGTCTCCCAGCCCGGCGGAGCGCGATTCGCGCACCCGCGACAGGATGAGGTCGCGAATCTCCTCGGCGTTGGTGACGCCGTCGATGCTCGCGTGATGCCCGATGCCGCCTCCGCCGTGCTTCCCGCCCATGCTGCCTCCACCCGCCGTCTCCACCACCACCGACGCGATGCCGTAGAGACGCTGGAGCGGTCCCTGCGCGAGCCGCACATTCTGGACATTCTCGAAGGTGAGGGTCATCTCGCTGATGAGCCAGATGCCGTGCCGCAGGCGCAGGCTCCGATGCGTCAGCACATACCAGGTGGTGTCGTAGCGGAGGTGGATGCCCACATAGGCCAGGATGTCGGGCAGGATGATCACGGCCAGGGCGATCGGTGCCAGCGGGATCGCCAGGAACCAGAGGCCCGCGGCGATCAATCCCACCGTGGCGGCGATCCAGAGCGCGGTGAGCACGATGTCGATGAGCGCCAGCACGATCCAGAACTGGAGCTTGAGGTATCGAAGGTACGCCTCGGAAGGCCGGAAGGAGATGGCCTTCTCACTTGGCGCCGTGGGGAGCGTGGGCGGCTCCTCCGGAACGCGGAACCACTTCACCAGGAAGGCCCAGACTCCCGTGTAGGTGCGCTTGGCGATGGCGTTCGGGTCGACGCCGATCATGTCCGTCCCCCGCCACCGCCCACGCGCTCGCGGAGCGCCCGCACCTCGTCGCGGATCTGCACCAGCAGGGCGGTCACTTCATCGTCCGAGCCGGATGTGTCGGAGCCCGCCCCGGCGCCCGTGGCCGGCTGCGCGCCGGCGGACGATGGCTCGAGATGGGCGCCGCGCATCCGGGCATAGAGCCAATCGCGCAGGGCATCGGCCTCCAGCACGCCTTCGATCTGCAACTCGGCGCTCGAACTTCCCGCCGCGGTCTGGATGGAGATCGTGGCCAGCCCCAGCCAGCGCTGGATGAGCCCGC
>CAZSVT010000293.1:0-2548 GCA_964610365.1 uncultured Isosphaeraceae bacterium
AACGCCGGGGATGATCCGCTCCAGGATGTCGCCGACCAGCCGGTAGGCGCCGTCGTCGGACTGGGCCATGCCGAAGGCGTCGGAGACGCGCGAGTGGAACTCCTGCCGCTCGCGATCATCGGCCTGCGCCAGTTCCTGCCGGCGGACCATGCGCGCCACCACCACGGTGAGGATGGCGCCGAGGCCGAAGGCCACGGCGCCGGTGAGCATCGCCTCGTTGTTGATCCGGCTGGACTGGGCCCGAAGGTCATTGGCCAGCGAATCCGTTTCGTTCACCTCGCCGGCGTGCGTCATGGAGTGTCCGGCGGCGTGTTCGAAGTCCTCATCGGTGCGCGCCGCGAGGGCGTTGGCCGCGCTCGACACGGCGCCCAGGCGCACGAAGAGATTCGTGGCCAGTCCCAGCCCGAGCAGGCACCACAGGCCGCCCAGCGCGACGACTCGAAGGTAGAGGCGTTGCGTGGCGGGCTTGGAGCGAAGCGAGGATCGAACCAATCCCATGTCCGGAGGATCGGTTTCAGCCGCCCCCGGCTCGACTCCCTGCAACCCATGATGATGGTTCGGGCGCGGATCGTCCGGTCTGATCGGACTCTGGCGATGCCGGAACCCCGCCGGAGATGCCGAGAACCCGTTCCGGCGGTGCGGTCCATGCGGCGCCCCGGTCGAGCCCGGGGCGCGGCGCCGGCGTCACAGGCCGATCAGCAGGCGCTCCGGCTTCTCGATGCTCTCCTTGAGATGCACCAGGAAGCTCACGGCCTCGGCCCCGTCGATGATGCGGTGGTCGTAGCTCAGCGCCAGGTACATCATGGGGCGGATGGCCACCGCGCCGGGATGGGCGGGATCCTCCACGGCTCGACGCTTGATGGCGTGCATCCCCAGGATGGCCGACTGCGGCGGGTTGAGGATGGGCGTGCTCATCAGGCTGCCGTAGATCCCGCCGTTGGTGATGGTGAAGGTGCCGCCGGTCATCTCGTCCACCGTGAGGCGCCCGTCGCGGGCGCGGGTGGCGAGATCGCGGATGGAGCGTTCGATGTCGGCGAAGCTCATCCCCTCGGCGTTCCGGAGCACGGGCACGACCAGGCCCCGCTCGGTGCCCACGGCGACCGCCACGTCGCAGTAGTCGTGGTACTCGAACTCCTCCCCGGCGAGGTAGGCGTTGACGCGCGGGAACTTCTGGAGCGCGGCCACGCTGGCGCGGACGAAGAAGCCCATGAAGCCCAGCCCCACGCCGTGGCGCTTCTCGAACGCGTCCTTGTGCTCGGCGCGGAGGCGCATGACCTCCGTCATGTCGCACTCGTTGAAGGTGGTTAGCATCGCGGCGGAGTGCTGCGCCTCCACCAGGCGCTCGGCGATGCGCTGTCGGATGCGCGGGACCCGTTCGCGCCGCACGCCGCGGGAACCGGCCGGCGGCGACGACGCGGCGCGCGGCGCGGCGTCGGCGGTTCGGGCCGCCGCGGGGGCGCCGGAGGAGGGGCCGCCGTCGCTCCCGGCGGCGCGCTCCACGTCCTCGCGCCGCACGCGACCGCCCGGACCCGTGCCTTCCACGCGCGCCAGGTCCACCCCCCGATCGGCCGCCATCTTCCGCGCGACCGGCGTGGCCCGAGTTTCGGACGCCGAGGCGCCGCCGGTCGTGGCGCTCGAGGCCGCGGCGACCTTCGCCCCCGCCGATCCCGCCGCGCCACCCGCGGACGCGGCGCCCTTGCCGCCCGCCGCGGCGCCGACGGTGGCCGGCTTCGCCGCCTTCACATCGATGCGCGCCACCACGGCGCCGACCTTCTGGTTGGACCCGCCCTTCACCGCCGGCTTGAAGGCGCCCGCCGCCGGCGCGAGCAGCTCCAGCGTGGCCTTGTCCGACTCGATCTCGCAGAGAAGGTCATCCTTCTCCACCCACTCCCCGTCCTGTTTCTGCCAGGGACCGAGCGTGACTTCGGAGATCGATTCGCCGGGGCTGGGGATCACGACATCGGTCATGGCTCATCCTTCCGGTGGCATCATGCCTTGCCCGCGGCCGCTTCGCGACCGGGCTTGCGCGGCGGTTCGCCGCGATGGGCCGCGCCCTTGTCGCCGGCCGCGTCCTTGGCGCCGTCCTTGTCGCTCGACGCGCTCTTGGCGCCGGCGCCGTCCTTCGCGCTCGCGGCGCCCTTGGGCGAAGGCGCCACCGCCTCGGCCACGATCTTCTCCTGCTGCTGGGCGTGCATCTTGGAGCTGCCCACCGCCGGGCTGGCGGCGTCGCCGCGCCCGATGTAGCGGAGATCCCGGCCGAAGCGATCCAGGAAGCGATTCCGAACGAAGGTCCACGCCCCCATGTTCCGCGGCTCCTCCTGCACCCAGAGCAGCTCGGCCTTCGGGAAGCGCGCGAGCTCGGCGGCCACCAGGTCCTCGGGAAACGGGTAGAGCTGCTCCAGGCACGCGATCGCCACGTGGCCGGCGGAGGCGGCGCTGCGGCGCTCGCGGAGCTCGTGCACGATCTTTCCGGCGCAGAAGATGAGGCGGGTCACCGCCGACGCGTCCGGCGACTCGTCGCTGATCACGCGGCGGAAGGAGCCCCTGG
>CAZSVT010000294.1:0-2503 GCA_964610365.1 uncultured Isosphaeraceae bacterium
GCTGATGGCCAGCGGCACGCGCTCCGGCGTTCCCTTGGCGGTGAGCACCACCAGGAAGAGCGCCATCGCCAGGATGATCGCGATCGACCCGACGAGCAGCCGCCCGGTCGGCGAGACCTGGGCCAGCCGTCGGGCCACCGCGTCGTATGCCAGCCTGATGCGCTCCATGCGGCGGGCCTCCATGCCGACCGTCGAACGGAATCCGATGCCGGCGCGTCATCCATGACGCGCCTGGAAGGGCCGATCAGATCCGGATCTGCTTGACCTCCTCGTACGCCTCCATCATCCGGTTGCGGACCGCCAGCAGCATGCGGAACGCGGTGTCGGCCTTCTGCGTGGCCAGCATCACGCCTTCCACGTCGGAACGATGCCCCGTGGCCAGGTCCTCGGCCGCGAGGTCGGCGTCGCCCTGCAGGCGGTTCACCTCGTCGATCTGCCGCGTGAGCTCCGAGAGCAGCTCCTGCTCGAAGCGGCGCCCGTCGGCGCCGGTCGGCGCCGCGGCGCGACCGGCGGGGTCGACACCGCCGACTCCGCCCGCGCCGGGAAGTCCCGAAGCACCCAGCATGCCCAATGGATCACTCATGACGGATCACGCCAGGATCGCCAGCGCCGAGGCGAACATCGACTTCGAGGCCTCGACCGCTGCAATATTGGCCTCGTAGGCCCGGACCGCGTCCAGGGCGTCCACCTGCTCCAGCACCGGGTCCACATCCGGGTAGCGGACGTAGCCGCGGGCGTCGGCGTAGGGATGGCCGGGCAGGTATCGCTCGTCGAAGGAGTCGGCCTGGCGGATCTCCTGCACATGCGCTCCCAGCGGCGAATCGGAGGCGGGGTCGCCCGACGCCAGGACCACGCTGCGGCGCCGCCACGGGTCGAATCGCCCCTGAGCATCGAGCAGCGTCTCCTGGTTGGCGAGGTTGGAGGCGATGGTCTCCAGGCGCACTCGTTGCGCCACGAGACCGGAGGTGCTGATGTCGAAGAGGCCGAACATGCGCGATCTCCTGCGATGCGGGCGGATCGCCGGTCATGCAGGCAAGCGGCGTGCCGGACTCGGGCGCGGCGGCGCCCGACGCCGGGTGCGCGCCGCGCCCTCGTTCACGGCCGTTCACGGATGGCCGACAGGAGCTGGCCGACGCGGAAGCGGTAGAGCTCCGCGGCGGCCCGGAAGGCGAGCGTGTTCTCCGCCAGGTCCGCCAGCAGCCGGTCGGAGTCGGCGTCGGTGCGATCGTGGAAGAGGATGTTCTCGTCGCGGGGGCGCGGTTCGAGCACGGGTCGACCGTCCTCGAACCGCACCCCGTCGCAATCCTGGAGTCGAAGCTCGGGCGTGAGTCCTTCGCGCACCGCGTCGATCGCATCCCGCAGGGAGCGCTGGAACTCCTCCACCGGGACATCCACCGGGCGGAAGCCGGGCGTGGAGAGGTTGGCCAGGTCGTGCGAGAGCAGCGTCTGCCGCGCCGCGGTGAAGCGCATGAGCGTCTCGAGCGTCCGGTTGGTGCTGGAGTCGAGCATGCTCATGGCGGGTCCTCCGAGGGCGGGATCGGCCGGCGGCCGGGCGCGGGATCGCTACACCGTGGGGGCGATGCGGCCCTCGTCCTTCCATCGGCGCAGCTTGAGCCCCAGCGTGCGCACGCCGATGCCCAGGGCCCGCGCGGAGCGCTCGCGGTGGCCGCGGTTGCGCTCGAGCGTGCGGAGGATCACATCCCGCTCCAGCGTCTCCAGCGTCACCACGCCGTCGCAGATGGGCACCGCGCCCACGGTGGGCGCCGTGCCGTTCGTGCCGTTGGAGACGACGGCGGTCACGGCGCGGGAGAGCCAGGGCGCCACGAGGGCGGCCTCGATGACCTCGCCCTGCGCCAGCACCGCGGCTCGCTCGCAGACATTGCAGAGCTCGCGGACGTTGCCGGGCCATGCGTAGCGGCGCAGCAGCTCCGCCGCGTCCTCGGAGAGGCGCCGCGCGGGCCGGCCCTCGCGCCGCGCCACCGCCGCCAGGAAGTGGCCGGCCAGCGCCGGCACGTCGTCGAGTCGCTCGCGCAGCGCGGGCATCGAGATGGGCAGGACGTTCAGGCGGAAGTAGAGGTCGCCGCGGAAGCGACCGGCGTCCACCTCGGCGCGGAGGTCGCGGTTGGTGGCGGCGATCACCCGCACGTCGACGCGGATGGGATGGCTGGAGCCCACGCGCTCGAAGCAGCGTTCCTGCAGGACGCGGAGGAGTTTCGCCTGCAGCTCCGGCGGGATCTCGCTCACCTCGTCCAGGAGGAGCGTGCCGCCGTCGGCCAGCTCGAAGCGCCCCTTGCGCAGCCGATCGGCGCCGGTGAAGGCCCCCTTCTCGTGGCCGAAGAGTTCGCTCTCCAGCAGCGTCGGCGAGAGGGCCGCGCAATTGACCGCCAGGAAGGGCGTGGCCCGGCGCGGGCTGTGGGCGTGGATGAACCGCGCCGCCACCTCCTTGCCGGTGCCGCTCTCGCCGGCGATGAGGGCCGTGCCCTGGCTCTCGGCGATGCGCCGC
>CAZSVT010000295.1:0-2503 GCA_964610365.1 uncultured Isosphaeraceae bacterium
GCAGGTCGCCCGGCGCGCCCCCGGCGGACAGAAGTGATGCGAGCGCGGCAACCACCGCGCACCCCGGAACCGTTCCCCGTGTCATTCAGTGTCCTTTCCCGGGCCGACCGGCCCGATGGCGGGACGGTATCCGAGCGATCCGGCCGACTCGTCGTTCGCAGCCGTTTTTCCAGCGGCGCCACCGCTATCGTGATCCCGTCATGCTGCTCCTCTGGATCGTCATCGCGCTGGGCGCAGCGCCGCCGGCGGAGACGGCGCCCGCCGCGCCGCCCGCCCCCGGCCGCACCGGCGAGCGAGGCCCGGCGGGAGCGCGGCGCGCCGCGCCGATTCCCTGGCGGTTCGACCGACCGCTTCGCTGGAGCGACTTCCTCGGCACCGCGCCCGAGCCGTCGCCGCACCTGGCCTTCACCGAGACCACGCTGGGCATCCGCACCAGCTCGCAGGTGATCACGCGCGAGGATCGCCTCGGATGGACCGCCTTCGTCTCCCTGGACAAGGTCGACGCCGAGGCCGTCTTCGAGCCGTCGAAGTCATGGGTCGCCGCCGGCGGCCGGACCGACGCCATCCTCGCCCACGAGCAGATCCACTTCGACCTGGCGCACCTGGAGGCGCTGCGGGCCACGAAGCGCATCCTGCGGGAACTCGGGGATCGCCGATTCACCGCCCGCGGCCCCGACGAGGCCGCCGCCGCCGCCTCCGCCCGGCGCGCCTACGACCGCGAGATCGATCGGCTCACGCGGGAGGCGCACGAGACGCTGGCCCGTCGGAACCGCCAGTACGACGAGGAGACCTCGCACGGCGCCAACGACGCGGAGCAGCGCCGCTGGGCCGGGATGATCGATCGGGAGCTGCGCGAGGCGGGAGTGCCGCGACCGCGACGGGCGCGGGAGGTCGACCCCGCGCACGGCGCGTCCGATTGACCGGCCGCCGCAGCCGCCTCAGGAACGGTTGCCCGCCGGCGGGGTCGAGCCCGCGGTGGAATCGCCCTTCGTGGGCGGAATCCGGGCCTCGATGAAGACATCCACCAGCACGCCGGGATAGAGCGTCAGCCCGTGGGCGTCGACGACCTCGAAGACCACCTCCAGCACGCGCGTGTCCACGCGCTCCGAGGGCATGTTGGTGAGATCGGTCTTGGGCGTGGCCAGCGGCTCGATGCGCAGCATGCGCAGGTCGATCTCGCTCCCGCCGAGTCCGCGCAGGCGCGCCATCGCCGCGGCCCCCGGGCGCACGAAGGGCGCATCGGCCTCGTCCACGCGCGCCCGGATCCGCAGCGAGCGAAGGTCCCCCACCACCAGCGGCGTGGCGTTCGCGGCGCTCACGTACTCGCCGGGCTCGGAGGAGCGCTTGAGCACCGTGCCGTCGATGGGCGAACGAACCGTGAACCGGACGATCTGCGCCTCCAGGCTCCGCACGCGCGCCACCGAAGAGTCGCGCTGCGCCCGCGCCACCTGGAGATCGGGCTCCCAGGTCCCCGCCTTCGCCAGCTCGTACTCGGCGCTCGCCTGCTCGCGCTCCGCCTGGCGCGCGTCGAGCAGGAACTTGGCGGTGGTGAGCTCCTGCGGCTTGGCGGCGTCGCTCTCGCTCGCGCGCCGCACGCGATCGAAGTTCGACTGCGCATCCGCCAGCCGCGCCTCCGACGCGGCGAGCGTCTGCGCCAGCACCGTGAGCCGCTCCGCCCGCGGCCACTTCTCCAGGGCCAGGAGCTGCGCGGACGCCACCTCCGCCGCCGCCTTCGCCTCCACCAGCTGCGCCTCCAGCACCCGCGCATCCATGCGGAGCACCGGCTCGCCGCGCCGCACGCCGTCGCCCACCTCGACGAGCACCTCGCGGATGAGCCCGTTCTCCGGCGGCGCCAGCTCCACGTTGCGCGACTGCGCCTCCACCAGCCCCGCGGCGGCGATCGCCGACGCATACGGGCTGACCGGAGGCACGCGGGCGGGCGGCGGCACCGCCGGTTGGCGCCTGGAGGCGAAGACCGCCAGGATCGCCACCAGGACGCCGATCACCGCGAGCACCATGGTGGTGGTTCGACTCATGCTCCTCCTGCCTTCGGGGTTTCCGCGTGGCGATGGGCCAGTCCGGCCGTGGCGCCGGTGAGCCGACCGTCCTCCATGCGGACGATGCGGTCGGCGAACTCGAAGATCCGCGAGTCGTGCGTGACGATGATGACGCAGCGGTCCTCGCCGTCCACGGAGCCGTCGGTGGCGGCGCGGAGGAGTTCCATGACTCCCTTGCCGCTCGCGCCGTCGAGGTTCGCCGTGGGCTCGTCGCAGACCAGGAGCCGCGGGCGCGTCACGAGCGCCCGGGCGATGGCCACGCGCTGTTGCATGCCGCCGCTCAACTGGTCGGGCGTGGCCGCGGTCCGATGCCCGAGGCCCACCTTCCCCAGCGACTCGCGCGCCGCCTGCAGCGCCGGGCCGCGCGCCGAACCTCGGATGAGGAGCGGCACGGCCACGTTCTCGTCGGAGCGCAGGGTCGGCACGAGATTGAACTGCTGGAAGAC
>CAZSVT010000296.1:0-2458 GCA_964610365.1 uncultured Isosphaeraceae bacterium
CGCCGCCGCCGACCAGCGCCGGCAGCGAGGCGCCCCAGTAGAGGTTGCTCTCGTGGGCCCGCGTGCGCACGAACGACGGGTCGTAGGGCACGGCGATGGGCCGCTCCGCGCCGAAGACCGCGTTGTACTCCACGATGGCGATCACGGGCTCCACCGACTCGATGGCGTTCCAGACCCAGTAGTCGTTGCCGTCGATATCGATGTGCAGGAGGCCGAGATCCCGAGGGGCGCCGGCGTCGCGGAGGAGCCGATCGATGTTCTCCGCGTCCACGAAGGCGGCGATCGCCCGGAGATCGTGGCGCCAGAAGTACTCCGAGCGCACGATGCGCTCCACCTGCGCGGGATCGCCGTCCATGACCACGCCCGACCAGCCGTCGTTCATCATCAGGAAGCGTGTGGTGGACTCCCGGTAGTCCTGCACCCCGAACTCCACGAAGCTCCGCTGCGTCACCCCGAGCCGGTGGATCAGCCACTGGATGATCCCGTCGTCCCCCCACTGCGAGAAGACGCTGAACTCCACCTCCCGGAAGGACTCGATGCGGGGCTTCGCGCGCACCGCCTCGGCCAGGAGCCGACCGAGGAGCAGTCGCTGCGATTCCGATTCGATGCGCAGGCGGCGCAGCGCCGACACGCCTTCGCGCAGGGCCGTCACGAGGCGCTTCATGGCGGACCCATGATCGCCGCCTCGGCGCTTCGTTGCAACGACCATGGACGGCGAGCCGCTCGGCGCCCACCGCTATACTCGCGCCGTACGCCGCCGCGCGCGGGGCCGGCGGCCGATCGCCCGGTGCGCTGCGCCGACCGGTCGCGCCCCGTCGAGGCATGGACACCACCATCACGGTCACGGCCGAAGAGACGCAGCCCGTCCCCCTGTCGGTGGGCGACACGGCGCGCCTGGTGCGCTGGAAGGGCCGCTTCCTCCGCGGCGTGCCGACGGCGCGCGTTCCGGAATTCCGCAGGCTCTTCGACGGCGGCCTGGTCACGGCGCTCGTCGAGCGCGGGCTGCTCGTGCGCTCCTGGATCTCGCCCGTGCGCCTGGAGGGATTCGAGCTGGTGGTCGAACACGAGCCGATCGACGCCCCCACCTACCCGCGCGAGTGGTCCTTCGGCATGCTCCGGGACGCGGCGCTGCTCGTCGTGGAGGTGAACGAGACGGCATCGCGACACGGATTCCAGACGCGGGACTGCCACGGCTACAACATCCTCTTCCATCACGGCCGACCGATCTTCGTGGACCTCGGCAGCTTCGTGCCGGTGATCACCGGCGAACCGGTGATGTTCGCCTACGACGAGTTCCTCCGCAGCTACGAGTACCCGCTGCGGATCTGGAGCCGCGGCGGCGCCGACCTGGGGCGCCGGACGGTGCCCCGCGTCGGCTCGATCCTCCCGTCGTCGTCGTACTGGCGATTCCGATGTCCGCCCGCCCGCTGGCTGGGCGATGCGACGCTGGAGCGCTGGCTGGGGCGCGTGCATTCGCTGCGCACGCTGGTCCATCGGCGCGACGAGGAGATCGCGGCGAGGCACGCTGGTCGGCGCGCCTCGCTCCTGCGCCGGCTGCGCGCCGGCGGCTGGGGGAGCGGGCCGGCGCGCCTGGCCGCCATCCGGCGCCGGCTGCTCGCCCTTCGGCCGCCCCGCGACGCGAGCGCCTGGTCGGACTACCAGGCGGCGATGGGCGGAAACGAACCGGAGTCCCTCACGCCGCGCTTCCGCGCCGTCCTGGAGCGACTGCGCTCGCTCGGGGCGCGATCGATGCTCGAGATCGCGGGAAACCAGGGCGTCCTCTCGCGCGCGGCGGCCGCGGACGGCGCCATGCGCGTGATCTGCACCGACGCCGACGCCGGGGCCGTCGATCGCGGGTACCGGGAGGCGACGCGCGGTCCCCGCGAGCCCCGCGCGCCGCTGGATTGGGCGGTCTTCGATCCCTTCCGGCACGAGACGAGCCCGCAGGAATCGCCGCCCACGGAACGATTCCGCGCCGACGCGGTGGTGGCGCTGGCGGTCACCCATCATCTCGTGCTCACGCAGGGGCTGGATCTCGGCGCCGTCCTCGACGCCATCGGCTCCTTCGCGGAGCGCTTCGTGCTGGTGGAGTTCATGCCGCGCGGACTGTGGACGGAGACGGGCTCGGTGCCCGTTCCGGCGTGGTACTCCGAGCGGTGGTTCCGCGACGCCTTCGAGCGGCGATTCGATCTCCTGGAGCGCGCCGACCTGGAGACCAATCGCGTGCTCTTCGTGGGCCGGGTCCGAGGTCGGGAACGATGAGCGCCGACGGACGGCGGGCGCCGCGATCCTGGAGCGTGCACGCATGCGCGAGCTGCTGAAATCCTGGACGCCCCCGGCGCTGCAGCGGTGGATGCACCGCGCGCGGTCCGGCCCGCCGATGCGCTACGACGGTCCGTGCGCGACCTGGCAGGAGGCGGCCGCGCAGGCCACCGGCTACGGCGCCGCCGCCATCCTG
>CAZSVT010000297.1:0-2323 GCA_964610365.1 uncultured Isosphaeraceae bacterium
CGCCGGGTCGAGCTCCGCGTCCACCCGCACGCAGAGCGCCCTGGCGCGGCGGACGAGCGCGTCGTCGCGGTCCGCGTGCCATCGCCGCAGCGCCTCGAACGCGGCTCCGGCGGGAGCCTCGGTCGCGGCGTCGCGCCGAAGCCGCGGCGTCACCTCCGGATCGGCGCGGAGCACCATGGGAAATGCCGCACCATCCCAGCAGCGCACGGCCCGTCCGGCGAGTTCGTCCCCCGCCGCCGCCCGCGTCCGCAACCGATCGGCCAGCGCCTCCTGGGCCTCGGCCAGCGCCGCGCGGGCCGGCGCATCCACGCTCCGAAGGTTCCAGCGCTGCCGCTCCACCTCGCTGCGCAGGTCGCTGCGCCACATCGCCTCGTCCGCCAGCTGCACCTGCCGATGGAAGGACTCCCGCGCCGCATCGATGCGCATGCCCGCCAGCGGGAGGAGTGCGGCCAGGTCGTCGTCGATCGACGCCAGCAGCTCGTCCTCGCGCCGGCGCGCCGCGATCGCGTCGTCGGCCGCGGCCGCCTCGGACGCGGCCAGCAGACACGCCGCCAGGAGCGACATGGGAAGCGGCGCATTCCCCCGGCGGTCGAGCGAGTCCGAGCTCGCCGCGTTCGAGAGCGGCTCCAGCCGGCGATGCATCTCCCGCGCCGCCGCCGCAAGACGCACGCGGCGGCGCGCCGCATCGTCCGGCGCCGCGGCGAGCGCCGCGTCCCGCCACTCGTCGTCCCATCGCTCCAGCGCCCGCTCGCGCTCGATGGAGCGCGCGAGAATGCCCGCGGCCACCGAGGGCCGGTACTCGTAACGACCATGCTCGAACCACCATCCGGAGCGCTCCGCGCCCAGATCGAGCGCGGCCGCGAACTCCTCCGCCCGGTCCGTGTGGAGCACCAGGAGCAGCTCCGACGCCACGGGACCGAGGTCCAGCCAGCGCACGATCGCCTCCCACTCGTCCTTCGGCATCGGGCCGGGATCGAACCAGCCGCGCGCCGATGGATGGCTGAAGAGAACGGCGCAACCCGGATCGATCCAGCCATCGGTGGCGTCGCGCCAGAACGGCGTCGGCGGCGCCGGGTCCGTCGGCTCCAGGCGCGGATCCGTGTCGAACACGCCTGCGTCCAGGATCGACGCCTCGCCGCCGAGGATCCCGCGAAGCTCCGACACCGCCGCGTCGCCGAGCGCAATGCGGGCGTGGTCGAGCTCCCGGCGGCGCTCGTCGAAGCGCCCGTAGCGCCCGTCCGGACCCCAGTGCGCGTGGGTGAGCGGACAATACGGAGGCGCGTCGGCGGCATGGGCGGCGCACCACGCGGTCACGAGATCGGCGTCCTCGCGGCTCCATCGCGCGTGCAGGGCCCGAACGCGCTCGCGCCGCTCGGCGGAGAGCCCCTTGAGCCGCAGCGCCCGCGTGAGGTCGTCGCCGGCGAAGGCGCGGTTGTCCTGGCCCGAGACTCGATACGCGTTGCTCGTCGCCCCGTCGCGCCAGGTCCCCGCCATCTCCGCCGGGAGCTTCGCCGCGATCGCGGCGATGGTCCGTCGGTCGAGCTCGAGCAGGTCGCGCGTGGCCGCCGCAAGCGGCACCGACACCTCCTCCCACGCCTCGAAGGCGCCCGTCATCCATGCCGCGCCGGGGCCGTCCGGCGAGCGCAGGTCCACGCCCAGCTCCGTCAGTCGTTCTTCGAGACGATCGAAGGCGGCGCGGCGGAGGAGCCGCTGCGCGGACCAGCTCGAGGCCGCCTGCGCCTCCCACGCCTCCAGGAGTCCCTCCACCTCGCGCCTCGTCGCCTCCGACAGCTCGGCGCCGCCGAGCACGCGATCGGCGATCGAGGAGAGCTCGGCCGGCGCCGCATCGAGGAGCGGCCACGGCGGATGGATCTGCCGCGCCCGGCGCTCCCGGAGTCGCTGCATCGCGCGCCGAACCTCCGCGTCGCGAGCCCCGCCTTCACCCTGCGCGCGGAGCTGTTCCAGACGGCGCATCGAGGCGTCGAAGAACTCCGCGTCCACCGCCCATTGGGCGTCGAGGCTCTCGTCCATGCCGTGGCGGACCTCGCGCGGCTTGAGCCACGGCCAGTTGAGCCAGGACTGCGCCGAGGCCATCGTCTCCAGGCGATCCACGATGGGCCGCACCCGGGCCCGGTATCCGTCATCCGCGCGCTCCAGCTCGGACTCGATCACCAGCCATCGATCCAGGTCGAGCGCCCCCGGCGCCAGTCGTTCGATGTCCATCGCCAGCGTCATGGCGCGGATCCGACCGGGCCCCGGAACCGACTCCGCGGCGACGGAGGCGATCACGCATCCGATCGCGACGGCGGCGCCCATGGCGCCG
>CAZSVT010000298.1:0-2299 GCA_964610365.1 uncultured Isosphaeraceae bacterium
GGGCCTCGGTGCGGGCCGACCCTCGGGGCCCCTTGTGCCACTGCTGGACGGCCTCCGCGACCGCGTCCAGGGGCTGCTGGCGGGGGTCGAGCGAGCCGTACGGGTCCTGGAAGATCATCTGGACCTTCCAGCGGTTGGCGCGCACGTAGCCCGTCGCCCGATGGCCCGAGCCGTCCGCGCCGGCGACGAGGTGGCCCTCATCGCGATGGTGAGCGGCGGATGAGCGCGTCGATCCGCTTCGTCGAGGGCGCGCTGCCTCCGCCCGGCGCAGGGCGCGGCATGGACGGCGCGAACGGCGCGAAGCTGGTCTTCGAGGGGATCGTGCGCGGCGAGGAGGCGGGGCGGCCGATCCGGGCGCTGCGCTACGAGGCGTACCGTCCCATGGCCGATCGCGAACTCGAGCGCCTGGCGCTCGACGCGGTGCGGCGGTTCGGCGTGGAGCGCGTGGAGGCGGAGCACGGCCTGGGCGAAGTGCCCGTCGGCGGCTGCTCGTTCCGCCTGACGATCCATGCGCGGCATCGGCAGGAGGCGCTGGCGGCGGCGGCCCACTTCATCGACGCGATGAAGCGGGACGCCCCGATCTGGAAGCAGCCATGCTGGAGCGAGGCGCGCGGGCCGGCGCCCGCCGCGGATCGAGCCGTCTAGCGGTGCGCGGCCGACGAGGGATCGGTGCCGCGGCGCCGCGGAGCCCGCGCCGCGGATCCCGGGAGGTCACCCGCCGATGGCGGACATGCTGCGCGCCGGCTGGCGGAACCCGCGCTCGCGGATGCCGTGTCCCGCCTGCTTCACCCAGACCGCGTCCAGGATCAGCTCCTCCACGACGCGCCGTCGCCGCGCCCGCTCCCCGGGGGCGCTCGGCGGATCGCGCAGCGCCTCCCGGAGGTCGAACTCACCGAGGCTGAAGAGGCAGGGTCGCACGCGCCCGTCGGCGGTGATGCGGAGTCGGCTGCACGCTCCGCAGAACGGCCGGGTCACCGGCGCGATCACGCCGATCCGCGCCCCGGGCGCCGCGCGGCCGGCGAACTCGAACGATTCGCTGGTGCTGTTCGCCGCGTCGCGCCCCGTGGGCCGCAGTGCTCCGGCGCGGGAGGCGAGCGCCACGATCTCCGAGGCGGGCACCAGCAGACCCGGTTCCCAATGGCGACCCGAATCCAGCGGCATGTACTCGATGAAGCGCATCTCGAAGCCGGTGTCGCGGGCCAGCGCCGCCAGCGCCTCCACCTCGTCCTCGTTGCGTCCTCGGAGGACCACCGCGTTGACCTTGACCGGCGTCAGGCCGAGGTCGATCGCGTCGCGGATCGCGTCGATGACCGCGCCGACGGGCGTGCGGGAGCGCGTCATCGCCGCGAAGCCGCGCTCGCTGACCGCGTCGAGGCTGAAGGTGAGGCGGCGCAACCCCGCGTCGCGCCAGCGCCGGATCGCCTGCCGGGACGCGAGCGCGCCGTTGGTGGTCATCGAGCAATCGTCGAGCGGAAGGGCCGCCACGGACGCGATGATCCGCACGAGCTCGGGGTGGAGCGTCGGTTCGCCGCCGGTGATGCGAAGGTGCCGGATCCCCAGCGACGCGCACGCCTCCGCCGCGAACGAGAGTTCGTCCACGGAGAGCAGCGCGTGGGGCGGCGCGAACCTCGCGCCGGGATCGAGACAGTAGACGCAGCGGAGATTGCAGCGATCGGTGATCGAGAGCCGCAGGTCGGTGACGACGCGACCGTGGGCGTCCACGAGGAACCGCGCCGACGGATCCCGCGCACCCGCCGACGCGCCATCGTCTGGAGGCTCGACGGTGCCCAGGAGCGGGAGGTGGATGGGGGCGCCGACGGGCGCGGCGCCTCGGTCGCTCATGGAGCGACAGCGTAGCCGCGGCGCCCGGCGGCGGGCGCCACCGGAACGCCCATGGCCTCGGCCATGGTGCGGCCGATCTCGGCCGGACTCTCCGCCACGCGGATGCCGCAGGCGCGCAGGGCGTCGATCTTGGCCTGCGCCGTATCCATGGCGCCGCCGATGATGGCGCCGGCATGGCCCATGCGCTTGCCCTTGGGCGCGGTGCGCCCGGCGATGAAGGCGACCGCCGGCTTGCGCATGCGATCGCGGATCCACTCGCCGGCAAGGATCTCGTCGTTGCCGCCGATCTCGCCAATGAGCACCACGCCGTCGGTCTCCTGATCGGCGTTGAACATCTCCAGCACCTCGACGAAGCCGAGCCCGCGCACCGGATCGCCGCCGATGCCGACGCAGGTGCTCTGCCCGATGCCGAGCTCGGAGCACTGCCAGACGGCCTCGTAGGTGAGCGTGCCGCTTC
>CAZSVT010000299.1:0-2296 GCA_964610365.1 uncultured Isosphaeraceae bacterium
AGCGTGCGATTCCGCGACCGCGACGCGGGGGCGGCGATCGAGCGAGCCCTGCGGGCGCTGGCGCGCGGCGGCGAGGGCGATCTTCCCAGGCTCGAGGTGCGCCTGTCGCTCAATCGACCGGCGAAGGCGCTGACGCCGGCGCTGCGGCCGTTCGTGGCCCTCTGCCTGGGGGCCGCCGAGGATCTCGGGCATCCGATGGGCACGGCATCCACCGGCGGATCCAGCGACGGCAACATCCTGGAGGACGCGGGACTTCCCACGCTCGACTCGATGGGCGTGCGGGGAGGCAACCTCCACCGCACCGACGAATTCGTGGAGCTCTCCTCGCTGCCGTTCCGCGCGGCGCTCCTGGCGGTAACCGTGCATCGCGCGGCGGTGGCGCTCGGACTCGCGGCCGCGCCGTGATCCGTCGCGGCGGCGCGCTCCGGATCGCCGCGGGGTCGTCCCGCCGTGACCCGCATCAGCCCCGGGAGACGCCGAGGCGCTCGATGGCCACTTCCAGCACCTGCGCCACCGTGGCCACCTCGCGCTCGGTCATCGCGTCGAAGAGCGGCAGGGCGAGCGTGCGCCCGGCGATGCTCTCGGCCACGGGGAAGTCGCCCGGCTGCGTGCCGAGCGCCGTGCGCACGTGCGGCAGGAGGGCGGGGCAGGGGTAGTAGTTCGCGGCGCCCACGTCGTGACGATGGAGGGTGTTCACGATGAGGTCGCGGTCGAGGGAGGAGAATCGGTCGCTGAGGCGCACCACGAACGCCGACCAGCTCACCTTCGCCTGCTCCGGGATCGTCGGCAGGATCAGGTCGGAGTTGCAGCAGAGGCGCTCCATGTAGTGCTGCACCAGCTCCTGCCGTCGAGCCATGGATTCGTCCAGGCGCCGCAGCTGGCTCGCCCCGAGGGCCGCGCAGAGCTCGGGCATCCGCGCGTCGTAGCCGTCGTACCGATGGTCGAGGATCATCCCGAGGTCGGCGTCCTGTCCCGGGAAGCTCATCCGATCGATGCGCCCCTGGTTGCGCAGGGCGCGGCAGGCGGCGGCGAGATGATCGTCGTGCGTGACGAGCATGCCGCCCTCGCCGGTGGTCACCGGCCGATTCACGAAGAATCCGAAGGCGGCGATGCGACCGAATCGACCCACGTTGTCGCTGCCGATCTCGCTGCCCAGCCCCTCGCCGCCGTTCTCCACCATCGGCAGCTCCAGGCGCGTGCAGAGGGAGATGAGCGCGGGAAGCCCCGCCGGGTTGCCGAAGGGCGCCCCCGCCAGGAGGGCCCGCGTCTTCACGGAGACGAGCTTCTCCGCCGCCGCGGCCGACATGGTGAGCGTGCGCGGTTCGATGTCCACGAAGACCGGCCGCGCGCCGCAGTGCAGGACGCTGTGGACCTGGCTGGCATGACCGAACGCCGGGACCAGCACCTCGTCGCCGGGTCCGAGCCCCAGGGCCTTGAGGGCGATCTCCAGCGCCAGCCCGCCGCTGGCCACCGCGATCGCGTACGGGCGCCGCGTGCGCTCGGCCATGAGCCGTTCGAACTCCAGCACCGCAGGGCCCATCACCAGGCGCCCGCGCCGCAGCGCGCTGGTCACCGCCTGCAGGTCCTCGTCCGTCAGCCTGGGCTGGTTGAGGGGAATGACGGGCATGTCAGTCGAGCGAGAGGCGGGCGAGGGCATCGCGCTGTCGCCCGAGCTGCTTGACGAAGAGCCACGCCGCCTGCACCTGGATCGCGTCGTCCACGCGACCGCCGCCCGCCGCGATCGATCCGAGCTGGTCCACGTCGGCCTTGGAGAGCGGGGCGCCGCCGCGCGCCATCGCCACCAGGGCCATCGATTCGAAGCGGCGCTGCAGCTTGCCCCGGATCTGCGACGCCAGCGCCGCGGACTCCTTGGTGCCGCTGTCCACCAGGGCGAGCATGATCGACTCCAGCACCGAGGTGGGGACATGCGGATCCAGGGCCCGCTTGAGCAGGTCCTCGGGGGCGGTCCGGATGAGTTCCCGCGCCGCCTTCACTGCCAGGATCAGGATCGGCTCGCGCGGATCGTTCATGAGCCCCGCGATGTCGAGGATGTGGTTCATCACCGCGGTGGAGACCGCCGGATCCTCGCACTTCGCCGCCCGCGCCAGGCACCACTCGGCGGCCGGGCGCAGGCCGAGATCGATCACCGCGTTGAGGGGGCCGGCGCATTGCGGCCCGCAGTGCGCGCAGCGACCCGCGGCCGCGAAGGCCTTGATCTCGGGGATGTCGGCGCCGTCGAAGACGCCGAACGCGTCCGGCCCGATGCCGTCCAGGTCGGAGACCACCAGGAGCAGGA
>CAZSVT010000300.1:0-2296 GCA_964610365.1 uncultured Isosphaeraceae bacterium
GATGGCGCCCTCCCGGAAGACCACGTTCTTCATTCCCGCCAGCCGACGCCGAGCCGCTTCCAGCATCGTCGGTTCCCGATCGACGGCGATCACGCGGCGCACGAGCGGCGCCAGGTGCTCCGCCACATCGCCGGTGCCGCAGCCGAGGTCGGCCACGGTCCACTCCGGATCGATGAGCGAGAGGAGCGCTTCGGTGGAGAACGCGGAGCCGAAGAGTTCGCGCCGGAGGGCATCCCAGTCTCCGCCCACCCGACCGAAGAAGGCGCGCGAGTCGGTGCGGCGCTCGGCGAGCACCGCGGCGAGGCGCGACGCGTCGGCGGCCGCCTGCGATGCATCCAGCTGGGTCCTCGCCAGCTGCCAGAGCGGGGTCGCGCCGTCACCGAGGCCCGCGGGATCCATCCGGTAGAGCCCGGCCGTGCCCTCGTTCCGCCGGGAGATCCAGCGGGCATCCAGCAGCAGGCGCAGGTGCCGACTGACGGTGCTCTGCGGAAGCTGGAGCACGCGGGCGATCTCGCCCACGCCGAGCTCCTCGCTCTCCAGGACGCGCAGCAGCCGCAGGCGCAGCGGATCGCCCACCAGGGACACCCACTCCGTCCACTTCGCGGCCCCGCCCCTTCGATGTCCGCCCATCACGGTCCCGGCGGCAGCGCCGTCGTCCTGTCGAGCGGGATGCCCGCCGTCTGGAGCGCGGCGCGGACGCGCGGATCCTCCGGATTGACGCCGTAGGCCTGGCGCAGGCGCCGCGTGGATTCCTCCTGCGTGCCGTACTTCAGCTCCAGCCGGCTGGCCACCCAGTAGCACTCGGTGGTGCGCCGCACGTCGAAACCGTCGTCCACCTCGATGGCGGCGCGGATCGACTGCATCGCCGTGTCGGGATCACCCACCTCGTCGGCCGCCTTCGCCAGGCGGACCCATGCTTCGCTCGAGCGGAGCTGGGTGCCGGCGTTGCGGAGCAGCTCATAGAGCTTCGCGGAATCCTTCTGGGCCACGTAGCAGTCGGCCAGCGCGAAGATCACCTCGAGGTTCGTGGGCACGCGGGCGTTGGCGCGCTCGAAGGAGCGTCGCGCCGACTCGAGATTGCCCAGGCCGAGCTGGGCGCGGCCGTACTCGTACTCCGCCTGCCAGACGCCCGGCGTGGCGTCGACGATCGGCTGCAGCGCCTTGGCCGCCGACTCGTAGTGGCCGTAGTCGTTGTCGTGGTGCGCCCGCGCCACCGTCGGCTCGACGGGGGGCACGGTCTGGCACCCGCCGAGGCCCGTCCCCGCCGCCAGGCATGCGATGGCGACCCGGGCATGAACGCGAGTTCGTCCGATGATCATGCTTGGCTCCTTCCGTGGAGCGGCGATGATACCCGCATGAGCGAGGGATTCCGGCCCGCGGCGCTGCTGTGGCACACCGCTTCCAGCGGCCCCGGCCACTTCGACCTCATGCTCGCCACCCTCCCCAGGCCGTCGGCGGAGGAGCGCTGCGCACTCTGCTGGCGCGCCGCGATCGCGATCCACGGCCTCGGGCCCCGACACTCCGCCCGACTCACCCCGCTCGAGGCGCATCGCGCCCTGTATCTCCAGCTCGACTCCGCCCGCGAGCTCGACGGTGCCCGGGGTCGCGTCGAACCCATCGCGCACGGGCGATGGCGGCCCACCGCGTCCGGTCTGGCCGAACTCTGCTGGACGCCCCACGGCGCGCCGTGGTGCGTGCGATTCGACGCCGACGGTCGACCCGTGGACTGTGCCGATCCCCTCGCGCTGGCTCCGGCCACCCGGATCGAGCGCCTCACTTGAGGATGGCGGCGACGGAGAGCACCACCCAGACGACGGCGGCGCAGGGGATCTTGGCGATGATCCCCAGGACCTTGCCGATCGCGGCGCCGGTGGCCGGCTTCGCGGTGTCGCGCAGCCGCACGCCGTCGCGCGAGAGCTCGCCGATCACGGCGCCGCCCACGGCGCCCAGCGCGGCTCCGGCCAGCGATCCGATGAGCGGAATGGGAATCAGCACCGTTCCCGCCAGGCCGCCGATGACGCCGCCGACGAGCGCTCCGACGGCCCCGCGCGTGGAGGCGCCGCCCCTCCTCCGCGAGGTGCCGCAGCCGCGGCGCCGGGCACAGCGCGGAGGAGCGGGGCACGAGCAGGTTCCAGTAGGCGAAGCGGCCGCCCGGGCGCAGGCGCCCGTCCGGCTCGCCGCCCAGGCGGCGCCGGTGCCGGCGCGCCTCCAGGCCCGCGTGGCCGAGGCGGTGGCCAGGACCTGGGGCGTGGACACCACCGGGATGGTGCTCTCGTGGGGCGTCGGCTCGCTGGCC
>CAZSVT010000301.1:0-2233 GCA_964610365.1 uncultured Isosphaeraceae bacterium
CGCCGCCGGATGCGGCGCCCGCCTGGGGCGCGTGACGACGCCGCACGGCACGATCGACACGCCGGCCTTCATGCCGGTGGCCACGGCGGCCGCCATGAAGGGCCTGCTCCCGGCGCAGGTGCGCGCCAGCGGCGCCGAGTGCATCCTGGCCAACGCCTATCACCTCATGCTGCGCCCCGGCGCCGAGCGCGTGCGCCGCTTCGGCGGACTCCACGGCTTCATGCGCTGGGACGGCCCGATCCTGACGGACTCCGGCGGCTACCAGGCCTTCTCGATGAGCGCCACCTCCGACCTCGACGAGGACGGCGTCACCTTCCGCAGCTTCGTGGACGGGGCGCGCGTGCACCTGGGGCCCGAGGAATCCATGCGCGTGCAGAACGATCTCGGCGCCGACATCATCATGGCCTTCGACGACTGCCCGCCGGCGCAGGCGGCCGGGGAGGAGGATCCGGACGCCGCCGATGGCGACGCCGCGGAGCGCCCCGCCGCGCCGTCGCAGCGCGACCGGCGCGTGCGCAAGCCCAGGGACCTCGCGGCGCGACGCGCGGAGGCCGTGGACCGGAGCGCCCGCTGGCTGCGCCGCTGCGCCGCGGCGCACCGGGCGCCGGATCGCCAGGCGCTCTTCGGCATCGTGCAGGGCGGGACCGATCTCGACCTCCGTCGTCGCTCCGTCGACGAGACCTGCGCCGTCGAGCTGCCCGGGTACGCGATCGGCGGTGTGGCGGTGGGTGAGACGCCGCAGGAGATCGAGCGCGTGGTCCGCTTCACGGCGCCGCTCCTTCCGGAGTCCAAGCCGCGGTACCTGATGGGCGTCGGCACCGAGCGCGACATCGTGGCGGCGGTCGAGGCCGGCGTGGACCTCTTCGACTGCGTGCTCCCCACCCGCAGCGGTCGGACGGCGCTCGCCTTCACGCGACAGGGCCCGCTCCGTCTGCGCAACGCCGCGTTCACCGACGACCCTCGGCCGATCGATCCCGAGTGCGACTGCGACGCATGCCGGGGCGGCTTCAGCCGCGGGTATCTCCGACACTGTTTCCTCGCCGGCGAGATGCTCGGCCCGATCCTCGCCAGCGTGCACAACCTCCGGCACTTCCAGCGCCTGCTGCTGGACATCCGGCGCGCGATCCGGGATGATGCGTGGTCCTCGGTCAGGGGCTCCTGGCCGTGTGCCGCCCCTCCCTTGGAAGGATCCTGAATGTCCGAATCGCCGCTTCCGGTGTCGCTGCTCGCCTTCACGCAGGGGACGCCCCTGGACCAGGCCGCCGGGACCGCGCCGGCCGCGCCGGGCTCCACCGCGGCGCCCGGCGCTCCGGGCGCAGGCGGCACGCCGGGTTCGGGCGGCGGCAAGGCCCCGCCGCCCGACAACACCTTCCTCTTCATGGTGCTCGGCCTGGTGGCGGTCATGTTCGTCATGACCATCTTCACCGGTCGGCGACAGAAGAAGCAGCGGGAGACGATGCTCAGCGGCCTCCGCAAGCACGACCGCGTGGTCACCACCGGCGGCATCATCGGGTCGGTGGTGGAGATCAAGCCGCGCACCATCGTGCTCAAGGTCGACGAGGGATCGAACACGCGCATCACCTTCTCGCGCGAGGCGATCCAGCAGGTGATCGAGGAAGCGGCCGAAGGCGCCGCGTCGGAGACGAAGACCTGACCCTCGAGCGCCCGCCGCGCCCCGCCGAGCCGCGTCCGCCCGCCCCAGCCCGCATTCCTCCATGAAGAACATCCCACTGCACCTGGCCGCGATCGCCCTGCTCGTCGCGGGCTTCCTCTACCTGCTGATCCCGCCGAAGGAGACGCTGCGCCTCGGGCGCGATCTCCGCGGCGGCGTGAGCCTCATCTACGGCGTCGACATCCCCAAGGGCGCCGACAACGCCAAGATCCTGGGCGAGGCCATCGGCGTGCTCAAGCAGCGCGCCAATCCCAAGGGCGTGCTCGACATCTCCTTCGTTCCGCAGGGCTACAACCGCATCGAAGTGGTCATGCCGCTGCCCAGCCCGGAGGTGCAGCAGCTCCAGCTCTCGTTCAGGCAGGCGCTCGACGCGCTGCTGCAGACCTCGCGCGTGGACGCGGACGAGATCATCGCCGCGGTGCAGACCGGGGAGGCGGCGGCGAAGTACGGCGGCGCCGACGAGAGCCGTCGCGGCCGGCTGGCGGTGCTGGAGACGGAGGCGAAGCGCGCCGTCGAGGGCCGCGCGGCGCTGGAGGCGGCCACCGCCGCCGGTGACGAGGC
>CAZSVT010000302.1:0-2230 GCA_964610365.1 uncultured Isosphaeraceae bacterium
CTCGCCCAGGCCGACGAAGGGGCGCCCGCGGCGCCGCCGCCCACCACCGTGAGCGAAGCGGCGAAGCCCGTCCTCGATCGAGCGCTCGCCGCCATGGGCGGCGCCGCCAGCATCGACGCGGTCCGGAGCGTCTCCTTCGACTGCGTCATGGAGAACGAACAGGGCGCGCTGACGCTCCGCGTGGCGGCCTCCGACGCCGGCGTCCGCATCGAGCAGTCGCTGCGTCCGCCGGGCGCGGAGCAGGAGGCCGGTCGACAGCTCCTCATCACCAACCACTCGATGGGCTGGGCGCGCAACCTCGACGACGACGGCGTGCGCCTCATGCCGGCGAGCGTCACCAACAGCGTGGCCCGCGCCGCCGACCTCTGGAACATGGTGCGCAGCGGCCTGGGCCAGTTCGAGCTGGTGGAACACGACGGCGCCGCCGTCTTCTCGGGACGACCGTGCGTCAAGCTGCGCTTCTCCTCGCCGCGATCGCAGGGCCTCCAGCAGGCGCTCCTCTACTTCGACGACGAGACCGGCCTGCCCCTGGGGCAGGAGACGGCCACGTCCGCGGGCACGCTGGTGAGCGGCATCGCCCGGATCACGGAGTGGCAGGTGGTCGACGGCAAGCTGGTGCCGAAGCGCATCGAGGTGGAAGGCCAGACGGGCCAGAGCTCGCTGACCTTCAGCGCCGTCGACTTCAGCGCCATTCCGGCGTCCACCTTCGAGGTCCCGTCGGATGTGCAGGCGCTCCTCGGCGCCCCGTCGGGCGCGTGACGATCGGATCCTTCGGAACGATCCGCCTGGCCGGTCCCCCTGCGACGGGCGCGGACCGGACAGGCGGAGCGGCCGGAGGAGGAACTCCGCCGTCGGCTCAACGTCCGCCCGCCGATCGCGGATAGCTCTTCGGCGGACCATCAAGGCCGCCACCGGTCCGTCGGCCGGGGACTTCGGGAGGGATCACCACATGTTCCATGCCCTGCGAACCAACGCACGCCCCACGCTGCTCGCGACCCTCGTCCTGGGCGCGGTCGTCCTCGCCCTGCCGGCGTCCGCGCAGAGCGATCGCGGCGGCAACACCGGCGGCGTCGGCGGCGGTTCCACGGGGGGTCGCACCGGCGGCGGCGGCGCGGTCATCTCGGACATCGTCGCCGTCATTCCCTCGCCGCCCTACTCCATGCCCGCCAACATGACCACCGCCACGCGCGCCTATGCGAACCTCGCGCTGGCGGCGATGGGCGGAGCGACCACGCTCTCGCAGATCAAGCGCGTGGACATGATCTGCGAGATGGAGAGCGCGACCACGCGCATGTCCATTCGATGCACCAGCAGCTCCACGGGCGCCATGCGCTTCATGCAGACGGTGGAGGGTCTCAATCCCGCCGCTCCGGCGCGGACGGTCTGCGTGGAGTACGTGCCCAACGAGAAGGGATTGAAGGTCGGCGACGGCAAGACCTCGCAGACGATCGACGCCCCCGACGAGGCGATCCAGGTCTTCCGCCGGTCGGCCGACATGTGGAATCCCGTCCTCACGGCGCTCGGGCAGTTCGAGTCGGTGGAGCGCGTGGACCGCGTGACCTTCGCCGGTCGACCGTGCCTGGCGCTGGCGCTCGGACGACCCCGCCTGCCCGGACTCGAGTCGGGCGTGCTCTACCTCGACGCGACGACCTACCTTCCGGTCGGCCAGGTGACGAACGTGGTGCGGGATATCCTGATCTCCGGCACCACCACGATCCTCGAATGGCAGACCATCTCCGACATCAAGGTCCCGCTCACGATCCAGATCGACGGCCCCGACGGCGTGGCGACGCTGCGCATCAAGGCCGTGAACATCAGCACCACCGACTCCTCGATCTCCTGATGTCGGCGCGCGCCGTCGCCGTCGGCGGCGCCGCGCTCTGGCTCCTCGCGGGGTGCGCGGGATCGTCACCTTCCGCGTCGACGGACGCGACCCTGAGTTCGATGCCCGCCGCGCCCGCGCCGACGGCCGCCGATCGGGCGCCCGCGCCGACCGACGCGACGCCGGCGCCACCGAGCCCGGCCGCCGCGCCCGCGCCCGAGATCACCACCGAGCAGGCGCTGGCCACCTTCGACGAGGTCTGGACCCGGATCGACGAGACCGACTTCGATCCCGATCACGGCGGCGTGGACTGGGTCGCCGTCCGCGCCGAGCTGCGTCCCCGCGCGGAATCCGCCACCACCCAGCGTGCGCTCCGAGAGGTGCTGCACGAGATGGTCTCGCGCCTCG
>CAZSVT010000303.1:0-2173 GCA_964610365.1 uncultured Isosphaeraceae bacterium
GGGCGCCGGGATCCACGCTCTCCACCTGGAGGCTGGGACCCCGCCCCGGCGCGAGCGCCCTCGTCACCCAGACGCCGGCGCCGAGACGCTCGAGATCCTGCACGGATCCGCTGCGCCGATCGAGCACCACCACGCGCGCCGGCTGATCCGACGGCAGCACCGCGTGGAGGCGGTCATCGCGCGGCTGGGTGTCGGGATCGAGATCGATCGTCACCGCGTCGACGGCGCCGGGCGATCGGTCGCCGCCACGGAGCCGCAGCTCGGTCCCCGCGCGTCGTTCGCCGGCCTCGAAGGAGAGGTCCGCGGCGCCGGTGAAGGGCGCTTCCGCGGTCACGCGCCGCAGGGAGCGCGGCAGTTCGGCGCCGCGTCGCTCCACGCGCACGCGCACCACGCGCTCGCCGGAGATCGACGCCTCGTCGCCGAGTCGCAGCGGCTCGACGGCGGCGATCCATGCATCCGAGGACGGGCTGGTGACCGGCGACTGGGCCCTCAGTCTCCAGCGCGATGCGACCGCGGGATCGACCGTCGCGGACGGCGACGCGGGATCGAGCGACCCGCGCCTCCATCCGCCGAGCACGATGATCTCCCCCGCGTCCTCCGCGCTCCCGGCCGCGTCCGCGGCCTCACCGATGGCTCGGGCGAGATCGCTGCCGGCGTACGCGGGTTCGATCTGCGACAGCAGCGCATCCAGTCGCGTGCGATCCGCCGTCGGCGGATCCACCAGTCGTCGGATCGGCGTCGACGCGAGGATCACGCCCACCCGATCGCCGGGTCCCGATCCCTCGACGATGCGCTTCGCCTCGGCGATGCTGCGATCGAGCACCGTTCCGCCGTCGGGCAGCCGCTCCGCGCCGGCCACGCCGTCGTCGATGATCAGCCAGATGGTGCGGACCGCCCGCATCTCGCCCGCGCCCGATCCCGTGAAGGGTCGCGCCAGCGCGAGGCCCGCGAGGGCCACGATCGCGCAGCGGCAGGCGAGGAGGAGCCATCGTTCGATGCGCTGCCGTCGGCGGTCGCGGCGCATCGCCCGCTGCAGGAGTTCCATCGCCGCCCACTGGATCACCCGGCGCCGTCGGCGCAGCAGGAGGTGGATCAGGATCGGCACCGCGACGGCGGCGACGGCGGCCACCGCCATCCACGGGTGGGCGACGCTCATCCGGCGCCGCTCCGCCGCGCCAGCGCCTCGCGCCGGGCCAGGAGCGCCGCCAGCGCGGGCCCCACCGAGTCATGGCTGTCCAGCGAGACGCGGTCGTAGCCGAAGCCCCGGACCACGCGCTCCATCTCGGCGCGGTGCCGCGCCAGTTCCTCCAAGTAGGCGCGCCGCACCAGCCGCGCGTCCGCCGCCAGCCGTTCCTCGCCCTCGAGCCCCTCGAAGACCGTCGGATCGTCGAGCTCGAAGCGGATCTCCTGGCGGTCGAGGATCTCCGCGAGCACCACGTCGTGTCCGCGATGGCGGAAGCGCGCCAGGGCGCTGCGGAGCTGCGACGGCGGAAAGAGGAAGTCGCTGAGGATGAAGAAGAGGCAGCGGCCCCGGATCGACGCCAGCACCTCCTCCGTGGTGCGCTCGATCATCGTCGCGCCGCCCACCGGGTCGGTGGCCAGGGTCTGCACGATCTTGCGCCACTGGTCGCGCACGCCCGACCGGCGGATGGCGCTGCGCACGCCGTCGGCGAAGAGGGCCACGCCCACGCGGTCGCGCTGCGCCAGGCAGAGGTACGCCAGGGCCACCGCCGTCGCGGCGGCGCAGTCGAACTTGGTCCAGAGCGAACGCGATCGGCCCGCCTCCGTGCCGCCCCATCCCGACTTCGTCCCCAGCGTGCCGAACTGCATCGACGCGGAGGCGTCCACCATCACCACCACGTCCAGGTTCGTCTCCTGGAGGTATCGCTTCACGTAGAGCTTGTCGCTGCGGCCGTAGACCTTCCAGTCCAGGTGCCGCAGGCTCTCGCCGGGCGTGTAGGGCCGGTGCTCGGCGAACTCCACCGCCAGCCCCTGGTAGGGCGAGCGATGCATGCCGCTCATCACGCCCTCCACGATCATCCGGGCGCGCAGCGTGAACGGGGCGAGCTGCGCGAGCGTCTCCGGCGCCAGGTACTGCTCGGCTCGCATGGATCTCCTACGAGATCACGCGGCCGATGGGTGCGGAGGCGGCCGTGCGATCGATCGGGATCTC
>CAZSVT010000304.1:0-2114 GCA_964610365.1 uncultured Isosphaeraceae bacterium
GTCGGCCGCGCGGATGGCGGCGGCGATGGCCCGCGCGCGAGGCTCGATCGCCTCGAGGTCGGCGCGCGTCTCGAGCATGAGCTGGCGGAACTTCACCACTTCGCCTTCGCCGACGGCGTGCTCCACGGCCAGGCGGTCGGCGCGCTCGGAGGCGTCCTTCGCGGCGTCGTAGCGGGCCTGGGCGGCGGCGCGGCGGTACGGAAGCTGAGCCTCCTCGGCGCGCGCCTCCTCGGCGGTGGAGATGAACCGGGCCCGATCGCTCTCGGCACGGGCGAGCTCGGCGCGGGCGCGGGCCAGGGCCAGCGCCGCTTCCCGGGATTCAAGCCGCGCCACCGGAGCGCCGCGGGCCACCGCATCGCCCTCGAGGACGAGGATCTCTTCGATGATCCCGTCGCGCAGGGCGCTCACCACGCAGGGATGCGGATCGGGCTCGATCCAGCCCGGGGCCTGGATCCAGCGCGAGGGAGCGGGCGGAGCAGCTGGCGCCGCGGGCGTCGCGGTGTCAGGCGCGGCGGTGGACGCGGCGTCGGGCGCGGCGGGTGAGTCCCCGCCGGACTGGGGCGGCACCTGGCCGTCATCGGATGGCGGCGCCACCAGGAGCACCGGCGCCACTCGCACCGGGGCGGCGGGGCGCAGGGCCTCGAAGCCGGAGAAGAGGAGGGTGCCGAGCGCCGCGGCGAGAATGAGGAGCGGAACGATCCAGCGCGCCATGATCGAAGGCGCCGGGAGCGGAATGTCGGTGGGCATGGAGGACCTCGCGTGATCGACGGACGGAGCGGTCGCGCCGCAACGGCGCCACCGCAGCGCAGGCGCCGACGCGGCGCCGCGCGCGATCCGCGGGATTCACACGAGGAGGATGGTGCCGGCGTCGAGCGGCGGCGGAGGCTGGCCCAGCGGCAGGATCGGCGGCCACTGGGCGAGGGCGCTGCGATCGCACGCCCGACCCGTCATCACGATCGGCTCGATGATGGTGATGAGCGCCGGCGCGGGAAGCTGCCAGGCGGGGGCGCTGGGCGCCGATCGGACGCAGCACGCGTCGCTGCCGCAACCGGGGAGCCTCGGTGCCGCTGGGGAGTTCGACTCGTCGGGAGCCGGGTCGGGATCGCCGTCACGGTCCGTCGGGGGACCGGCGGTCGAGTCGCGGGCGCCGCAGCAGCCGCTCGAGCACTCGGACGCAGCCGGCATCGTGGAACGGGAAGGGCTCATCGGCCCGCTCGCCTGCGCCTCCGAGCCGCAGCAGGGAGTGCCGCGACCCACGAGCGCCAGCGCATGGCACGCACAGAACGGAACAAGCAGCGCCGCGACGGCGAGGACGACCCGAACTGGATGCGTGCGATGCATCGGCCATGAGTGTAGACGCGCCTTCCGCGCCCCATGTCGGCAATCCCGCGGCCTCGTTCCGACTGAGAGGCATGGAACGACTGGCCGCGAGCTCCGATGGCCCGGGATGGCCGGGAATCCTCGGATGGACGGCCGTCGCGATCAACGCAGCGTGGAGACACGTCGTCTCCATGTGCAATGACTGGCGAGCAGGAGCAGCAGCGCTCCGCCCGGGGTAGGAACCGTTTCGAACCAGATGTCATCAAGCCTTCCCTTGCCGATCGGGGAGCCGGCCGCCCACTCCTTGCTCCAGATCTTCACGCGATCGAAGGGCAGATCGGAGACGAGCCCCCCGACTCCCAGGCCGGTCCAGAAGTACGGAAGGTCAAGCTCATGCTGGACCACACCACCCAGAAGCAACTGGATGTGGCGGCCGGTGCCAACGTTGTAGCTGAGGGCGAAGGAATGGATGGGGCCGGCAAAGTCCAGGGTGATCGACTTGTCGGGTCCGGCGGTCCCGTCTGGAAAGTCGCCGTAGAGCCCCCATCCGTCGGGGCTGCTCACGGCGTAGACGAAGTCGTTGTACTGGGTGTCGATCACTCCGAAGGACGCGTACTGGGTGGTGAACAGTACCGGAACCGGTGGCACGAGTCCCACGAAGCCCAGATGCGTGATGTCCGGGCCCGCGGCGGCGAGCCAGGAGTCGATCGTGTTCGTGATGATCACTTCGCCGGCGGCCGGCGGCGCGAGGGCGGCGGCGAGCGTCAGAGCCGCACCGCATTGCAGGGCACCGA
>CAZSVT010000305.1:0-2018 GCA_964610365.1 uncultured Isosphaeraceae bacterium
CCCTGCGGCTGCATGAATCCGCCCATCACGCCGAAGGCCGCCAGCGGCGCCCCGCCGCGCGTCAGGAAGGCGGGAATGATCGTCTGGTACGGGCGCTTCGAGGGACCGTAGCGATTCGGATGGCCCGCCTCCAGCGTGAAGCACGCCCCGCGATTCTGGAGGGCCACGCCGGTGCCCGGCACCACCACGCCCGATCCGAAGCCTTCGTAGTTGCTCTGGATGTAGCTCACCATCATGCCCGCGTCGTCGGCGGTGCAGAGGTAGACCGTGCCTCCGGGCTTGAGTTCTCCCGGCGCCCACTCGCGCGCCTGCCGCGGATCCACGAGCGCCGCCCGCGACGCGACGAACGAAGGATCGATCAGCTCGCGCGCCCGCTCCAGCCCGAGCGCAGGGTCGGCGATGCGCGCCCGGGCGTCGGCGAAGGCCGCCTTCATCGCCTCGATCTGCAGGTGCAGGAGATCGGGGCAGTCGCGGTCGAGCGCGGAGAGATCGAACCGGGAGAGGATGGCGAGCGCCTCGAGTGCCGCCACGCCCTGGCCGTTGGGTGGCAATTCATGCAGCGTGGCGCCGGCGTGATCCACCGACCACGGATCCGTCCAGAGCGGCTCGTGACCGGCGAGATCCTCCGCGGAGATCCATCCCCCCGCCGCATTCGAGGCCCGGACGATGGCGGCGGCGATGTCTCCCCGGTAGAAGGAATCACCGGCGCTCGCGGCGATCGATCGAAGCGTCGCCGCATGATCGGGAAGGCGCACCGTGGCCCCCACCGCGGGCGCGGCGCCGCCGGGCGCGAAGGTGCTCATCCAGGCGTCGAACGCGCGGTAGCGCTCCACCGCGCGATGCCATCCCGCGGCGCACTGCGGCGACACCGCGAATCCCTGCGTCGCGTAGCGAATCGCCGGCTCCATGAGCGACGCAAAGGGCCTGGCGCCGAAACGCTTCGAGAGGGCGCTCCACGCGGAGATGGCGCCCGGCACGGTGACGGCGGGCCAGCCCAGCGACGGAACTCGCTCGGCGTCGCCGAGCCGATCGATGGTGGCCGACGCGGGCGAACGACCGCTCGCGTTCAGGCCATGCAGGCGCGAGCCATCCCAGACGATGGCGAACGCGTCCGAACCGAGGCCGTTGGCGGTCGGCTCCACCACCGTCAGCGCGGCGGCGGTGGCGATGGCCGCGTCCACCGCGTTGCCTCCCGCGTTCATTGCCTCCAATCCGGCCTGCGCCGCGAGCGGCTGACCCGTGGCCACCATCCGGCGGGCGAAGACGGGCATGCGCCTCGACGGGTACGGGAACTCCCAGTTCACGAGGGTCTCCACCGCGCATCGTCGGCCACGGGACGCTCTGGCCCCGCGGCGCCGGATGGCGCGGCGGCTGATGACGCGGTGCCTGATGGCGCGGCGCCGGCGGCGGATGCGAAGGACGCGTATGGCGCGGCAGACGCGTAGGGCGCGGCGGACGCGTAGGGCTCCTCGGATTCGATCTGCGACGCCGAACGCCGCTGTCCTCCGGGCAGGATCGCGATGAAGGCGGCCGTGACGAGGAGCGGCGTCACCAGGACGAGCGGGATGAACGAGAAGCCCATGCCGTCCTGGAGCGACGGCTCCAGCGGCAGGAAGACCACGCAGATCGCCCAGAGCTGCACGCAGCCGGCGAAGGCCGCGGCCGCGCCGGCGATCGCCCGCGGCATGATCGAGGCGAGCAGGAGCGACCCGGCGGTGGCGCCGACGATGGGCAGGACGAGCGCACCCGTGGACGGCAGGATCACCGCCGTCGCCGACAGCAGCACGCCCATCAGGAGCGCCGAGGCCGAGACGCTCGCCCACGCCGACCGGCGCGGCACCAGCTGCCACGCGGCGATGGCCGCCACCAGCGACGCGCTCCAGACGGCGGCGATCCACGGCCACGCCGGATTCGGGAAGACGCCGAATCCCGCGGCCCGCGAGGTGACCACCAGCGTGGGAATCCAGGCCGCCACCACCGCCGCGCCGAGCGCCGCGCTCAGCGTCACCAGCACCCGT
>CAZSVT010000306.1:0-2011 GCA_964610365.1 uncultured Isosphaeraceae bacterium
GCGCCCGGCGCGGCGCGCGGCGCGCATCGCCGGATCGGACTCTGTCCCGGCTCGGGCGCGTCGCTGCTCCCGATGGCCGTCTCGATGGGCTGCACGCTCTTCGTGACCGGCGAGATGAAGCACCACGATCGACTCGACGCCTCCGCCCGGGGCTGCTCGCTCCTCCTCGCGGGCCACACCGAGACGGAGCGCGGGTTTCTGCCTCGCTACCGGCGCCTGCTCGCGCGGCGCCTGCCGGGCACGCCGATCTCGATCTCGCGCGCCGATCGCCCGCCGGCCGCGCGCCGCTGACGAACCCGCGTCCGCGTCGGACTCAGCGCCTCGACGCGTGCGGATCCCGTGCCAGCATGGCCGCGCCCAGCACTCCGGCGTCGTCCTCCAGCGTGCTCGCGATCACCTCCACGCGCCGCAGCGACGACGGGAAGACGCACTCCTCGAAGCGGTCGCGGACGCGGGCCACGTAGCTCCTGCCGAGGGCCTCCGTCACGCCGCCGCCGAGGATGACGGTGGGAACGGAGAGCACGGTGATCCAGTTGGCGATCGCCAGGCCCAGGAGATCCGCGGCCGCGTCCACCACACGCCGCACCAGGGCATCGCCCTTGGCGTAGCACTCGCGGATGACGCTCGAACTCACGGCGCGATCGAAGGGTTCGCGGGCGTCGCGGTCGTTCGACTCGGTGAACTCGCGCAGCATGGAGTTGGGGTAGAAGCCGAGCAGCGTCTCCATGGCCCGCACCATCGCGGTGCGCGAGCAGTGCTCCTCCACGGTCTGCCGACCGGGGGAGGAGTTCGGGAAGAGGATGGTCTGCCCCACTTCGCCGGCGGTGAAGAGCGGACCGCGCCAGAGCCGTCCGCCCAGCACCAGTCCGCCGCCGATGCCGGTGCCCACCCAGACCGCCAGCATGTCGCCGCGTCCGCGCCCGGCGCCAAGCTCGTGCTCTCCCCAGGCCGCCACGTTCACGTCGTTGTCCACGGCCACGGGGAGATCGCAGCGCTTCGCGAGGAGATCGCGCAGTCCCACGTTCTTCCAGCCCAGGTTGCCGGCGTTGAGCACCACGCCCTTCTCGAAGTCGATGGCGCTCGGCGCGCCGACGCCGATCGCGGCGAGCTGGTGGCGCGCCACGCCGGCCTCGGCGCAGGCGCGGTCGATCCCTTCGATGAGTCGGGTGATGACCGTCTCGCGCCCTTCCTGGGCACGGGTCTTGCGCTTGCAGCGACCGAGGATCCGGCCCTTCTCATCCACCACCGCCGCGGTCATGCTCGTCCCGCCGAGATCGACGCCGGCCACCAGGCCCCTGCGAGTGCGCTCCGCCATGCGGGGCAAGATACGCGGATCCGCGGGCGCTCCGCGACCGGCGGCTACACTGCCGCCCCATGTCCGACGCACCGCTCTCCGCCGACGCCGTGGCGCACGTGGCGAAGCTGGCGCGGCTGGAACTCCCGCGCGAACGCCTGGAGACCTATCGCACGCAGCTCGCCGGCGTGCTCGGTCACGTGGCCCGACTCTCGACGATCGAGGTCCGGGGCGTGGAGCCGATGGCCTACCCCTTCGAGAGCTCCAATCGTCTCGCCGAGGACGAGATCGGCCCGTCGATGCCGATCGAATCGCTGCGGATGAACGCCCCCGCGGTGGAGGGCCGATTCCTCGCGGTCCCGAAGGTGCTCGCCGACGAGCAGTGATCCGCGCCGCCGCGTCGCGGCGCCCTCCCGCCCCTCCGCCCGCGCCCGACCATGCCCTCCCCCGACGCGACCTCCATCCGTGACGCGATCCGCAACCGCTCCACCAGCGCCGAGGCGGTGATCGCCTCGCACCTTCGCCGGATCGACGCGGCCAATCCCACCCTCAACGCCTTCCACGAGGTCCTCCGCGACGAGGCCCTCGCCCGCGCCCGCGAGATCGACGCGGCCGTCGAGCGCGGCGCCGATCCCGGGCCGCTCGCCGGCGTGCCGGTGGCGGTGAAGGACAACATCGCCACCCGGCTGGGCCGCACCACCTGCAGTTCGAAGATGC
>CAZSVT010000307.1:0-2002 GCA_964610365.1 uncultured Isosphaeraceae bacterium
ATGCTGGAGCGGGCCGGCGAGATGAACCTGGTGGAGTTCGGTCAGTGGGCGGCGCCGAAGGTGATGAACCTGGTCAAGGCGCAGATGAAGAAGAAGCCCACGAAGTCGACGCTCGTCCAGGGCAAGAACGCCTTCTCCGCGGTGGGCGCCTGGGAACAGGCCTTCGTCTGCGGCGAGGAGGCGGTGAAGCTCGATCCATCCGACGGCGAACTGGTGAGCGAACTCAAGCAGCTCACCGCCGCCCGCGCCATCCAGCAGGGCGGCTACCAGCAGAGCGCCGGCCAGGAGGGCGGATTCCGCGCCAACATCCGCGACGCCGACAAGCAGCGGGCCCTCGAGGAGCAGGAGAACCTCTCCGGAAACGTTGATGTCGAGTCGCGCAACCTCGAACGCGCCCGGAAGGAGTTCGAGGACAACCCGCTCTCGCTGGAGGCCATCCGGCGCTACGCGCAGCTCCTCAAGCGCCGGCAGACCGAGGAGTCGGAGGCCCAGGCCATCCAGGTCTACGAGGCGGGATTCGCCCGCACCGGCGACTTCGCCCTCAAGGCGGCGGCCAACGACATCCGCCTGGCGCAGATGCGCCGCGAGGTGAAGGTCATCGGTGACCGCGCCGCCGCCGTCCCGGGCGATGCGGAGGCGCAGGAGGCCTTCGAGGCGGCGCGCCGGAAGCTGCTGGAGACGGAGCTGGCGGACTACACCGATCGCATCGCCAAGTACCCCACGGACCGCAATCTCAAGGCCGACGCGGGGCGCGTGGCGTTCGAACTGGGGCAGATCGAGAACGCCATGGCCCTCTTCCAGGCCGCGAAGGAGGAGCCTCGGCTGCGGGTCTACGGCGCCCACATGCTCGGCCGCTGCTTCGCCGCCGAGGGATGGCACAACGAGGCGATCGGCGAGTTCCGGGAGGCGCTCGCCGCCGTCGACGCGACCACCAGCGAGCGCGAGCAGGATCTCCGCTACGACCTCATGCGCAGCCTCGTGGCGCTGGCGCGCGAGGAGAAGAGCACCGCCTACGCGAAGGAGGCGGTGGAGATCTGCTCGGTGATCATGCGGAAGGACATTTCGTTCCGCGACATCCGGGCCAAGCGCAAGGAGCTGGACACGCTCCTCAAGGAGCTGAGTTGACCGCCCGCGCCTCGATGCGAGGCGTGGTCGCGGTCATTCCCGCCCGGTATTCGAGCAGCCGCTTTCCCGGCAAGCCGCTGGCCCTGATCGCCGGCCGGCCGATGATCCAGTGGGTCCATGAGCGCGTGCTGACCGTGGCCAAGCGCGTGATCGTGGCCACCGACGACGATCGCATCGCCGAGTGCGTGCGCGGCTTCGGCGGCGAGGTGGCGATGACGCGATGCGACCACCCCAACGGCACGAGCCGCATCGCCGAGGTGGCCGCGTCGCTCCACGAGGAGATCGTGGTGAACGTCCAGGGCGACGAGCCTGGCATCGAGCCGGAGGTGGTGGAGGCGGTGGCGTCGGCGCTGCGTCGCGCCGGACGGGCGTCACCGATGGCCACCATCGCGTCGCCCTTCGGTCCCCGGGAGGACCCCGCGGATCCGAACATCGTGAAGGTGGTGGTCGGCCGCAGCGGCCACGCGCTCTACTTCTCCCGAAGCCTCGTTCCGTTCGATCGCGATGCGTCGGCCCGCCGCGACCGCCCCGCCCCCGCCGCGCCGCTCAAGCACGTGGGGATCTACGCCTACCGCCGACGCTTCCTCGCCACCTTCACCGAGCTCGAGGCCACCCCGCTGGAGCAGACCGAGCAACTCGAGCAGCTCCGGGTCCTGGAGCACGGCTACTCCATCGCCGTCTCCATCCGCGAGGCGTCGAGCCACGGCATCGACACGCCGGAGCAGCTCAAGGCGTTCGAGCAGGCGCTTCGGAGCCGCGGATCGTCTTGAGCCATGCCTCGGCGCGCTCGCGTCGACCGGGATCCCGATCGCTCGAGGCGATCGCCTCGAGTCGAGCGACCGCTTCGGTCGCCTTGAGCGACGCCAGCGCGTCTCCC
>CAZSVT010000308.1:0-1983 GCA_964610365.1 uncultured Isosphaeraceae bacterium
GATCGACGCCGAATTCCGGGCCGGGATCGAGGGGATCGCACGCCGCCAGCGCCTCGCCGCCGGAGCGGATGAGGTCCGACGCCACGCCGCCGCCGGACGACAGCAGCGCCTGTTCCAGGAACATCGACTCCAGGCGCCGTGCCTCGGAGTCGAGCGGACGATCGCGCATCGCCGTCACCGCGTTGCGGAAGCCGGCGGCGCCGCCCTCGAAGCTGGCGCCGTAGACCTCCACGAGCGCCGACACGTCAGGCTGCCCCAGCAGATCGCGCGCCTTGGTTCCATCGCCGCGCCGGTACGCGGCCAGGAGCTGCGCCAGTCGCAGGGACGCGGACGGCGGCTCGCGCACGCCACCGCCCGCCGGGCGCGAACCGTCCAGTGCGTGTGCCAGCCGAATGAGGCGCGATCGCGACGCCGGCGAATCCGCGAGGCTCGCCTGCCCCAGCGCCGCGCTCGAACCCAGCGCGGCGGGATCGAGCGCTCCCGCCAGTCCGTAGAGCGTGCGGGCGAGCCGCCGATCCTCCTCGCCGCGCGGCGCCGACTGGAACTCCTCGGCCAGCTCGATGTACTCGATCGGGCGCGACGGATCGAGGGCCTCGAGACGCGCGACGAGCGGATCGACGGGTCGATCCTGGGTCGGTTCCGCGGCGCCCGCGAGTGCCGCAGCGCCCGGGAGACCCGCGGCGCCCGGGAGCCCCGCGGCGACGGCGAGGATGCCCGCACCGAGAGCCGCGCGCCATGACCCGCCCGCCGGACGAGGGCGTCGCGCCTTCATGACGCACCCCCGGAGTCCGCGGCGAGGCGCGCCGCAAGGATCGCCAGGCGCGCCCGCTGCACGGCGCACGCCTGGTCGATGGCCCCCCGGGCGCCGGTGGATTCCGTCTGCGCCCGGGCGAGCACCTCCCGCAGCGACGGGAGCATCGACGGCCGATCCGCCGCCACCAGGTAGGCCTCCAGTTCCAGCACCCGCCAGAGCGATGCGACGAGCCGCTGCCCGGCGCCATCGGCGAGCGATCGGCGCGTCTCGTCGCGACGATCGAGCGCGGCGAGCGAATCGGGGAACGGCTGCATCACGATGCGCGTGCCGGCGCGCTGGCGCAGGAGTTCGCCGAGCGCGTCGATCGCCGGACCCGGATCGGCGGCGTCGCGCAGGGTCTCGGCGCTTCCGCCCTCGGCCTCCAGGCGCTCGGCTTCCGCCGCCGCCATGCGCGTCATCAGCGCATCCACGCCGTGCCATGGATGTTCGGAGAGTCGCAGCCGATGGCGCAGGAGCGCCGCGAGGGCCTTCCCGCGGAAGGCGGGATTCGGATGCGGCGGAAGTCGCTCGCCCGTCAGGCGCTCCACGAACTTCGCCAGCGCCGCGTCGGCGCCACCGGTGAGAGCGAACTGATCCACCAGTTCCTGGGCCACGCGACGACCGCCGGCGAAGCTGTCCACGATGACGCCCTGGGCGGTGAGTCGCAGGGCGCTGGGTTCGCCCAGGTACGCCTCGCGCACCAGCCGCGCGGCGTCGAGCGGGCCGAGATCCGGCGCGGCTTCGGTCCTTCGCCGGCGGATGATCTCGATGCGTTCCTGCGGCGTGCGCACCTCGTCCAGCCGCCGCGCCAGGAGTCCGTCGCCGGAGGGCTCCACCGGCGCGGTGAGCGAGCGCCCGCCGGGCCCGAGACCCGCGAGCTGCGGTCGCTCCAGTCCGTTCTCGATGGAGGAGAGCCGCTGCGCCGCTTCGGCGGAACGGCCGGCGAGGAGCAGGCTCCCGGCCCCCGCCAGCTCGGCCAGGCGCACCAGCGCGTCGGCGCCGGCCAGCGCCACGCTCGAGGGAGGCGGCGCATCGCCCGCCAGCAGCGCCGCCGCGGTGACGCCGGGGGCCACCAGCCGCGCCGCGTCGTCGGTGGACCGCGCCTTGGACGCCAGCCCGTTCCAGCGCTCCACGAACTTGCGCGGGATGCGCGAGAGCGTGGGCGACGCGTCACGATCCGCGCCGATCGC
>CAZSVT010000309.1:0-1901 GCA_964610365.1 uncultured Isosphaeraceae bacterium
GCTCCGCGCCGGCCTCCGTAGGCGGCGTCGCCGATCAGCGGTGAGCCGAGCGCGGCCAGCATCGCGCGGATCTGGTGGTAGCGCCCGGTGTCCAGCCGGATGAGGAGGTGTCGTTCGCCCTCGCCGGCGTTCGATCCGGGACCGGTCGGCGCCGGCGCCTCCGCGAGGACCTCCAGGCGCGACGGGTCTCCGCCCGAACGGACCACGGAGGCGGTGCGTCCGTCGCGCCGCAGGAAGGCGCGATGCTCGCCCAGGAGCGGCCCGCCCTGCGGCACGCGCGCCAGGTAGAACTTCCGCCAGCGCCCGGCGCGGAGGTGCTCGTTGTGCCGCGCCACCGCCTCGCGCGAGAGCGCCGCCACCAGCAGACCTCGGGTGGGCCGGTCGAGGCGATGCGGGAGCTGGATGTCCGCGCCCGGGAGCGCGGCCCGCAGCCGAGAGACGATGGAGCGGCCGTCGGGATCGGCGCTCATCTCGCTGGGGACATCCGCGGGCTTGACCACCACCACCTCGTGCGCGGTCCGGCGGAGGAGCGGCACCCCGGCCAGGAGCGCCGGCGCCTCGCTCACCGACCGGCCTCCGGCTCCGCGGACATCTCGCGCAGCAGCGGCAGCATCAGCGTCGCCGCCCGCGAGAGCGGCAGGAGATCCAGCCCTTCGGGTCGAAGCTCCGCGATCTCGTCGTACTCCCAGCACGGCGCGTCGCCGCCGATTGACGGTCCCGGCGGCGCGGGCGACGCCTCCACGCGATGCACGATCTCCCAGGTCCGGGCCTCGTCGTCGAAGAGCAGCGCGATCTGCCGGGGCGGCGCGTCGCAGCGCCAGCCGCACTCCTCGGCGAGCTCGCGGGCGAGCTGGGCCTCGGGTTCCACGCCCGGTTCCAGCGTGCCGCCGGGAACGAACTCCCATCGACCGGCCTCCGCGTGCACCTCGGCGGATCGTCGCCCCATGAGCACCTTGGCGCCGCGCGTGGTGATCGACTTCACCCCCAGCGGCCGCACCCCCGTCTCGAGCCCCGCCGCGCGCACCGCGTGGAAGCGGTAGCTCGACTCGATGGCGTGGATCGTCACGCCGCCGTGGCCGTTGCGCGAGACACCGCGGACGTGGAGGAGATCCCCGTCGAAGAGGCGGTGATTGCGGGACGCGGCGAGATCCCAGGCCTCGTCGATCGCGTCGAGGGAGATGCCCGCGGGCACCAGTCGGCCGGGCTCCACGGCGAGCACGGCCGGGCGTCGGAGTCGGATGATGCGTGGCGTCGACATCGGCTTCGTCGGCGCCCGGGGGCGCCACCGCCCGCGCTCACGCCGATGCGGCGCCCGCGTCGCCATGGGCCCGCTGCTTCGCCGCGGGCACTTCGGCCTGCATGTACTCGCGCGGCTTGTAGAGCTTGGCCACCACGAGGAACGCCAGCGAGGCGCCGAGCATGAGCCAGGTGAAGAATCGGTAGTACGCGGGCCCTTCGAGCCACGAGATGCCCGTGTCCGGATCGGTGGTCAGTCGGTTGACGATGAAGATGATGCCGTTGCCGGCGGAGACGCTGAGGAGGAAGAGCCCCATCACGAAGCTCTTCATCTGCGGCGGCGCCTGCGTGTAGGAGAACTCGAGGCAGGTGATGCTCACCATCACCTCGGCGGCGGTGATGATGAGGAACGCCAGCAGCTGCCACGCGATGTTCGGTACTCCGCTCTCCTGCGTGGTGCCGCCGCGCACGAGCACCGCGCCCTCCACCACCGCGCCCACCAGCGCCGGTCCGGCCGCCTCCTGGAGGCTGGCTCCCCGCGCCTCGGCGCCCGTGCCGCCGTGCCAGAGATCCACGCCCGGGATCGCGGCGCCGGTCGCGCCCACCACCGTCACCGAGATCGTCGCGTCGGATCCCGGCGTCGAGCCGACGAAGACCAGCCCGCC
>CAZSVT010000310.1:0-1824 GCA_964610365.1 uncultured Isosphaeraceae bacterium
ATCACGCCTGCCCGGGCCTGCTGCTCCCGGCGCACTTCCTGGGCCGTATTCCGCGCCTGGGCCATGGCCGGGAGGAGGAGCCCCGCCAGCAGCGGCGCCGAAGTGATGGATCCGCCCATGACCTGCGACGCGAACGCCGCGAACTGCACGGAGAAGCTGCCGTCGCAGAGGTAGGTCCAGGCGATGTCGTCGCCATCGAAGCGACCGACGAGCAAGGACGGCTTGGCGCCCTTGGACAACTCCGCCACGCTCGGCACGGTGGTGGAGAAGGGCGTGGCGGGTCCGCTCTGCGGCAGGAGCGCGCTGTCCGCGGCGTTGGCCAGGGCCAGCAGGGCGCCGTAGCCGCCCTTCAGCGCCGACGCCGCGTCGAACCAGGCGAAGCCCGTGGCGCCCTTCATCCCGGCGGCGGCGGCCATGGCCTTGAACTCGGCGCGGTCGGCGAGCGAGCCCTTCGCCTTGGCCTGCGCGAGCGCCGCGATCGTGGTCTGCGGCGAGAGCGAGACGGCCATCGCTCCGTTGCCGATTCCGATGGACACCTGGAGCGGGATCGGGAGTCCGGCGAATGAAAGCGAGTAGAGGGCGTCGAGTCCCGGCTGCTTGCGCGCCCGCAGGCCGAAGCCCGCATCGCGCGGCTCGCGCTGGTCGTGCAGCACGGTGGCCAGGCGTTCGAGCGTGCGGGACATCGTCGCGGAGTCCCGCAGCGTCACCACCATCACGGTGCCCATGAGACCGCCGCCCAGCGAGTCGCTGGAGTGGACGCAGGCGAAGTTGCCCAGCGGCGCGATGAGGTCGCGTCGCAGGTCGAGTCCCGTCGCCTCGCGCACGGCGCGATCGATCGGCCCCTCGCCGGCAGCCCCCTTGCCGCCGGCGTTGCCGTCGCCCTTGCCTTCCTCCCCGTTCATGCCGCCGTTGTCGAAGTCGCCGTCGTCATCGGCGCCGAAGGCTTCGAGCTGGGCGTTGTACTGATCGATCGTCTGCGTCAGGAACTGCGGGAAATCCATCCGTGCGCACCAGGCGCCGGAGGTGTCGGCGGGGATCCACTGGAGGTCGGCGGGCTCCAGCACCTGCTGCCGCTGCGCCGGGGGAATGTTCATGGCCTTGGCGCCGTTCACCAGCCGCGCCTCGATGCGCCCGTCGGTGCCGTCGTTGGTGGCGGCGAGCCGGAAGATCATCGGCGTGTCGCTGACGATGCCCATCTGCTCCAGCGGCCCGCGTCCATCCGGCCCTTCCGGCAGCATCACCGACGCCATCCCCAGGTACGGCTGGAGCGGTCCGAAGTCCAGCTCGAGCGCCACCTGCGGCTCCACGCCCTTGGGAACTCCGAATCGCTCGAAGCTCATCGGCTCCGCGCTTGGCGGGCGCCCGATGCTCAACACGGTGGCCGGGGTTCCGCCCTGCGCCAGCGTGCCTAGCCACACCTTCGGTGCTTCCTTCTGCTGGAAGGTGCGCAACGACGCATTCGACGGATCGGGCTTGAACTCCGACCACATGCCCGACATCCGCACGGCGTCGATGAGCGTGCCTTCGATGGTGTTGCCCGGACGACGCGCGTTGCCGAGCATGGTGAGCTGACCCTCGGGCATCGGAGGACCGCCTTCGGCCGCCGGGGCGATGGCCACGGTCGCGGCGAGGCGCGTGGTGAGGAGATCCCGCAGGATCGAGGTCACCACCCGGCCCTGCGGATCGCGCTCCAGGTTGCGCTGCAGCTCGGGAGGCAGCTGCACGCCCTCGGTCTCCAGGCGATGCACCGCGTCCAGGAGCCACTTGTCCTTCGGGCTCCTGAGGTAGGCATCCGCGCCGGCGCTGTAGAAGGTGAGGAACGGC
>CAZSVT010000311.1:0-1811 GCA_964610365.1 uncultured Isosphaeraceae bacterium
CGCGGCGTGGTCGTCGAGCACGGCGTGGTCGTGCGCAAGGGCAACGGCGAGGGTTTCGAACCGCAGTTCCAGGAAACGCTGGGCGAAGGCGTGGAGTTCCGCGTGCGCGATCGGCGTCCGGGCTGGATCGAGATCGAGCTTCCCAACGGGCGCAGCGGCTGGATCCGCGAGGCCGACGCCGCCGTCATCTGACGCGGTCGCGGCCGCGGTCGCGGTATCGTGCCCGCCACGATGCAGGCGATCCTCTTCGGCGTACTGGCGGGCGTGGCGTGGGGCGTGGGCGAACTCTGCACGAAGCTCGTGCTGAAGTCGGGACAGGTGGGTCCCGTCTCCGCGATCACCGTGCGCACGGCGGTGGCGCTGCCGATCCTGGCGCTCGCGTGGATCGCCGCCACGCGCGGCATGCTGGAACCCCTCGGCGTGCACGCCGCGCGCGAGCCGGCGTGGTGGCGGGCCGACGGACGGACGCTGCTCCTGCTCGTCCTGGGTTCCGGTCTCTCCGCCGGCGCGCTCGGCGTGGGCTTCTTCTACCTCGGCATCGCGGCGGGCGATCTCTCCAAGGTGAAGCCGATCGCGTTCTCGCTGGCGCCGGCCATCGCCGTGGTGCTGGCGTGGTTGATCCTCGGCGAGCCGATGAGCGTGCGCAAGGCCGTGTCGGTGGCCATGATCCTCGCCGGCGTGGTGCTGCTCACGACGGCGTCGTGAGCGACGGCGGCGCCCCGCCGACGCCGCCGGAGCGGCGCCTCAGGCCGCGGGGAGCGGCGGCGCGGAACCCGGTGCCGCCGCGACGGGCAGGAGGATCGGCTCCCCGCACTCCGGACAGACCTCGCTCTCGGTGTGGGTCACGTCGAAGCGGCATCGCCGGCAGCGCGGCGCCTCGAGTTCCAGTCGGAAGGCGAGACCGCATGCGGCGCAGGTCCCGTGGCCCGGACGAAGCTCGATGGTTCGCCGGCAGCGCGGACAGGGAATCGAACCGGGTCGCACCTCCACCAGCATCGTGGTGAGTTCCGCGCGCCGGTTGATGCGCACGAAGACGGCGATGGCCACCAGGACGCACGCGGCGACGACGAAACACGCGGCGCCCAGGGCCCCGGCGCCCTCGGAGTTCACGTAGGCGGACGCGCCCAGGAGCAGCGATCCGCCCAGGCCGGCCAGGCCGAACGCGGTGCGCAGGTGGCGCTGCCCGCCGCGCAGATCGAGCAGGCGCGTGGAGTGCCAGATGGCCACGGTCACCGAGAGCGGCCAGAGGAGGACGAGCAGCGCGCTCAGGTCGTCGCGGGGGCCGAATCGCGCGGACTCGAACAGCTCGAAGACCATGGCCACGACGAGCAGGAAGGTGGCCAGGGGCACGAGCGACAGGAGGAAGCCCAGGTGCGGGCGCTCATGGGCGCCGCGGGCGAGGCATCCGAACGCGAGAAGGATGGCGGCCCCCAGCGAGAGACCGACCACCATCGCTTGACCCGTCATGCTCCAGCCCATGGACCAGGGCGGCTGGACGATCGCAGGCGCGCACAGCAGGATCGCCGCCGCCGAACCCAGGATCGTCAGGCGCGGCAGCACGCGCGACGGGAGGAAAGGCATCGCGAAGAGCGCCGCGATGGTCGGGAGCAGCGTCACCGAGGCGACGCCCGCGGCGAGGAACGCGTGCTCGCCGAAGTCCATCCCGCCGCGATCGATGAACCAGATCCCCGCCAGCAGCAACAGCGCCTCCAACCCCAGGTAGCCCAGCGCCGCCATGGCGCCCACGCGGAAGCGCGGGCGGTCCGCCAGGGCCATGAGCGGAATCGAGAGGATGCCGACGCCGGCGCCGC
>CAZSVT010000312.1:0-440 GCA_964610365.1 uncultured Isosphaeraceae bacterium
TGCACCGCCGGATCGGAGAGGCGCAGATCGCCGAAGCCGTCGCCGCGCACGTCGAGCCCCTCGGTGCGGAGGTAGGCGCGGACCATGGCGGACCAGGTCACGAACTCGGCGCCGATCACCGGGCGACCCTGCGCGTCGTCGATGCGCCCCAGCCGTCGCGCCGTCTCGATGAAGTCGTCCCAGGTCCAGTCGTCGCGCGGGAACGGGACGCCGGCGCGCCGGAAGAGATCCTTGTTGTAGTAGAAGCCGACGGTGGTGAAGTCCTTGGGGACCCCGTAGATCGGCCCGGCGCCGGCCCGAACGCCGTCGTACCGGAAGGCGCCGACCACGGCGGGGAAGAAGGCGTCGAGATCGACGGCATCGGTCACGCCGCCGGCCGTCCGGTCGCGGGGGGGGGCCCGCGAGGCAGGGGGCGGGGGGCCGCGACACCACCACCAACC
>CAZSVT010000312.1:450-1707 GCA_964610365.1 uncultured Isosphaeraceae bacterium
GGATCGAGCCCCCTTCGAACGTCGAGGATGGCTCCACGGATCGAGCGGTTCCAGGAGACCGATCGAACTCCAGAACGGCACGCGCTCGAAGGGGACGTAGAAGACGTCCGGCGGCTCGCCGCTGGCGCGCATCGTCTGGAACTTGGTGGAGAAGCTCGCGGCGTCGCCGGGATTGATGCGTCGGACGCGCACGCCGGGATGGGCCGCCTCGAACGCCGCGAGCGTGCGCTCGACGATGGCGTTCTCCTCCGGTCCTCCCTCGCCCGACCAGTGGAGGACCACCAGCTCCACCTCGGCGCCCGATCGCTCCCATCGTCCGATCATCCGTCCGACCTTCCACGCGAAGGCCCAGAGGACCGCCAGCAGCGCGATCACCGCCAGCGATGCGCGGAACCAGCGGCCGATCGTCGAGCCGGCGTCGGCGGCGGGCGGGGCGGGCGCGGCGGGATCGTTCGCTACGATGCCCGGCCCCGATGGCGCGGCGCGGTCGTCACGCATCGGGCGCGGAGTGTAGTGGAGCCCGATGGTGATGACTGCAGCGCTGATCCCGCTCGTCCTGGTCGCGAGCGCGAGGTTCCTCGACGCGACGATCGCGGTCGCGGGGGGCGCCGTCGATGACGCGCCGCCGCCGTTTCCGCCGGCGGTGGACGTCGCCCGGGTTCCGCGCGCGGTGCAGGAGCGGCCCGGGCCGCTGCCGCCCTCGGTGTCGGCCGTTCGCGCCGCGGGACGCCCCGAGGCATGGACGGTGACCTTCGAGTGCACGGCGCCCGCCGCCACGAAGGCGCTCACCCTGGCGGGGAGCTTCAACGGCTGGAACGCCCAGCGCACGCCCATGGAACTCGTCGCCGGCGCCCCCGCGGGTCCCGCCGGCGAGCGTCGCTGGCGCGCTTCGCTGGAGCTGCCGGACGGCGAGCACTGGTACAAGTTCGTGGCCGACGGGAATCGCTGGTTCTCCGATCCGCGCAATCCCGACGGAAGCGACGACGGCCACGGCGGGCGCAACTCGCGCCTTCGACTCGGCGCCGAGGCCGGACTCGATGCCGCCTCGGCGGCGCGGGGGGACGGCCGCATCGAGGCCGTGGCCCTTCGCCATGATCCCGCTGCGCGGCGCGACCGCCAGCGTCTCGGCGACGATCGATGGCTCCTGCGCGTCCGCGCGCTGGCGGGAGACCTGGACTCGGTGGAGCTCGCGCGGAGCGACGGCGTCTCGGCGCCGATGCGCCTCGCCGCCCGTTCGGGACCGTTCGAGTGGTGGGA
>CAZSVT010000313.1:0-1619 GCA_964610365.1 uncultured Isosphaeraceae bacterium
GGGACCGTCGCGCAGGATGGCGGCGAAGAGCGCGGCGGGCGTGGGCGGGGCGTCGCCGCCGCCGAAGCCGTAGTCCTCCTCGCGGCGCAGTCCCCGGAATCGATGGAGGGCGTGGATCATGAGGAAGATCGGCGGCGGATCCGCGCCGGTGGCGGCGGTGCGCGCGGCCACCTCCTCCGCGACGCGCCGGATCGCGTCGTCCGATTCGCGGTAGGAGGGGCACTCCACCGGATGCGGGAGTCGCGCCGCGATCCGGCCGAGGGCGCCCGCGAAGGGATCGTCCGCGGGGAGTCCGTCGAGCACCACGAAGCGGCTCCGATCCGGCGCGCACTGCGACGCGAGCGAGAGGAACGCCGCCGCCATCACCGACGCGGCCGCGTCGTCCTGCTGGCCGACCACCACCAGGTTGGCGCCGTTCTGGCGGCGGAAGACCGCCGCGCTGGGCTCCTTGATGCTGATCGGCTCGCCCATCCAGGCGCGGGGGGCGGTGGAGGCCGGGGCGGGACCCGCGGCGAGGCGCTCCGCGAGCAGCGGGTTGCCGGCGAGATCGGCGGGCACGTTGCCCTCGAAGACGATCGGCGGCGCCGTGGCCGCGCGGCGCTGCGGCGCGGCGCGGATCGCTTCGGTGCAGCGCGTGAGCCACTGGTCCCGGATCGAGTCGGAGAGCCAGACGATCTGGAAGGGCGAGTTGCCCTGCACCAGTCCGCCGGCGTCGTTGTAGATCGCCTCGCCGGGACGGCCCAGCAGCCGCGCCGCGGTGTTGTCGTCGGAGAGGATGAGCTGGGCGTCCGCCTCGTTGCACTGCAGGGCGATGCGCACCGCCATCTGGCCCATGGTGGTGCGCGGCAGCGAGTACGCGCCGCCGAGCGTCTGCGATCCCAGGATGACGTGCATGCCGAAGGCGCGGCCCTGTCGCACCAGCCGGTCCAGGAGCAGCGACGCGTCCTGCGCCACCTTGTCGTCCTCGATGAAGAGCTCCTGGAACTCGTCGACGATGAGGAGCACGCGCGGCATCGGCTCGCCGGGCCGCGCCTGGCGGAATCCCTTGAGATCCTGGACGCCCAGTTCGCGGTAGAGGTCGCCGCGGCGCTTGAGCTCCGCGTCGAGACCCTGGAGCACGCTGAGTCCGAACTCGCGGTCGCTCTCGATGGCGATGGCCCGGGCATGCGGGAGCAGGTGCTCGGCGTAGGTCTTGAACTCCACGCCCTTCTTGAAGTCCACGAGGAACATCTCCACCTCGTCGGGTCCGTACCAGAGCGCGGTGTTGGTGATGAGGGCGTGCAGGAGCGTGGACTTGCCGGAGCCCGTCTTGCCGGCGATGAGGACATGCTGCTTCGTGCCCTCGCCGAGGACGAGCGACTGGAGCTTCGTGGCCCCGGTGCGGCCGAGCGGCACGCGCAGGATCCCGGCGCTCGATTCGCACCAGAGCCGCTCCGGCTTGGGCGCGATCACCGAGAAGGGCACTTCCACGCGTCCGGCGTCCAGCGCCGCCTCGCCGATGCGCCGCATCGCGCCGATGACGAGTTCGGCGGGCGGGGCCGGATCGAGTTCGAGCGGCAGGGCGTCGAGCTCGGCCTCCGCCAGCGCCATGCGGTCCGTGCGCCACTCCACGCGGAGCG